>CALGPO010000069.1 GCA_937960465.1 uncultured bacterium
CTAAGTATGTAAAAGGATATGAAGATATAAAAGAGATACCAAGAAGTCAGAGATATATAAATAGGCCTGCACTGAAGGAGATATTTAAGGAAGGAATGTTGTTGAATAGAAAAGGCAGAAACGAACAGATAAAAGAGGCGATTAACAGATATGGTTACAGCCAAAAAGAGGTTGCAGATTATCTTGGCTTGTATTATACAACAATAAGCAGGATTGTAAATAATAAATAGTAAAAGTAAAGACCTGACCCCTTTGTCGGCAGTGGTGTAACCACAATTGCAGGAGCAGTCACAACTGGAGGCAATGTAGATATAAGCACAAATACAATAGCTTTAAATTCACAGACATCAACGCCGGAGTCAATTCTGTAACATTGACAACGATAGGCGACATAGACAGTGCAGGCACAATCACAGCCAACTCTGCAGTAATTACTGCCTCTACAATAGGTTTGACAACTCAGCCAACAATGAATGTTACAACATTAGACCTTACATTAAATGCACAGATTGGGGGCTGGTCAGGGAAGATGCTTAAGGGTGTAAATTTAGTTGACCCAAATAATGTTACAGTTACTGCATTAGGTATTCCATTGGTTTTTGGTGGCATTCCTGCAAGTGTAAGTATTAATGGCTGGAGCTGGGGAACTTCACCTCCCCCACAACCACAAGAGGAGATACCCATGGACATTAGCAGGTTTACCAGAAGTTACTTAAGCCCTCATTCTGTTTTCATAGAGAAGATATACAACCTATTTGGTAGTCTTGATTATTACATCACTCAGCCATCAATCACAATAGATACATCTTCACTAAAACCTAAACCCATTGAGCTTACTGTTTCTGAATGCACAACATTAGCAGAAACAGGATGCTGGTAAAGAGCGAATACTTCTCTTCTGATGGAGATGTTATCAAGCCCAATCCAGTACAATGTCAGAGAACATAAATTAAAGGATTAAATTATAGATTTGGTTTATCACGATCATAGTTGTTTTCAGAGAAGGTTTGATGATTTACAGCAGGTTAAGATTCAGATAGGGGCTTGGTATGTGAGGAGGTCATTAGGAAAGCTGAAAAGAAAGTTGTTAGTCTGATATAGTCTCTCTTCCCGCAAGGTCTCCATGCGTAGGGTGGATGATGGTGAATGTTATAAGGGTTATCCCAAATATAAGTGGAATCATTAATAAAAGGCGTTTGAGGATGTATGAAAGCATATATGTAAATTAATGGATGAAAGGATTAAAGTCAATGCTTATTGATTTATTTTTATTATCCCTCTCTGGATGGCGAATTTAATAAGAGCCGAACGGCTGTGGATGTCGAGCTTTTCGCTTATATTTGTCTGATGTGCTATAACAGTCTTGGTGCTGATATTGAGCATTTCTGCCACCTCTTTATGAGTATACCCCTCTGCTATCAGTTTCAAGACCTGTTTTTCCCTGTCGGTCAGTTTTTCATAAGGGTCTTCCACCATTGTCTGCCTGTCTTTGCCAAGATAGCCTGCAACAACCTCAGAAGTAATTGATGAATGGAGATATAATTCCCCCCTGTTGATGGCCATTAAAGCTGCAATGAGGTCGCTTCCCACTGCCTTTTTAAGCAGGTACCCTGATACGCCGGCCTTTAAAAACCTTGATATGTATTCCCTGTCTTCATACTGTGTAAGCACAAGTATTTTTATTCCAGGACTTATTTTTTTCATCTCTATTGTCGCCTCGTATCCTCCTAGCTTCGGCATGTTTATGTCCATTATGACTATGTCCGGATGGAACTTTCCCATCTTTTTTATGGCCTCAAGCCCGTCAGATGCCTCGGCAACCACCTCAATGTCACCGCATGTTTTAAGGAATGCTGCAATACCTTCCCTTACAAGCACATGGTCGTCAGCGATAAGGACTTTGATTTTAGACATCTTCTTCTCCCTCCATTTTTATCGGAACCTTAAGACTCACTCTTGTGCCACAACCCGGCACAGAATGTATATCCATGTTTCCCCCTATAAGAGATGCCCGCTCTTTCATGCCCAGAAGTCCCAATCCCCTGAAGTCCTTTCTGGCATGGATCGTCTGCTGAAAAAGAGTTTTGACATCGAAACCCTGGCCGTCGTCCTCTATCTCCATGATTATATGATTGCTGTCTGCCTTGAAATTCACAAAGACATTTTCTGCGGCTGCATGGCGTGAGATGTTTACAATCGCCTCCTGTATAATCCTGAAGAGCCTTATCTCTATATCCTGACTGAAACGCCTTCCCTTGACTCCTGTGATATTGTAAAAGATGTTTATCCCTTTTTTCCCCAAATGGATATCAAGGAGCCATTTAATTGCTGCTTCCAGTCCAAGGTCATCGAGAAGGGATGGCCTAAGGTTTTGTATGGCTGTATTGAGTCCATCAAGAGTTTTGAGAACTATTTCCCTGATAGCGTCAATTTTATTTGCTGAAATCTGTTCGGGATAGAGCTTGCACATATCAATCTTCATGAGAAGCGCCGCGAGGTCCTGTATTGTATCGTCATGGAGGTCTCGCGCTATCCTCTTTCTTTCCTCTTCTTCAGTAAAGATTATCTTGTTTAGCAGGTTCTTGATCCTCTGCTGGCCTTCTTTTATCTTCCGCGTCCTTTCCTTAACCCTTTTTTCGAGTTCAAGGTTATAATTTTTTATGCTCTCGATGGACATGTTAAGTTTTTCCCTCATGGCCTCAAAACTCCGGCTTAAGACCCCTATCTCGTCGTTGCCCTGAACCGCAACAGGCTCTGAAAGGTCTCCCCTTGATATCCGGTCCGTTGCCTTTATCAATTCCTTTATTGGATCGACCACGCTCCTGCTTATGCCTATGGCCAGTATGAATGCCGTCCCTATAAAGATTATACCGAGTGCCACAAATGTTTTTTTTAACTGCATGGAGGGACCAAAGACATCTATTTCGGGTTCCTGTATGGATATGCCCCATGGTGCCATTTCGAGGGGTACGAATGCCACGACATTTGTGGATTTCTTCCTCTTCTCCTGCTCATGGCATTGGTGGCATGTTGTTACGCGTTCTTTTTTTGAATTTATTATGGTGCTGAAGAATTTGTTGTAGTCGCAGTATGTGAGCGTCCGTGATGGCCTTGATGAAGCAATGACTATACCGTTGGAATCGATAATGTCTATGAATGTATTCTCCCCTATATCGGTGAACCTCAGCATATTTGTGAGGACCGGATTGGTGGGATCAACCTTACCACCCGCTGCTCCAACATGGTTTCCGTTTTTATCCTTTAAGGGTACAAGTACGAATAAGACCTTTCTCTTTGCCGTATCACTGCCGTAGATGTTTGATACAACAGGTCTCCCTGTTGCAATCATCCTGCTTATCGGCTCGATGCTCAGTAGATTGAGGTTGGTATACTTTATCTTCTCCGGATAATTCAGGATGACATTGCCTCCTTTATCGAGGAGGAATATTCCATCGGTGAATATGGAATACCTGTATGCAGTATTAAGGGCTTCCCTTTCAGGGCTCAGGTCATTGTCTTCAAGATTTACGCTGCCTGTCAGGGATATGTCGTACAGGCGGTTTATATTCTCTTTTATGATGTTGTCTATATTGTTCCTGATGAGGCGTGCGAGGGCGAGTTTTTTATTCAGGGAATCCTCGATGTTTTTCTCGATGATATAGTAACTGACAATGCCAAGGCTCAATAAGATTATGGACATGCCCAGCGTCACTGATAGGGTTATTCTTTTTCGCAAACTCCCTTTTTCTTCACCCATGATGTAATTATAAAGCAAAAATCTAAAAATACAACTTCAGGGTAAATATTCATTGACTTCTAAACTCTCATTTATCATGCATGGCATCTATCATTGCTATGGGTCTGCCTTCCATTCGTGCGAGCTCGACAGGATGCTCACGGAGCATCCTGTCCCTCGATATCGAACCTGTGAATATGCTCTTGTCGATGGGAAATATCTCGGGGCTGAATATGGAGTTGTAGATATGCCAGAGGGCAATAATGAGAAACATCAGGAATCCCTGATTGGTGTGCAGCACTTTTGACGCAGGAATAATCTCTCCGGGGAGGAGGCGCGTGACGAATACGGGGAACCAGAGTATAAGGCCGGAAAAGATCATTATAACAGAGCCGATGAGAACGCCCCAGTATTCGAACTTCTGTTTGTAACTGTAACGGTCGCAGGCCGCGGGTTGTGTCTCCACGCCGAGATAATATCTGATATTGTGTATCGCATCGCTGAAGTCTTTTTTATTGATGACCATGGAAGGCGGCCATTTCTTAGCTGCAACGCATACTATCCCTGCTATGATATGGAGTGCAGTAATGACCAAAAATACCATGCCAGCATAACGGTGGATGAGCCTTACATAATCGATCCCTCCCAGGTGAAAGATAAGCCACATGGAAACATCAAGGGAATGAAATTTCTGGGATAGTCCGGTGACAACGAGGACAATAAAAATTGCCATATGTACCCAGTGTTCGGCAATCCGATATGTGCTAAAACGTTTTATTTTGTGGTCTGTCATATAATCCTCCCTTCACCTGTTTACTGCATATCGCCAGATATGCAAAAGAATCTGCAGGGTAATGCCTATTACCATAATAGGTATAAATATCTTGTATATCATTGTGGCAATAAATACCAGCGGTGCGTTTGCAAGGGTCGGTTCATAATGTGAAAGCCACGCATCAGGAAAATTCTTTGCCGCATCCTTATGGCACTGCTGACACCTCCTGACGAGATTTGCCTTTACTGTTGCAGGGTCTGTGCTCCTTGTGCTGATTATATTGTGGGTGCCGTGGCAGTCTGTACATACTGCTATCTGGCGTGCAGGCTTATTGAACTCTTCCCTTTGTTTTCTGTAAAAACTCAGCGTTACTCCATGAAAGTCCGATAGATATGTCTTTACCACATTCGTTGAGAGTCCGTATTTTCTCACCACCGCCTCATTTGCGTGGCAGTTGCTGCACATGTCCGGTATCTTTTCTCGATAATCCAGCGTGAGCGGGTTTTTTATGTCGTGGGCTGTGTGGCAGTCTATGCACACAGGCACATCCTGATTATGCTCGTCAAAGAGGGCCTTGCCGTGCACGCTTTTCGAATACACCTCAAATATCCCTGTATGGCATTTCCTGCACCTCTGGGCAATGATAGTTCTTTCTTTTCCGAAATGCAGTATCGAATGGGAGCCATGACAGTCTGTGCATACCGGTGCATTGAGGTATCCCTGACTGAGCATTGCATAATGAATGCTCTCCATTGTCTTTGTATATTTATCGAAGTGGCAGCGCCTGCAGGTTTCTGAGTTTGCAATGGAAAGATCCCTCCTGCTCTTGAAGTTCCTCTGGGGATGCTGAGAATGGGAGAAGCCAAAATGGCAGTCAGAACAACTCAGCCTTTTGTGCACCGAATTTTGCAGCAGGGACAGGTCTATTTTTAGCGACAGGTTTTCGCCGCTTTTAAAGCCCATATTCAATTTATGCCCATGACATTTTAAACAATACTGTTCTTCATTCTTGAATGTCTTTCTGCTGACCGGCATTATTGAATGTGAGCCGTGGCAGTTGGTGCATGGATGTGACATTCCAGACTCTTCTTCGCTCAATAGCATGGAATGAATGGATTTTGTCTTTATCTGCTCGTACCTGTGGCATTTTCTGCAGGTCATTGCGGACTTTGTCTTGTACTGCTCCTTGCTCCTGAATCTCCTCTGTGGATGTTTCTCTCCTGCAAAATCGACATGACAGTCTGAGCATTTCAGTGAACCGTGGGCAGAGGCTTTAAATTTCTCAGAATCCACATATGCTACCAACGTGTCTTTATTCTCGAATGTCTTGACCAGCCCATGCTGCGAATGGCATGAAAGGCATTTCTGCGCCTCGTCAGAAAGAGCGCTATTCTGTGGTTCTGCAGGCGAGGCTGCAAAGATCAATAAAAGAAGCGCCACCATGATCCCCGTATGTGTGTTTTGTGAAAGCATCTCAATGAAACTCCCTGTATTCCGGATGTTCGCGCACAACAGGCATGCGATTTACTATCCATCTGAAGATGAGGATGTGTATTGTTGCTATGGCAGCCACAATAGCCACTTCCTGCCACGGAGGAATAATGTGGTGTAAATGGTCGGGCAGATTCCAGTTGAATGCTATTATGGAGACATTAATCCTGTTCAATATAACGCCTGAAACAGCGTAAAAGGCTCCGAACCTCACTATGCCGGCGCTGGATTTCTTAACGCCGTATGTGAGGATCATTGCAGGCATGAGCACAAAGCCGAGTATCTCCACTGTGAACCACTTTCCATAAGGCGTAGCGAGGAGATGCCAGTTGTTGTCATGGGCAATGCCCACAAGCTTTAATACAAAATAGACAAACATGCCAATGCATGCACCCTTTCCGAGACCGATGGTGAGTCTGTCGATATTTCCGAGAAAATTATTGTCTGCAGCGCTCCTCATGAATTTTGCAATAAGGGTGCTTACGACAATTACCATGGCGAGAGCAGCGTAAATACTTGAGCTGAGAAAGAGGTGGGGCAGATACGATGAGTACCATAGGGGGTGCATCTTTCCGGGGGCAAGGAGGAATAATGCGCCGAGTGCCGACTGATGGAGCGTCGAGAGTATTATGCCTGCGATAGTCATGCCAATGATGACCATCGTCGCCCACTTGTAGACCCTTCTTGATTTGAGCCATTCAAGTATTGCCTCGCTGAATTCTATGAACTGAACGGTCAGATAGGTTGCAACATGCCATGCCACAAGGAACAGGACAGATGCTGTTCCAAAGCCAATTATCATGGGATAGTAGATGCGCCATGGCCTTCCGAGGTCTGTCATCAGATAGATTACGGCAAACAAATAGCCCATAAATCCTGTGAGTATGCCGAGCCTCACGAGGGGCTTATATCCCTTGAATCCGAATATGTAATAGGCTGTTCCCATTACAAATCCTGTTGCTGAGAGAGGGACGCCGCCGAAGAGTCCCCAGCCGAGGAGAATTCCCCATGGATATTCATTTGATGCGTGTGTGACCGAGGCAAGGCCGTTCATAAAACGTATTGCGATGACAGGAATGCCTATGCTCAGTATAATGGCAGCAACAATATTGAAAGGAGTTATGAGCCTTCTGCTGTATTCCGACCAAGACATTCCCATGAGCAGCTTATTCATAAACCATGACCTGAAGTTTTCGGTTTTTGTCAATGAACCATTACTCATGTCTGTCCTCCTCTTTTTTATGCCTTGAATTTTTTTCAATCTCCTCCCTGTGCCTCAGTGCTGCATAGACCATACCGAACATGGCAGGCCAGACAGTAAAGACAACAGGCACTGCACTGAGAAATCCTTTTGTCTCTTCGATTAGCGGATTCTTCGGGAGATTTACAGGGAAATCCAGTTGCTCGAACGGCACTCCGGATATATACATCCAGCTCGTGCCTCCAGCCTCGTGTTCGCCATAGATATGGTCGATATACCTGTCAGGGTTCTCCATTATCTTTTTCCGTGCAACTTTTATGAGATCGTTTCTTTTGCCAAATGTCACTGCACTAACAGGACATGCCTCTGCACATGCAGGTATGCCTCCGGTTTTAATCCTGTCGTGGCACATGACGCACTTCACGATCTTCGGTTCAAAGGCGCTTTCGTAGTCATATGCAGGGACATAGAAAGGACATGCTATCATGCAGTACCTGCATCCAAAGCACTTTTCAGGGTCGTAGAGTACAGCGCCTTCAGGCGTTTTTGTATATGCATGAATAGGGCATGCGGATGCGCATGCAGGCTCATTGCAGTGGTTGCACTGTATCTTCCTGTAAATGGGTTTGCTCATGTCTTTTGGGTTTTTGTACTGGTTAACTACGGTATATGCCTGTGCAGTCGGCCTTCTCTTTTCTTTAAAGACAGAGCCTTCGTCGAATGGGACAGCCGGCTTGGGTAGGTTATTTGCCTCATTGCATGCCTTTTCGCAACTCCTGCATCCGACACATGCTGTCAGGTCAGTAAGGCATCCAAAGCGGTCAGGCCATCCTGAGAATTCCTTTGATGCAGATGCATCCTTATAGCTTCCGAGAAGCGCAGTGCCTCCGATGGCTGCAGCGCTGCCGATTAAAAAATTTCTGCGGCTTATTGTTGGACTGTCTTTTTTGTTGTCTTTTAATTTATCCATAAATAGTCCTCCTTTACTTTCTTGTCTTCATGCTTACCCTTTGTTCCTTTTTCGCATGACACATCTGGGTGCAGCCTTTCGGGTCTATTCCCACATTGCCCATTCCCCTGTGGCACTGAAAGCATGTACGGTGGTATGCGGCTTTGAGTCCCGGCATACCCGGCATATTGGGATTAAAAACTCCATGGCAGTTTTTGCATGACATAAAGCCGTTGACGACGGAATTCCGGAATGTGGACGGACTGACAGAATGGCAGTCCCTGCATGGAAGAGTGCTGCTGTTTCCATGCTGATGGTGGCATATGCCGCAGTTGCCTGCTATGGATATATGCTTTGAGTGGTTGAATTTTACCGGCTCATATTTATCCGATATGCTGTCCAGCTTGAAGAATAGATTTGAATTCGTAATTTCTGCATAGAGGGACGCCGTAAAGAAAATGCAGATTATGGTTAAAATAATAAGGATTGCTGATCTTTTCATTATTACCCTCCTTATCAGCAATCCCTGTCGATTGGATATATGTTACGGCAGGGATTGCTGATTCCTGTGTGTGTTCATAAACTCTGAATAGTTATTTGCTTTCAGACTCTTTTGTCTCATCTTTCTCTTTTTTCTCCTTTTTTTTGCCTGACAGATATGCCTCCGAAGGCCTCCATCCAAAGGATGCTTCTTTGCCGGCAAGGCCGAGTATGCCGTTGATTACTGCAGAGCCGAGTGCATATGCAAAACCAATGGGGAGTGCGACAATGTATGCAAGACCGATAAAGGGAGCTGCCATTACTTTGCCGATGGTCTTCATAGCATTGGCATAGCCCATTCTCCTGATATGGCGCATGTCATCCCTGCCTGTTTCAACTACGGACTTAAAGGGTTTTGGCTTCAGCAGCTCCCAATAAAGCATATAAAGCCCGATGGCCGAAATCGCTACTATGTACTCCACTCCTTTGATGTAGGTTATGAAATCGAACAGTGTATACATATATTCCTCCTAATTCTTTTTTGTGGTTTTTTTCTTCTTTTTCCCTGACAGGTAAGCCTCTGAAGGCCTCCATCCGAAGGATACGAGGTTCCTCATCAGACTGAGGATTCCGCCCAGCGCCTTTTTCCCGATTAATACCACTATTGTTGCAATGGCGATGAAGGGCAGGGCTATCACGTATACCAGCCCTAAAATCGGACCTAACAACAATGCGGCTATTCCTTTTCCCGTACCTTTTTCTTCATAGTATGCGAGCATTTTTCTCACCTCCTTTAGGTCTCTTTTTTTGAAGATTTCTTTTTTATCTGATTACACTATAGCGGATAATTCAAAGGAATAAAATTGGAAGAACTTCCTATTTTGGGCAGGAATTTTTTCTTAGGTGGAGGTGAAAGTTGTATGAGAGGCTATCGTATCATGCTCTCTGAGATTTTCAGCAGCTCTGGAGGGCTTGCTTTTGCCGTGACGGTTATCCTATATCGCCCCTCATCCCATACAATCCTGCTGCAAGGCTCTTCGTTTTTGCACATGCCTGCCTCAAGCGTTACAGTCCTGCCCTTTAAAGGGTAACTGATTTTTTCTTTGATCTGAACTATTTTTATCTTTTCATCGGCCTTAAAGTCTTTGGAGTCTGCCTGGGATATAATGAGGGCGATGTCCCCGATCCTAGCATGTCTAAACTCCATTACCACTGCGGTGAAGGGCTTGTTCTGTGCAAATATCTCTGACGGAGGCCATACAAGGCTCTGGGGGAAATAGGAGGGGACGGAGATTTCCTTAATGTTTAATTTCGACTTCACATCTTCGATGCTGTGATACCTCCTCATTGTATCTTTCTGGATCATCATGGGGAGATAGTTGAAAATCTTCAATGCTGCAATGAGTATTACAACAGTCAGTGCGAAATAAAAAAAGCTGAGAAATTTTTTATTCATGGCTTCTCCATGCATATATCATACTACAAAGTAGTTTATCCCCATGATTACAGTGATTGTGAGTATGAACTTAAGCCATTCTCCGTCTGTCTTGCAGATTCCTCTGCTTTCCAGTCTGTGTATTCTATTCTCAATATGGGCGTTATGACTGTATTCTTCGATGGAATCCCTCATCTCCGAGAGTTTTTTCAGCTTTAGTGGATTGGCATCTCCGTTTTTATGGTAGAATTTTTTAAGTGCCCCGGACAGGGCATGTGGTTTTTGGGTTAAAGCCACTGCCATGTCATCACATATCTTTTCTTCTTCCTGAACGAGCCTTCTGAATTCCAGAAGAGCCACAGGGTTAAAAAACATGATTATCCTGAAAAGGAATACGGCTATGAGCAGCGGCTTTTTGTTTCTTGCAATGTGCGCTATCTCATGGGCGATGGCTGCCTGCAACTGCTCTTTATCGAGAGTTTTTATGAGTCCTGTTGATATGAATACAGCGGCATTTCTGCCCGTTGTCGAAAAAAGGACACGATCGTCATCGTCCAGTATGAAGATATCGGGTTTTTCCACAGGCAGATTTTTTATGGCCTGACCTGCAACTGAATTATCATCGGCCTCTTCAGCCTCGATGTCTGACCTTCGCGACTCCACGGTGTGTTTTAAGATCGGGAGCATCTCCTGAAAAATAAAGATTATGGTTGTAATGATCATGATGACTACGAAGAATAATCCCAGTGGAATAGTTTCCCACAGCTCAAGATTCAGCCACCTGTTGATATCGAAAAGGGCTTCCATCCTGAATGATACAGAGACCCTGTCAGGATTTATTGCCTGATAAAGAGGGAATGAAAAGACAGGCAGTAAGACCACTATGAGATGGAATCTCTGCCTTATCAACGGATTGTTTATGCTCCATAGATACACGGCCCTGTCAACGACAATGAAGGCTATTATCGAATGACAGAATGCCTGTGTCATAAACATGCCCAAATAGGAATTGAACAAGGAATTAAAAAAGCTGGTCATTCGTTATAGATTTCTCTCATCTCATCTGTATAACTTCTATCTTCATTATAAATAAAAAAAGGCCTTTCTATTTTAAGTCCGGCCTTGCCTCCCTTGACTGCTTCTATCAATACCATTTTTGCTTCAGATGATATGGTGGAATGGATAAAGCGCATACGTTTAGGCTCCAAATTGTTTTCCTGCATGGCATCTATTATCTCTGTCAGCCTCTCAGGGAGATGAATAATGCAGAGCCTTCCGTGATGTTTTAAAAGTGTAGAACCTGCTTTCACCAAATCCTTTATAGATAGTTTAATCTCATGCCTTGCGATTGCCTTTTCATCGCCAATGCTTAGACGGCCTGTCTTCACCTTTCTGAAAGGCGGATTTGAGACGACAAGGTCAAAATCAGCAAAAGGGAGCATGTGTAAATGGGTGAACAGGCGGGTTTTTGATAATTCTCTTAAATCTGCTCGAATAACTTTTACCCTATCATCGAGATTGTTTAAAATGACATTTTTCTCCGCAAGTTTTGCAAGGCTTCTCTGGAGTTCGATTAATGCGACTTCTGCATGCTGGTATTTTTTTGCAAGGAGTATCCCGATAATGCCTGAGCCTGCGCCGAGGTCAGCAATTTTTTTAACCCTCGGCAAACCAATGAATGAGAAGAGAAGGAGTGCGTCTACAGAAAAACGGTAGCCGTTTTTGTTTTGATATATCTGGATGTCCCTTATGCTGTCGATGGTAAGCATTGGTGTTGCAGCCTATTGCTCATCAATCAAATCAATAAGAGCCTTGAGCAACTCATCTTCCTTTACCTTCTTCACCACTTCCCCTTTTTTAAAAACAAGTCCCATGCCTTTGCCGCCTGCAATTCCGAAGTCAGCCTCTCTTGCTTCTCCGGGGCCGTTCACAACGCATCCCATTACAGCAACGCTGATAGGCTTGCTCACATTTTTAAGGATATCCTCAACCTTCTGAGCAAGAGGTCTCAGGTCAACCTGACACCTTCCGCATGTGGGACAGGAGATAAGTTCAGGCCCCCTCCGCCTTATCCCGAGGGATTTCAGTATTTCGTAAGCAACCCGTATTTCTTCCTCCGGCTCTGCAGTGAGAGAAACCCTCATGGTATCTCCTATGCCTTCGGAGAGAAGCATTCCAAGACCAACAGCGCTCTTTATCATTCCGGTGAACGGAGGCCCTGCCTCTGAAATGCCTATGTGCAGGGGATAATCATACTTCTCGGAAAACAATCTATATGCATCCACTGTCTTCATTACATTCGATGCCTTAAGGGATACCTTGATGTCAAAGAAATTCAGTTCTTCCAAAATTCTTATATGCCCTTCAGCGCTTTCAACGAGCGCCTCCGGCGTAGGGTGGCCGTATTTTTCGAGAAGCTCTTTTTCAAGTGAGCCTGCATTTACGCCTATTCTTATGGGAATATTTTTTTCTTTAGCTGCTGCAACAACCTCTTTGACCTTCCATTTTGCGCCGATATTTCCGGGATTGAGTCTTAATCCGTCAACTCCCTGCTTAATTGCCTCGAGTGCTAATCTCCAGTCAAAATGTATGTCGGCAATCATGGGAATTTGAGATTTGAGGTCTGAGATTTGAGATTTGATCTTTCCGAGGGCAATGGCCGCTTCCATATCAGGAACAGCAAGTCTTATAATCTCGCAGCCCGCAGACTCAAGGACGAGTATTTGGCTCACAGTTGCATTCACATCCCTCGTGTCTGTCTTTGTCATAGACTGTACAGAGATTGGACTTCCTCCGCCCACAGACACATTGCCTACATGAATCTGCCTTGTTTGCTTCCTTTCAATCATTTTTATCCTTCTTTGTCCTCTTCTGAAATATTATTTGCAGAGAGTCTCTGTTTTTCAAGCCTTGCTGACTCTTTCCTCGCCTTAATCCGCTTTATGGCCGCATTGTGTTCCGATAATGTCTTTGAGAAATAATGCGTCCCGTCATTCTTAGAGACAAAATAAAGATAAGGCACCTTTGCAGGATATAATGCTGCTTCTATTGATTTTATCCCCGGAGATGCAATAGGCCCGGGTGGCAATCCCTTTATGACATATGTATTGTAGTCTGTCTTTTTCTTCAGGTCATTCCTCGTTATTTTATGTCTGTTGCTTTTTATGCCGTAGATTGCTGTCGGGTCAGCCTGAAGTGGCATGCCCTTTTTAATCCTGTTGTGATAAACAGCGGATATGAGGGGCCTTTCTTCGTCAGTCTTGGCCTCCCGCTCGATGATGGACGCCAGTGTCAAAACCTGATTTTCACTCCATCCTATCTCTTCTGCACGCTCTCTCAGTTTATCGTTAAACTCGTCCCTCATTTTATTGACCATCAACTTTAACACGGCAACCGGCTTTGCACCTTTGGCAAATTTGTATGTCTGGGGAAATAGATATCCCTCGAGGCTCGGTGCATCTATATCGAGGGAATTTAAAAGGCCTCTGTCTTTTGTGAGCGCATTAAATGCCTCCGAAGGCATGATTTTGTTGTAAGCAAGCTTCTTGCCTATTTCAAGAAGGCTGTCGCCTTCGACTATGGTTATTTCGTATTCGATGATCCTGCCGCTTTTTAATTTCATGAGGACATGAATCGGACTCATGTTTCCCCAGAAAACATAGTAACCCGCCCTTATCCTTTTGTCGAGCCGTGTTATCCTGCCAACAACAGTGAAGAGGTTTTTGTCCCTTATGAGATTGTTCTTTGCAAGTATATCTATTGCCTGCCTGTACGATGCCCCCTCGGGTATCTCTATTTCTATCTGTTTGCCTCCTCTGTTTGAAGGCACAAAGAGCTGGATGCCTATGTATGATAGAAGAAGAAAAGATAGTGATATTGCTATTAATTTGATATTGTTTTTCATCTTGAATGCCTTTAGCATTGTAATTCTTGCGAGTACTTTCCGGGATGTTATTTAGACATGACTTTTAAATCGGTATCATTAGGATAACAGATTAGGGATTGAAACTACAACCACAAAAAAGACAGAGGACAGAAGACAGATCACAGAGGACAGATTTTTTGCCTGTCTTCCGAAAGTCTGCCTTCTGTCTTCTTGTTTCTGTGCTCTGTTTTTTAATACATTCCTTCCATTCCGCCGCCAGGCATAGGCATCTTCTTTTCTTCCTCGGGTATCTCTGTAATCATGACCTCTGTGGTGAGCATCAGTCCTGCAACAGATGCTGCATTCTGGAGTGCTGTCCTTGTAACCTTTGTGGGATCTATAATACCGGCCTTGAGCATATCTGTATACTCTTCTTTGTAAGCATCGTACCCGAAGCTTGCATCCTTTGACTCCTTTACTTTCTCAACTACAATAGAGCCTTCCATTCCTGCATTGGCAACAATTTGCCTGATAGGCTCTTCAAGCGCCCTCTTGACTATGCTCACTCCGATCTGCTGGTCGTGGTCTAATTTTATATTATCTAATGCCTTGATGCATCGTATGAGCGCAACTCCTCCGCCAGGGACGATGCCTTCTTCGACTGCTGCCCTTGTGGCATGGAGGGCATCTTCAACCCTTGCCTTTTTCTCCTTCATCTCTGATTCTGTTGCGGCGCCTACATTTATCACTGCAACTCCGCCCACGAGTTTTGCGAGCCTTTCCTGGAGTTTTTCCCTGTCATAGTCGGAGGTGGTTTCTTCTATCTGGGCCTTTATCTGTTTTACCCTACCCTGAATCTTTGCATGGTCTCCAGCACCTTCGACGATTGTTGTGTTCTCTTTGTCAACGGTTATCTTTTTTGCCCTGCCGAGGTCGTTAATTTTTACATTCTCAAGCTTGAGACCTATGTCTTCTGATATGACTGTCCCGCCTGTGAGAATGGCTATATCCTCAAGCATTGCCTTTCTCCTGTCTCCAAAGCCGGGTGCTTTTACTGCGCAGACATGGAGTGTTCCGCGGAGTTTGTTTACGACCAGTGTTGCGAGGGCCTCGCCTTCTACTTCTTCCGCTATTATGAGAAGGGGCTTGCCCATCTTTGCGATCTGTTCGAGGATTGGAAGAAGGTCCTTCATGCTCGATATTTTCTTGTCATGGATAAGTATGAATGCATCATCGAGACGGCACTCCATTCTCTCTGCATCGGTAATAAAGTAAGGGGAAATATAGCCCCTGTCAAACTGCATGCCTTCTACCACATCGAGGGTTGTGGCCATTGCCTTTGCCTCTTCAACAGTGATCACGCCATCTTTTCCAACCTTGTCCATTGCATCTGCAATGATCTCTCCGATAGATGGGTCGTTGTTTGCAGAAATGGTTCCTACCTGTGCAATCTCCTTTTTCTCTGCAACAGGCTTTGACATCTTTTTGAGTTCGTCAACAACAACCTCTACTGCCTTATCAATTCCCCTTTTGATGTCAATGGCATTGGCGCCGGCCGTGACATACTTCATGCCCTCTTTATAAATGGAATATGCGAGCACTGTAGCAGTGGTTGTTCCGTCACCTGCAACATCAGAGGTTTTTGATGCGACCTCCCTGACGAGCTGTGCGCCCATGTTCTCGTAAGGGTCTTTGAGCTCGATTTCCTTTGCAACGGTGACGCCGTCCTTTGTGATGTTTGGGGCGCCGAACTTTCTGTCTATCACAACGTTTCTACCCCTTGGTCCGAGGGTTGCCTTGACTGCATCAGTTAAGATGGTCACACCCCTCAAAATGGACTGTCTTGCTGACTCATCAAACAATAGCTGTTTTGCTGCCATGTCTTATCTCCTCCTTTTTTATTCGATGATTCCTAAGATGTCTTCTTCTTTGATGATTAAGTATTCGGTGTCATTGAGCTTGATCTTTGATCCCGAATATTTGTCAAAGAGCACTGTGTTGCCTTTCTTCACCTCTTTGACCTCTGATCCCACGGCTTCTACTGTTCCTTTCTGGGGCTTCTCCTTTGCCACATCAGGCACATAGATACCGCCCGCTGTCTTTTCCATTTCTTCCTCAGAGTACTTCACAACTACCCTGTCTTTGAGTGGTTTGATCTTCATACGATACCTCCTTCGTTTAATTTTTGGTGTTTAGTTTTGTTAGCACTCACCTAAGACGAGTGCTAATATATCTGTAAAGAGGGTATGGAGGCAAGGGGAATTATGGCTAAATATTTCTGATTATTTTGATTTTTTGCAATTTTTTAAGACTTTTTAAGATTTTTTAGAATTAAAAATTAGATCTTCTGTATCGTGTCTTTGGCAGCCATAATTTTATGGTTAATATTCCTGCCAAAAAGCCGCCTATATGGGCGAACCATGCCACTCCGCCCTGATTCAGCATACCCTTGCTTACAATGCCGTTGATTATCTGTATCACTATCCAGAAACCGATCACAATTATGGCTGGAATCCTGACTATCTGCCAGAAGAATCCGAAAAAGAGGATAGTATAGACCCTTGCATGGGGGAACAGTAAAAGATATGCGCCTAATATCCCTGAGACAGCGCCGCTTGCGCCTATCATGGGTATTGTGGATTGGGATTCTGTAATGGCATGTCCGTATGCAGCCACAATTCCTGAAAATAAGTAGAATAAAATAAACCTGAAGTGTCCTATAGAATCCTCTATATTATTGCCGAATATCCAGAGATAGAGCATGTTTCCTGCAAGATGTAGAAAACCTCCGTGCAAAAACATTGATGTAAAAACAGTGAAAACGGGATGTATGGGCTGGGATGTATCAAAAGATATCAGATTGTAGGGTATTGCGCCGTAGAAGTAGGCTATATCCCCTTCGCTGATGGGAGACGCTAATTCCCAGACAAAGACAAGACAGTTCATGACAATCAGTCCGATTGTAACAAATGGAAATGTCTGTGTTGGGTTATCGTCTCTATAGGGAATCATGCTTTAATACACCATTACTCCAATGCTTCTATCATTATACCGTTTTTCTTTAGAAGAGCGGTCGTTACGCCGCATCCTTCAACCTTTTCACCGTTCACCCATACTTTAAATACGCCACACGAGGGGCTTCCATCCTTTAGAATTGCCTTTTTGATGTTAAACATCTTTGCAATCCTTAACACCTCATTTGTGCCATTTAACAGATTCTGCGAATAATCAATCCCATCAACTCCGACTGCACTTACACCGCCAGCACCTTTTATAAGCTCATTGCCATCGCCATTTACAAAGCTTATGGCAGGCCTCGGCGTAGGCAGTCCTCCAAGTTGTTCAGGGCATAGGGGTATAGCCTTTCCAGACACAACCATCTCCATGATTTCTGGATGCCCACAATTTGTCCTGTCGTATCTTGTATTAAATCCAGCGAGGCAAGCACTGACTATTATCATGATGTCTATTTTAACCTAAAACAGAGCCGTTCTCTACTTGCACCATATTCCGTGAAGAGCCTATTTTTTTGGTTCATCTCCAAAATAGTTGCTGAAATGCTAACTGATTATAAAGCTATTTGCAACTAAGTTAAGCGATTATATATGTCAGGCACGGTTCAAAGACTTTAAAAAGTGCTATTTCAAGTGTATTATAGAAGATAATAAATGCATCACCCAACAAGTATCCAATGTAGTAGATGACGGATTCAAGATAAATGTTAATACAAGTGCGTAGTTTAAAGTCTTTTCACCGCACCTGTCTGCGTGCAACGCAAGGCAGGCCTGACATATATTTTTTACAGATTAGAATTGCTCAATTTTGGCTGCAACTAAATGGGAGATGAAGCAAAAAGGAAGATGAAAAAGATGTTATTATTAAAATCAAAAAGGTAATTGGGTGTTAGAGAGGCGTAGATGATTCCGTATCCTAATATCAGTCCTGAAATTGTAAGAATAGGCCCCTTTGCTGTCAGGTGGTACGGCATGATGTATCTCATAGGTTTTGCATCATCCTACTTTTTAGTCAGATATCAGATAAAGAAAAAGGGACTTAAGATCAGCAAGGATTGTGTGGAATCCCTTTATTCCTACCTGATACTCGGTCTTTTATTAGGTGCAAGGCTGGGCTACGTAGTTTTTTACAACCTTTCTTATTATATCCAGCATCCACTTGAGATATTCGCTATATGGCATGGAGGCATGTCCTTTCATGGCGGGTTAATCGGCAGCGTTATCGCAGGTATTTTGTTCTGCAAAAAACTGAAGATAGATGTCTGGCAGATAGCAGACATTGTTATTGCTACAGCACCCATCGGGCTTGGACTCGGAAGGCTTGGTAA
Source organism: uncultured bacterium (assembly GCA_937960465.1). Taxonomy (GTDB): domain Bacteria; phylum Nitrospirota; class Thermodesulfovibrionia; order Thermodesulfovibrionales; family Dissulfurispiraceae; genus Dissulfurispira. The sequence goes on from CALGPO010000069.1 coordinate 18,275, forward strand.
TTTCATAAATGGAGAGCTTTATGGAAGGGTAACAGATGTTCCATGGGCAATGATATTTCCCACCGGAGGCCCACTACCAAGGCATCCATCCCAGCTTTATGAATTTTTTTTAGAAGGCATCGTACTTTTCACTATCCTCTGGACGATGAAAAATAAAGGGTTCAAAACAGGTATCCTCTCTTCGCTCTTTATTATTTTTTACGGAGTATTCAGATTCTTCGTCGAATTTTTCAGGGAGCCGGATGTCCAGGTTGGCTATATCATGGGCATATTCACAATGGGGCAGATATTGAGCGGAGCAATGATAATTTTCGGGCTTTTGCTTTTGCGCATCCGTCAAAAGGCGCAAAGATAACCGCTGCCAAGCGTAACACAGGTTAAAGTTAAAAAAGAAAAACTCAGCCTCAACCTTAGCCTTAACCTGTCGCTGCATAGCCTGCCGTTTTAATGGTAAGCAAAGGTCTTTTTCTTCAGCCGCCCTGCCGTCAACTGTGAAGTGAATATGGCTGTCTTTGAAAGGCAGCAATTTAAGGGATTCATCTTTTATTAAGACAACATTTTTCATATGTGATATACTTTTATTAATTTGCGATTTTTTGTCAATTGATTTGCAAACTTTAGCCTACAAATTTGGAGATATGAACTATGGGATTGGGAAATATTAACAAAATAATTGCTGATATTTGTAAGTATTATCCGGATATTTCTTTTGCAATCATGTTCGGTTCTTATGTAAAGGATGCCCCTAACCCGGCAGATATTGACATCGCTATATATATTGATAATTATAAAGGGCTTATGGAAGAAATAGCTTTAAAAACAGAAATTGAATCCAAACTTTCAGATAATCTGCCGCTAAAAGCAGATGTGAGGGTAATAAATAATGCCCCTATTGAAATCCTTCTGGAGATTATTGAGACAGGTGCAGTTGCATATGTGAGAAATAAAAAGGAATACTCTGATTTTCTTGAAAACCTTTCAAGGGAGGCGCTTGATACCATACAAAACAGGATTTCGCTAAAGGAAGCGGAGGAAGAAATCCTATGCCTTTAGTTGACAAAGAAAGAATCAGGCATTTTTTAGTGGATATTCAGAAAGAGAAATTATTTCTTGAAAATATAATATCAAGCGGTATGGAAGATTTTATCAGAGACGTCAAAAGCAATAAATCGGCTAAATACTCTCTTATTGTGCTTGTAGAGGCAATGATGAACATACTTCAACATATCCTTGCAAAAGAAAAGGACACTGCGGTCAGAGACTACGGCGATACTTTTATAAAGGCAGGAAAATACGACATCATACCGCCGGAACTCGCGTCAAAATTAACCTCACTTGCGGGGCTGAGAAACGAATTTTTGACTCATGGCTACTGGAAATGCAATGATGAATATCTTTACAAATTAATCGGCGACAACCTCTCTGATATTACGGAGTTTGTGAAAAATATAGAACATAAATATATGGATATCGGATGAAAATATGACAACTGACGATTTGAACGATTTGAAGCGGCACATATTTTTTGACTTTATGGACAAGACCGGCAGGGCTTTTGTCCTTGTCAGATATTCCGATAATGTAGTTTTGGGCAACCGTGGATTTACAGCAGAAGAAAAAAGAAACGGCATCATCCTCGTTTTTAACTCGAGAATGAATTTTCTATGGGACGATTACGGCATAACCGCCACACTGGTTTTCGGCACATCGCCCCAGAAATGTTTTATACCAGTGGACGATATAATGGCTGTGTATTCTCCAGATCTGAATGCCCAGTTTATGGTATCGCCTCAGTCCTCAGCAATAAGCGGGCCACAGCCTACAGGCAGTCAGAAAGAGGGCGAAAAATCTATTAGAAAGTTAGAGCTTAAAAAAGGTGAAAAGACAAAGAAAGACGAAAAACAAGGGCATGTGATTAAAGTCGATTTCACTAAAAAACGAAAATAGATGCCACGAGGTTTGCATGGATAACGAAAAGCTATTGCATGACTTGATCGTTGATTATTTAAAACAAAAGCTCTCAAAGGAATACAAGGAGATAAAGATTAACCCATCAGGGAACCCTGACCTAATACTTTGCAATCATGGACTTATACTCGCTGTGCTTGAGGTAGAAACAGAAAGCAGTATAACCCCTGAAAAGGCGGAGAAATGGAAGGAAATGCTGCAGGCAGACTCCAAGCTTATATTGATGGCTCCCAAAAATGCAAAGGTGAAGGTTATGGAACTCCTGTGGCAGAAAGGGATTGCAGATAGGGTCGGCGTCGGCAGTTACGAAATAGCCGTTAATATGCCATGAATAAGGTACTGATTGTAGATGACGATAAGGTAACAAGATTCGCCTTTAGTGAAGTATTGCGGAATAACAGCTTTTTGCCGCTGGATGTGCCCAGCGGAAGACAGGCAATCGAGCTTTTCAAAAAGGAAATTCCTGATGCGATGCTTCTCGATCTTAAAATGCCTGATATGGACGGGATAGAGACAATGCAGGAGTTGAAAAAAAATAGATGCTGATGTGCCTGTAATACTGCTAACCGCTTACGGCGACATAGAAACCGCGGTGGATGCGATAAAAAAGGGCGCGTATGATTTTATAGTCAAGCCTCCAAAATTCGACAGGCTTATTCTGACCCTGAAAAGGGCTATAGAAAAGCTCGAATTAAAACGCAAGGTGAAAAATTTAGACATCGCCTTTGAAACATCCCTCGAATGGCTTTTGGGCAGTAGCGATATTATCAAAAAAGTCATTGAGAAGATCCGTCAGGTCGCGAGTAGCGATTTTTCATTGATAATACAGGGAGAGACAGGCACAGGGAAGACCACTATTGCCCATGCGATACATAATCTCAGTAAAAGGGCAAAGGGGCCTTTTATTAATGTTGATATGGGAACTATGCCAGAGACCCTTGTGGAAAGCGAACTTTTCGGATATGAAAAGGGGGCTTTTACCGGAGCCGAAAGAAAAAAGAAAGGATTTTTCGAGTGCGCCGACGGCGGAACGATACTGATCGACGAGGTGCAGAATATGTCCCTTCATGTTCAGGGCAAGATTTTAAGGGCTGTGGAAGAAAAGAGAATATACCCTTTGGGCAGTACCAAACCCTTGGAAATAGACGTCCGTATAATAGCTGCTGCAATGCTCCAAATAGACTATAAGACCCTCCTTACAAAAATAAAGGAATATGATATTTAGCAATTCTGGAATTCATTCCATAACTTCAAATCCCTTATAAGTCAAGCTCATTGCGAGGTTTTTCTCAGAAAATATGGAATGGATTCCATATTTTACGCACAGCCACTGATAAAAATACCCTTTAAATCAATGTGTTATGAATTGGCACTGATCTTACGTTAATCTAAGTTGAGCGATTTTGTAAGACAGGCCTGCCTGTGCGTTGCACGCAGACAGGTCTGAATATAGAATCGCTCAATTTAGGTACAATTAAGACAGAAGATATAATAAGGGAGGTAAATCGTTTTTCTTTGAATCAGCCTGCTCAAAAAGGTATTTCATTATAGATGAGGCGCAGAATCTAAGACCACTTGACATCAAGACCATTATCACAAGATGCGGGGAAGGCACAAAGATAGTATTTACAGGGGATTTAAATCAGATAGACACATCATATCTCGATACCATGAGCAACGGACTCTCCTATCTCATAAGCCGTTTTATAAATGAAGAGAATTTCTGCTATCTGAATCTGAAAAGCAGCGTAAGGTCGAGGCTGGCTGAACAGGGTGCGAGATTGCTCCAGAGCTTTTCAGCATCCATTAATGTTTCAGGCTATATGAATAAAGAATAGCATTCCAAATTTAACAAATTTTTCATCTGCCTGTAATAATTCCGTAACAAAGTTGTTGCTATCATTATCTATAATCTATATAGGTAATATCAAAAGTTTAGTGAATGGGTGAGATGACATTACAACATCATAAACATGGAGGGGTCATGTTCAAGGCTATTGTATTTAGGTGTCCACATTTAAAAGGGAGCAATGATGGCGCGAGGTGCGATGCAGCATTATGCATTGCTGAAAACAATCTCATAAAACATATGGAAGATGCCGATATAAAGCTGTGCATCAATAAAAAAAGACGCTTCGAGGCATGTTATATCTATTTCGATAAATTGAGAAGAACAGCCATTAGCAGACTTCCCATAGAGACACGATCATTAGACAGCCGTCCACACACCTTCAGCAGTCTATGATATGTAACAAAAATCCGTAAAGAAATCCTATCAAAAGAAAAGCAGGCATGGGTGAAAAGCCTTTATCAGCAATACCTTAGCGCCGAACCCTCCCGCTGTTTAAGGGCAACTTCAGTATCACCTTTTGTATTCAGCAGAAAAACAGGTAGAAAAATAATTTCATCGCATTGATAAAGGCTTTGAAGCCGTGCCTGCTTTTCTTCATTACGGATTATTGATGTAACAAAAATTTAACAATGCCTTAATAAATATGTAACCATTGTCTTTATATAATTAAGCATGACTACATTGCAAATTCCAACGGAAACCACGGTAAGCTGCCCTATCTGTAATTCGGAAGCCATTTACAAATATGGAAGGACAAGGACAGGAAAGCAGAGATTCCAGTGCCTTATGTGCGGTAGACAATTCAGTCACGGTGCAAAAAAGCAGGAAATACAGGGTAAACCAATCTGTCCTGTATGCGGTAACCCCATGCACCTTTATAAAATCGAGGGTGAGATAATAAGGTTCAGGTGTTCGGATTATCCAGAGTGCAAGACATTCAAAAAATTCAGAATAAAAGAGGAGGACTAATTATGAGCTATTACATGCATAATGTGCAAGGAAGGTTGAGGATTAAAAGCCCTGTTATCAAAAACAACAAGAATGTGGCAGACGAACTGAAAAAAAACCTCAGTATGCTTCATGGCATTGCTACTGTTGATATAAACCTCACAACCGGCAGTCTCCTCGTAAATTATAATCATAAGTCGATAAAGCATATGGATATCGTGGACATCCTGCAGAAAAAGGGCTACTTCGATGCATCAAAGGCTGTGAACAACGATGAATATTTACATAAAGTAGCATCAAAGGCAGGCGCTGTAATCGGGAAATCAATCTTTAGCACCTTTGCAGGAATTGCGTTGGAAGGAACACCACTATCGTTTCTGGCCATCTTGATATAAGTAAGACTTGACACTATCTCCTCTTATTCAACAAATACTCAACTCTCCTGCTTACAAGAATGGGCAGAAAGTCTTTAACCTTGGCCCCTTTCTTAAACCGCCTAAATACTATCTCATAGATTCTTTCCACATCCTCAACAGAGGCCTCAAAGCGCTGGGCAAGCATCTCGATTGCATTCAGATGCAGTTTTCTCTCAGTCTCATCATCATATAAACAGAGAACAGATGACTTACCTCCAGAAGACATATTTTCTTTATCTGTTTTCTGTTCCTCTTCTGCCTTCTGATTTCTGAAAGTCTCTGTCACAGCCATCTCAACCTCTTGAATACGATATACATCAAAAATACAGGCAAAATGGAGACAATGACAATGACGGTAAAAGTAGTGTATGGCCCCCAGAATGTCCATGGATTGTCTGTTCCTCCCGGAATATTTACATTCATACCATAGAATGTGCCCAAAATGGTAGCAGGAATAGAGAGTGTAAAAACAATGGTCAAAATGGCAAGTATTTTGTTTGTCCTGTCAGAACTGATGATAAAGTCCGTATCCTTGTAAATTTCTATTGTCTCCTTGCACTCCTCAAGGATTGCCCATGCCTTGTCAGTATAGTCCGAAAGATCGCTGAAATAAACACCCATGTCGCCGTTCGAAAATTTATGAATCATCCTCTCAAGGTCATGGACAACAGCCCTCAAAGAGAAAACCACCCTTCTGATGTTCGCTATATTATGTCTCAGTTCTGTAACTTCCCTGACAGCATCTGTCTTCTCATCAAAGACCTTATCCTCTATGTCTTCAATCTCGGCAATTACCTTTTTCAGCATGAGCATAATGTTTTTAATAAGGGCATAGACTATCTCATAAAGCAAGAATGTGGGCGAACCTCCCATGTATCCTTCATGGGCTTCTTCGTCTTCTTTGCAGTTCTGAAAAATCCTGTTTATCGGCTTCAACTCGCCTGAATGAACAGTAACCAAGAAATCCCTGCCTAAAAATATGCCCACCTGTGAAGGTATGGAAAACCTTTTTTCCTTCAAATACCGCGGGAAATGGAGGATTATAAACAAATAGTCTTTATATTCGTCTATCTTTGGAAGCTGGGTCTTTGATATGCAATCCTCCACATCGAGGTGATGAAAGTGATACATCTCCAAAAGGGAATTTAATATGGACGGCGTTGGGTTATCTATATTTATCCATACAAAGTTTTTCCCTTTTATGCTATTTAATTGCAGTTTCTGCGCTTCTGCTGAACTTCTACCTTCGCCTTCCCTCTGGTAATTGGTCATTTACATTGCCTCTTGTCTCAACATTTCAGCCTTATCCGTCAATTCCCACGGCAGCCCAATGTCCATTCTACCAACATGTCCGTAGACTGCGAGCTTTCTGTAAAATCCGCCTTTTATAATGGAAGGCAGAAATCTCAGATTGAATTGCCTTGTGATCCCGGCAGGACGGAAATCAAAATGACGCTCTATAATTGCAGCAATCTCTTCATTAGAGACCCTGCCTGTACCGAAGGTTTCCACCTGTATGCTCACAGGTCTTGAAAGACCTATGGAATAGCTGAGCTGAACCTCGCATTCTTCAGCAAGTCCTGCCGCAACCACATTCTTTGCAGCATAGCGGGCTGCATAAACTCCTATCCTATCGATTCTCAAAGGGTCTTTACCGCTCAGCGCCGAACCGCTGTGCCTTGAATACTCACCGTAGGTGTCAACAGCATTTTTCCTGCCTGTAAGACCGGAGTGTACGGATGGGCCGCCTGTGATAACCAAACCTTCGGGATTTATAAATATCCCTGTTCTGTTATCTGCCTTTATATCTTCATCATATAATACGGGACCGATTACATGCTCTACCATGTCATTCCGCAATCTCTTCAGATCAGGACCTCCAGATGCGGCCGGAATGGACTGACTTGCAATTATGGTTATGGAGTGAATGCGATATGGCCTGCCATTTTTATACTCAACTCCAACCTGTGTCTTTCCGTCAGGCTCAAGATAAGGGAGAACGTGCTGAAATCTAACGGATGTAAGGCGTCTTGCCAGCTTGTGGGCAAGCCATACAGGCATAGGCATATACGAGGCAGTTTGATTGCACGCAAACCCGAAGACCGTTGCCTGATCATAGGCGGGTATCCTGTCTATCTCCTCTTCGGAGAGGGTTCTCTCATCAATAAAATATTCCCTTCCCCCTCTCGATTCTTTAAGTCCTGTAAGAATACTGCATGTCTTTGCATTGAAGGTATTCCCTGTGTATCCAATCTGGCTGATTACCTGTCTGGCTATATTAGGGAAGTCCACGGTGGCGCTGGATTCAAATCTCGCTGCTATAAATACAATGTTTGTAAAAACCGCACACTCTGCCCTTATCCTCGAATAAGGGTCCTGCTGGAGAAAGTGGTCAACAATTGCATCGCTTATCTGATCGCAGAGTTTGTCAGGATGCCCCTCTGTCACAGACTCGGATGTAAACATAAAGTCCTTCTTCATTTTTCACCTCAACCTGTTTTTTTCGTTGTTTCATTCACCAATAACGGCACTGCCGCACTTCCTCCGATAACAATGCCATCAATAAGGCTGATTGGAGCAATCCCCAAAAGGCTTCTCAAACCCGGAACCACCATAGACAAGACCTGTAAAGCAAAAGAACCTCCAAGGGCGAGATTGAGATATTTATTGGGCGGTAGTTTTTCCTTATCAAAATCAAATATAGAATGTTTTTCTGAACGGCAGCTTATGGCATGGAGAAGCTGTCCCATTGTCAGACTTAAAAACGCCATTGTGCCTGCCCTCTGTCCCATACCATACCTCATGATTCCATAGCCATAGGCTCCTAATGCACCGGCAGACAGCATTGTAGATTCAAAGGTTATTCTCTTAAAATCCGAGGACTTTATAATGGGATCATCGGGATTCCTCGGAGGACGGCTTAATACATCCGGCTCCGGAGGTTCGAGGGCAAGGGCAAGGCCAGGCGCTATATCAGACATGAGATTAATCCAGAGCAACTGCATTGCGCTGAGCGGCTGGCCAAGACCACCAGCAATGGCTGCAAACATAACCATAATCTCGCTCAGATTCGTGGATAAAAGAAAGTGCACAGACTTCCTAATATTGTTATAAATAGTCCTGCCCTGGCTTATAGCGATAATCATGGTCTCCATGTTGTCGTCTTCAAGCACCACATTTGCAACCTCACGGGCAACGTCTGTTCCTGTGTGCCCCATTGCAATACCAATATCAGCAGCCTTAAGCGCTGGTCCGTCATTGATGCCATCGCCTGTCATTGCAACGATCCTTCCTGCGCTTTGCAGTGCCTGAACTATCTGGAGTTTATGGGCAGGGCTTACTCTCGAAAATACATGCACCCTCTTGCACATAGCCTTCATTACATCACGGTCTATATTTGCCAGATGTGTTGAGTCGAGTATCTCAAGTTGTTCTCCCCTGCTCAGATCCAGTTCTTTGCCGATTGCATATGCGGTAGGGCTTTGGTCTCCTGTTATCATAACAGTGTCTATACCTGCTCTATGAAATTCGCCTATTAATTTCTTCACCCCATCCCTTACTGGATCTGCCATACCAATAAGACCAAGCCAGATGAGTTCAGAGTTAACTTCAGAGTTTAGAGTTTGGAGTTTAGAGGACTCTATTCCCTCGTCTATAAATGCATAAGCAACACCAAGCACTCTTAGTGCATTGCCTGCCATTCTCTCATTTTCCATCTCTATCTTCAGCCGGTCTTCTTCTGAGAGAGGAATCTTTTTCCCATCTCTCATATAAAAAGTACACATAGACAGGACTTCTGTGGGGCTTCCTTTTACAGCAATGACCTTCCCATGATGGTTTTCACTACCGTGAACTTTAATGTTATGGATAGTGGCCATATAATTGCGATTTTCTGAACGGTGTTGTATTTTTAAAAGCGGGAATCTTTCTCTGAGCATGAATATGTCAATGCCAGAACTTATCGCTGCATGAATGAGGGAATTCTCTGTTGGAGATCCGTTGACAATATATTCGCCTTCACTTTTGACAGCTTCACTCTCATTGCAAAGGACACATATATGGATAAGTCTGAGGAGTTCGTCACAGTAGTAAGGGCTTACACAATTCCCCCTATATTTCTGCTTGCTTTGTATAGTCTGATCATTCATTTCCGATATAAAAAATCTACCGTCATGCAGATTTAAGCGTCTCATGCCTGTGTACACCTCTATCACAGACATCCTATTCATAGTGATGGTACCTGTCTTGTCGAGGCATATGGTCTGGATAGAGCCGAGTGTTTCCACAGCATCGAGATGTCTTATGAGGACATTATAATGGCGCATTTTCCTGATGCCGAGGGAGAGGGTTGTAGTTGCGACTGTTGGAAGACCTTCAGGAACAGCAGCAACAGCAAGGGATATGGATGTCTTGAGCATCTGCAGGAATCCATATCCTCGAATAAGTCCTATTATGAATACAACACCGCATACAGCGCCGCTTATCAATACAAGCTGGCTTCCCATCCTGTTTAACTGCCGCTCCATCGGAGTTTCCGGAGGCTTTGCCTCTCCAACGAGTATCTGGATATTTCCTATTTCGGTGAACCTCCCTGTTGCAACAACTACTGCAATGCCCTGTCCGCCTGTAACAAGTGTTCCCATGTAAACCATATTTACCCTGTCAGCAAGGGGAATATCTTCCGTCTTCATTGCCTCCGTGCTTTTTACCACCGGCATACTTTCACCTGTAAGTGCAGACTCGTCGATGCTGAGGTGGTGTGCCTCTATAAGCCTTGCATCCGCAGCCACATAGCTGCCCGGTCTGAGAACCAAGATATCGCCCGGAACAATATCCTCTGCACCGATTTCTTTCAGGCTTCCTTCTCTTATTACAAGAGCAGATGGCCTCACAAGGCTCTTCAATGAATGAATGGTTTTCTCTGCCTGACTCTCTGTGGCATAACCGATGGCTGCATTGATAGTCACAACGCCCATGATAACAATAGCGTCTGCAATGCCTCCAGTAAGAATTGAAATGCCTGCTGCAACACCTAAAAGGGCAACGGGAAGAGACTTAAACTGGGCAACAAAGATGCTCAATCCAGAGCGGGGAACTGATTCAGGAAGTATGTTTGGTCCGTATTTCTTAAGATTCTCCCTTGCGGCCTCACATGATAATCCTGAATCTTTTGAAGTTTCAAATAAATCGATAACATCTGACGCCTTCATAAGATGCCATGGCTCGATCATCTGACTTGCGGCGTGTATAACAGCCCTTCTTACTTTCCTTCTGCTGATAATGGATTTTTTAGCACCGTCATTGCGAGTGGTTTTCTCATTGCTATACTCGATAGCAATGCCTTCGATAAGTGAAGCTATAGCGTGAGGAGTGTTGTGCGAGTTAAAGTATACAAGAACATTCCCTGTTAATGTATTAGCAGAAAAATAACTTATGCCATCTCTACCGGAAAGTCTTGATTCGAGATATTTTTTAAGGGACTCCGAGCGATAAAGTCCCTTAACTTTATAGCGGGCCCTTCCTTTTACAGAGGCGTGTATTGCCTGAACCACACCCTGCTACTCTCCCCTTCTTCCTCTGCCTTTTGTTGTTATTTCTGGTGACTCGGTTATCTCTGGAGTAGAAGGCGGTGTAACTTCCGGAGATGTTGGTCTTGGTTTTGGCAGGGCAGCACCTGCAACCTCCTTTACACCTTCAACAACTCCTACGAGCATGTCTTTAACAGCCTTTACAGCCGTATTGCCGATTGTTCCTGCTGTCTCTATTGCACCGCCGACAGCAACCTTTGCCACTTCCTCCACATTGCCGCCTATCTCTTTTGTGGCCTCAATAACACCATCAACAGCCCTTCTGGCCACAAGGGCGACGTCCGCTCCTATCTCTGCTGCTCCTTTAACAGCGCCCTTTACTGTCTGACCGGATGCAGAAACAACATCACCGCCGACATCCGCTACGCCCATTACAATCCCCTTTGCTACACTCTTTGTGCTGAGGATAAGGCCTGTGCCTACCTCTTCTGTAGCCTGAATCGCTCCTTTTATTACATCTTTAATAATGCCGACGCTCTCATTTGCCACAGAGCCTGTTGCCCTGAGCGTGTTCGATACCGTATTCTTTGCAAGGCTTACGATCTCTGCCTCGATTTCATTAATACCCTTGAGGCTGCTTACCACACCCTCTTTGACTGCTGTTCCTGTCCTGCCTATGGTCTCACCTGCACCAGTGCTGCCTGCTATTGTTTCGTTTGTCATCTTATCCTCCTTCTGTCCCGTTATAATAAAATTTACGACAGGGACAATGTTGTTTTACTTTAACTATCATTAATTACAGGGTCTTTAAACCCAGGTTAAACTTCTGTTAAATTATTCCTCGCCCTTATTCCCTGATTTTAAAAATATGTTCAATGCATACCAGACGGCTGTATACCATGCAGGCATTACGAAATTGCCCCTGCTTATCTGGTAAATACCAAGACCTAAAAGGCTCAGAAAGGCCAGCGCCCCCATGTCCAGCCCTCCTCCTGTAGCGCTTTTAATGCGATTATTAATGCCTTTAAATGTAGCCGTTACCGTCTGGTGTAAATCCTTTGAATTAGCCTCAAACTCCTTAAGCCTAAAAATGTTGTTTGCCTCTGCATTTTCTGCAACTGCCTTAAAATCTCCCCTGTAGATGAAAAGTGCGCTTCCTGTGAGAGGGTTGGCCTCTATTTTCTCGATACAACTGCATTTGGACAATTTATCCCTTAAGGCCATGAAATAGGCTATGTCTCCCTTCTTTGATGGTATCTTCAACCTCATTCTTTCTGAAGTCCGATGGCTGCAAAACGCATCAGGGATATCAGGCACCTGACTCACCTTCCGGACCGACAGTCTCTTTCTGCACCTCTGCCATTTCAGCCTTTGCTTCAGCTACTATATCCTCAACAATTTCACTTACCTCCGCTACAGTTTCTCTTCCCTTCTCATAGAGCATGATCCCGCCTTTTATGGCTGCTTTTGCTAAAGGCTTCATAACACTTGCCACAACAGGCATTACTGCAGGTGCAAGGACTGCCGCACCAATGCCTATGGCAAGGCCACTTAAAATATTTCCCTTCAATCCATTGTCAAAAAGTGCCATTACCAACCTCCTATTTTTACTGCCTGTTTCTAATCAAATATTACTTTCATGAAAATGAATATGTCCATTATTTTTTTAATTACTTGCCTACAAAAGCAAAGGTGAATAGATGAATGAGTGATAGGCTATAGGCGATATAGGATATATTCGAATCCTTGACAATACCGCCTGTCCACATTATGATAATCCTATGAAAAATGAACAAATTAAAAGCTTTTGTGAGGAAAATGACATTGAACTGCTTATCATCTTTGGCTCACAGGCTTCTGGCAAAATAACTCCTGTAAGCGATATTGATGTGGCTGTTAAACTTGCAAAGGGGGTAGAAGCCTCAAAGCTTGAATTGATTTATCAGCTTGATAGTCTTCTTAATGGTAAAGATATTGATCTTGTTATCCTTACCGATAATACCGACCCTCTACTACTCTACGAGATATTTTCAAATGGCAAGCTTCTTTACGAAAAAAGTCCGGGCATTTTTGATGCTGGGAGATTAAGGGCGTGGAAGCTTTACATTGATACGGAAAAATTGCGGATGGTGCAAAAAAAATACCTGAAGGAATTTGTAGAGAGGGTCTCCAATGTCGCCTGATGTTGTTAATAAAAAACTTGTATCAATGACAATATATTTGAATGATCTGCTGCCATACAAAGACATCTCTTTTGATGAATTCATGAAAAAACACTATGAGGTAGAGCGATTACTCGAATTGCTCGTGATGACTGCCAGCGATATAATCTTTCATTTGATTTCTGCAAAAGGAGAGCCAATGCCGTCTTCTTACAAGGCTGCTTTTTTAAGAGCAGGCGAGATGGGTATAATCAGCGAGGAGTTGAGCAAAAGCCTTGCTCTCGGCGCTGGTTTGAGAAATATACTTGTCCACGAATATGAAGAGATAGACTATGGCCTTGTCCATAAAAGCATCCCAATA
>CALGPO010000070.1 GCA_937960465.1 uncultured bacterium
CCTGATTTGCCGATAGAAAGCCGTCATTGCGAGCGAAGCGAAGCAATCTCGCCTTTTTGCAATGAGATTGCCACGCACCCTTCGGGTGCTCGCAATGACTGATAGAATAAAGGTTTTCAAGTTCTATCGGCAAAATAGGAAATAGATTGTAGACTTGACAAACATATCAAATTTTGTTTATATATCCTTAAAGACAATCTGGCGGTATATATAAATGTTGGAAGAATTTGCATCATATGTTACATATAGTCTTATAAAGCTCGAACAAGGCTCGCGACTCGGAGATGCCATAGAATTTTTTATATATGACACGATAAAGATATTCCTGCTTCTTTCGGTCATCATATTCATCGTATCAATAATCAGAAGCTTCTTCCCGCCTGAGAAGACAAAAAAAATACTTTCGCATAAGAAAGAATTTATAGGAAATATCCTTAACCTGAAGCCATCTTTTTCCAAGACAAGACATAATTCTTTGCCAGAGATGGAAGGTAGTTTATCCATTTATTATGAGTTCAAGCTCTTCCTTTATTGCCTTATCAGAAAAATATGGAATATTTTCAATACCAACCACTTCTATATATCCCTTTGCAGCGTCTTTAATCATTTCTATTGCTTCCTCGATGGTTTCACCCTCGGTCGTAATATCAAGCTCAGGGCAGTAAACTATATATCCCCCCTCTTCGGCAGGAATAAGTTCAGTGGTAATTTTAATCTTTCTCATATGAAAATACCTCTCTTTGTCATTGCGGCTTGTCCGCAATCCTTCTTTAAGAAAGATTCCCGACAAGCGGGAATAACATATTCATTCCATTTTGTACCGAGTCAAAACGTGAGTTTCATATCCTTCCTTTTCAATTTTCGCATTATATCACAGGGAATATGGTCATGTTAACCCTTAAAATCAAGTGGCAGAGACTTTTGGACGAGGAATATAAGACCTGCCCGAGGTGTGGTGGTACCGAGGAGGAATTGGATAAAGCCTATCAAAAATTAAAGGAAGTATTATCTCCACTGGCCATTAATGTGATTCTTGAGAAAAAAGAACTAAACCTTAATGAGTTCAGAGCCAATCCCTTGAGTTCAAATCAGATAAGGATTGGAGATAAAAAACTTGAGGAATGGCTTGGTGCTGAGACAGGAAAAAGCAAATGCTGCGATGTATGCGGAGATGAGGAATGCAGGACAATCGAGATTGGCTTGCAGAGGTATGAGACAATACCTGCCCCGTTGATTATAAAGGCGGGACTGGTCGCTGCTGCAGAGATATTGCCTGTTAGAAGATCGATGACCGATAAAATCCTATTACTTAGAAAGGACAAAGCATGAAGATCGATTGTTATATATCTCTGAGATGTGGCACTGAGAATGTACTAAGGGAAAACATCTCGAAGTCCCTTGAGCTTGAAAATGTTAGTGCAGAGGTGAATTTCTATAGAATTACTGAAGAAGAGGCAAGATCTTTGGGACTGAAGGGTTCTCCCTCTGTTATGATTAATGGAAAAGATGTGCAGCCTGCTGATATTGAGGGATTCTCATGAAGAATGTTTTTTGATGAGTCTGGAAGGCTAACAAATGTTCCTTCTGTTGGGATGATAAGACAGAAGATTCAGGACTTAAAATTCAAAGTTCAAAAGGAGGTTTAAAAATGGAGATTAAGGTATTAGGTCCTGGCTGTATAAACTGTGAGAAGATGGAAGAGATGACAAAAAAGGCAGTTAAAGAACTCGGGATCGATGCAAAGATTGAGAAGGTTACCGATATTAAGGAGATCATGAAATACACAATGTCAACTCCAGGTCTTGTGGTGAATGGTAAGCTTAAACATTCAGGAAGGCCCTTGCCAAATCCAGAGAAGGTGAAGGAGTTAATAAAAAGTGAGATATGAATGACCAATCTACCATTTCACCAGTTAACCAGTTAACCAATTTATTTAAGGCACTCTCTGACGAGACAAGGCTCAGGATATTGAAGCTCCTTGAGTATGGTGAACTATGCGTCTGCGATATTGTATCTGCACTGGATATGATACAGCCGAAGGTATCCTTTCATCTCGGCGTATTGAAAGATGCAGGATTAATTAAGGACAGAAAACAGGGCAAGTGGATTCATTACGGTATTGATGACTCTGATATGTTCAAGAGATTTCTAATTCTTTCTGTGCTCGAGAGATTTCCTGAGGATATAGTAAAGGAAGATAAAAAGAGGCTGGATAAATTTCTTAGCTCAAAATCCCTTTCACCTATTTACCGCTTCACCTATTCACCTAAAAATAAATGCTGCGGGAGGTAAAAAATGATTAAAAGATTTCTTGAAAAGCTTCACAACTTCAGATTATTGCCGGTTTTTGTTATTGTCAGTATGGTCATCGGCATTGCGATCGGCAAGTGGTATGGTATTTCAAATTTTGAACTGACGCCTCCGATTGACGCTATTAAGTCTATTTTTCATGGTACTTACCAGTTCAGCATAGGCAACACCCTTGCCCTTGGCATAGTCGTCGGGCTTTTCATGATGATGTATCCAGCAATGGCAAATATTAAGTTTGAGGACCTTGGAAAGGCAACTCGCTCGCCCAAACAACTCCTTATCGTTATGTTTTTCAACTATGCCATCGCTCCGTTCTTCATGCTTCTTCTTGCAAAGATATTTCTGAGTGGCGAGCAGGACTTATACACAGGGCTTGTCCTTTACGGTCTTGCGCCGTGTATCGCGATGGTTATCGTCTTCACCTATCTATCAGCAGGCAATGGACCTCTTGCAATAATACTCGTAGCTTTAAACTCAATAATCCAGATGATCCTTATACCTGTCTATGCGAAACTGCTTCTTGGAGACGTTCATTTTGACGTATGGGTGGTGGGTGAAAGCGTAGTGCTGTATCTCGGTTTGCCTCTCGTAGCCGGGATGCTCACGAGATTTCTTGGCGTAAAGAGATTTGGAGAGGAGTGGTTCCATAAGCTGAAATTCTATCTTGATACACTCTCAATCGTGGGGCTGCTTTTTACCTTAATTGTTATGTTTGCTCTTAAGGGCGATCTGATTCTTGAAAAACCGATGTTTATCGTCCAGATGGCTATTCCGATGACCCTTTTCTTCTGGACAATGTTTGTAGTTGTTTACCTTACGGGATGGAAACTGGGTTTAAATTATAAAGATGCAGTGGCTGTAGGTTTTAATGCAACAGGAAGGGACTTTGAGATTGCCATAGCGATTGCTATCACGGCATTTAATCCGACCGTTGCCCTTGCAACCGTCATCGGTCCGCTGATTGAAGTGCCTGTTATGCTCGCTCTCGTATGGTTTGCAAAAAACACAGAGTATAAACTCTTTAAAGGGAGGGAATAACAATGTATAAAAAGATACTTTATCCGATTAAGTTTGAGGAGTTTTCGCTCGATCTGCTCCGATGTATCCTTGACTTTAAAAGCATTGGTACAGAGGAGATTGTCCTTGTTCATGTCATTGATGTCTCAAAACTGCCAATGGATAAATATGAAGGATACTCCACCAGAGATGTTGGATCCCTTCAGGCAATTGCTGAAGAGAAGATCAAAGAGGCTATAAAAATTGTGGAGGAAGCAGGTCTCAGTCCCAAAAAGATAATTAGGGTAGGCATACCTTACAGGGAGATACTGAAGGTAGTAGAGGAGGAGCCCGGAATATCTCTGATTGTCTCAGGAAGACAGAAAAAGAGTCCTCTAAAAGAGATATTTATTGGTTCAAACACTGACAGGATCATACGCTACGGAAACATTCCCGTATTTATACCTAAATATCCAGCTGCCTTTGGTGCCTCAAAGGCGGAATGTGAAAGGATATGCAAGAATATGTTCAAAAGGCTCCTTTATCCGACAGACTGGTCAGACTGTGCAAAGATTACACTTCAGTATCTTAAAGGGCTAAAGGGAGCCGGGGTTGAGGAAGTGGTGGTCGCTCATGTCATGAACGAAAAGGCAATGCGATTTCAGCCTGTAGAAAAGTTTAAAGAGTTTGAAAAAGAGGATATAGAAAGGCTGGAGGAGGTTAAAAAAGAACTGGAACAATCGGGTTTTAAGATAAAAACCCGGCTTGAAGTCGGCAGGGGAGGCACAGACCTTATGAGAATCGCCCGTGAAGAAGATATAACCATGATCGTAATAGGCACGCATGGAAAGGGATATGTTGAGGGAATCCTATGGGGTTCTGTATCAAGGGATGTTGTTGAATACAGCGACAGACCTGTATTACTTATAAAGAGTGAAAAATGTCTTAAGGGGGGTAGAGGTATGAAGATTCAAATCTATGACCCAGCATTATGCTGCTCATCAGGACTTTGTGGACCCAATATTGACCCTGTTCTGGTGAAAATGAATGATGCTATACTGGCGTTGAAGAAACAGGGTGTGGAGGTTGAAAGGTTCAACCTTGCACAGCAGCCAAAGGTATTTATGGAAACTCCTGAAGTGAAGTCCTTACTTACAAAAAATGGCAAAAAAATATTGCCTATAACTATCGTCAATAACAGGGTATTCAAGACGGGGGAATATCCCTCATATGAAGAACTATGCGAGGCTCTCGGAATCGAGCCGCTGAAAAGCAAGCCGATAACTTTGGTTAAGGGGTGAAGAGGTGAAAGGGTGAAGGGGTGAGTTATCAGAGTTTCAAAGAATTAAAAGTGTGGCAAGAAGCAAAGGCTTTAGCTATCGACATTTATAAATTAACTACTCAAGGAAAATTTTTAAAAGATTCTGGCTTAAAAGAACAGATGAATAGATCATCGGTCTCTATAGTTTCTAATATAGCTGAGGGCTATGAGCGCAATAGTAATAAGGATTTCATAAGATTTCTCATGATTGCTAAGGGCTCACTTGCTGAACTTAGAACTCAGTTAGAGATAGCGAGAGAAATAGACTATATAAACGAAATAATATTTGATGATCTTGAAAGTCGATGTAACAAGATTGGAGCGATGCTCACTAAATTAATCCATAGCAGGAGGAATTTTTAATGAATAACCAATTCACCAATTCACCGATTTACCCCTTCACCCATTCACCCCTTCACCCATTCACCCCTTCACCCATTCACCGATTCACCCAATACATCTTTTTCTCAGGCAAGGGTGGTGTTGGTAAGACCACCATGGCATCTGCCACTTCAATACACTATGCCTTACAGGGCAAAAAGACTCTGATTGTTACCACAGACCCTGCCTCAAATCTTGCCGATGTCTTTGAACAGGAGATAGGACACAGGATAACTCCGATTAAAGGT
>CALGPO010000071.1 GCA_937960465.1 uncultured bacterium
ACAGCTTAACCATGACCTTACGATATTCACACCTTGCACCTTCACACATGGTTAAGGCAGTTGATGTATTGGATAGCGCCTTGAATGAAAAAAGGCAAGGTTTTTATGGAGACAAAACCAACTATACAAAAACTATACAATTTGAGATGAGCAGGTGAGTCTTAAACAGCGGAACTCATTGATTTTAAAAGTGAGCCGTGCAGGATTCGAACCTGCGACCCGCTGATTAAGAGTCAGCTGCTCTACCAACTGAGCTAACGGCCCACAGACATTAGATAGCTACAATACAAAAAATACCCTTTAATCGTCAAGTTTTCAGTTGCCAAAAAAGAGATTCTTGCTTTATCATTTCATATCCTAATTTCAAGGAGTTTGACATGCAAAAGCTTATAAAACCATTAGTCCAGAAAAATAATTCAAAGATAATCCTTGTTGTCCTTGACGGCGTAGGAGGACTTCCAATCAACGGCAAGACAGAGCTTGAAGCAGCTAACACGCCCAATCTTGATGCACTTGCAAAAGAATCTGCATGCGGATTGCATGTTCCTGTTGCTTACGGCGTTACTCCCGGAAGCGGGCCTGGACATCTTGGAATTTTCGGATACGACCCTATAGAATGCCAAATTGGAAGGGGAATTTTAGAGGCACTCGGCCTTGGGCTTGAGGTTAGAAAAACCGATGTGGCTGTAAGATGCAACTATGCAACAATTAAGAACGGAATAATTGTTGACCGCAGGGCCGGCAGGATACCAACGGAGCAGAGCAAAAAGCTCACAGAGAAATTGCAGGATGAGATAAAAAAAATCGATGATGTAGAACTCATATTTGCCCCTGGTATGGAGCACAGATTTGCTGTACTGTTCAGGTTCCCGAATGACCTTGAGCCTGATGCAGGAATGCTTCCTGATACAGATCCACAGAAAGAAGGAAAGGCTCCGCTGCCTGCTACACCTCTCTCAAAAAGCGCTGAGAAGGTTGCAAAGGTTGCCGAAAAATTGATAAACAAAGTCCATGAGATATTGAAAAGCGAAGAAAAGGCGAATTTTATCCTAACAAGGGGATTTGCCCAAATGCCCCATATTCCAACGTTTGAAGAGGCATTTGGATTAAAGTCCCTTGCCATTGCAACATATCCGATGTATCGAGGCCTTGCAAAACTTGTAGGAATGGATACCCCTGCAATTGAAGGAAGCGTCGAGGATGAGATTAATTTTTTAAAACAAAAATACAATGATTATGATTTTTTCTTTTTGCATGTAAAAAAGATTGATTCATACGGCGAAGACGGGAATTTTGAAGGGAAGGCTGCACGGATTGAGGAATTCGATAAACTCCTACCGCAAATACTTGAGCTAAAACCAGATGTGTTTATTATTACAGGCGACCACTCGACGCCTGCACTACTGAAGAGCCATAGCTGGCATCCAGTGCCTGTCCTGTTAAAATCTCCTTATGTACTTGGCGGTTTGTGTTCAGCATTTTCCGAGCGTGAATGCACAAAGGGCGAGCTCGGTATATTCCCGGCAGTGAATCTGATACCGCTTGCGCTTGCAAATTCTTTAAGGCTTAAAAAGTTTGGGGCATGATAGACACGCATTGCCATCTTGAAATGGATGCCTTTGATAATGACAGGGAAAATGTCATCAAAAGGGCAAGGGAAGCAGGGTTAGAGGCAGTTATAACCATCGGCTCTGACTTTGAGGGATGCAAGGGCGCTGTAGAACTTGCCAATAAATATGACTTCATTTATGCCTCGGTCGGCATCCATCCGCATGATGCAAAGGACTTTACAGAAGAGATATTCAATCAGATAAAAGAATGGACAACACCCCTCCATCCCCCTCTTAGTAAGGGGAGGCAACAGAGGGGTAAGGTTGTTGCTATTGGCGAAATCGGCCTCGATTATCACTATGACCATTCGCCGAGAGAAATACAAAAAGATGTATTCAAAAAACAGCTTTATTATGCAAAGGAAATAAACCTTCCTGTTATTATCCATAGCAGAGAGGCAAAAAAGGATACCATTAAAATCCTTGAGGAATCAGGTGTTACAAAGGGTGTAATGCACTGTTTTTCAGGTGATATGGAGATGGCAGAAAGGATAATGAACATGGGTTTTTACATATCCATTGCAGGGCCGGTTACTTTTAAGAATGCTGCCAAGTTAAGAGAGATAGCAAAGGCAATCCCTGACGATTACCTGCTCATCGAGACAGACGCACCTTATCTAACGCCTGAGCCTTTGAGAGGCAAAAGGAATGAGCCTGCATTTGTTGTCCATACAGCAAAATTCATAGCTGAATTGAGAGGCATATCCTACAAAGATATAGACAGGATTACAACTCTAAATACAAAGAGACTCTTTGGCATAGGAGAGATGCCGGAGGCCAAAATTGCCTACAGGATAAGAGACAGCCTTTATTTGAATATAACCAATAGGTGCACGAGCAGATGCACCTTCTGCATAAAGTTTCATTCAGATTTTGTAAAAGGGCATAAACTCAGGCTTGAGCATGAGCCTACAGAAGAAGAACTGAAGAATGCCATTGGAGACCCCACAGAATATAAAGAGGTAGTCTTTTGCGGCTATGGAGAGCCTTTGCTGAGGCTCAATGCAGTAAAATCCGTTGCCTCATGGGTAAAGGGAAAAGGAGGCAAAGTAAGGATAAATACAAACGGTCATGGAAATCTGATCCATAAAAGAAACATTCTTCCCGAATTGCAGGGGCTTGTAGACTCAATATCAATAAGCCTCGATGCCCAGGATGAGGAGACCTATAACCGCATATGCAGGCCTGCGTTTAAAAACGCCTTCAATGAAGTGGTGAATTTCATAAAAGAGGCAAAGAAGTATATTCCTGATGTAACAGCAACCGTTGTTACAGCAGAAGGCGTTGATGTTGATAAATGCAAAGAGATCACAGATTCCCTCGGAGTGAAACTAAGGGTTAGAAGACTGGATGTTGTTGGTTAGCGCACAAAGAGGACTTGCGCCCTCCCTGTGAAATCCCCTATGTCAATAGGGTTAAGATATTTTTGATTTCCACTTCTCCCTGCTCGCTCTTTTTAAGATTCTTCCATTGAACCTTTCCAGCTTTTAATTCGTTCTCTCCTATTATGAATGCAAATTCAGCGTCTATTCTGTCTGCCTTTCTCAACTGGCTTTTCAGAGATGCGCCTCCGTAATTAGGCTCAACCCAGAGACCTTTTGCCCTCAAATCCTCAGCAATCTTGAACCCTTCAATCTCTGCTTCCTTGCCAAGTGTGGCAATAAATACCTTTGGTGCAGGATGATCTTCTGTCCAAGTTTCCTTTAAGAGGGTTACTATTCTTTCCATTCCTATGGCAAAACCTATTGCAGGTGTTTGAGGGCCGCCAAATTCCTCAACAAGTTTGTCGTATCTTCCACCTGCTGCCACTGCCTTTTGCGCACCGAGGTGTTCACTTGTTACCTCAAAGGCTGTCCTTGTGTAGTAGTCAAGCCCCCTTACCAGATTTGGATTCAATGTATAAGGGATTTTCAGAGTCTGCAATCTAAAAATCAACTCATCAAAATGTTCTCTGCACTCGCTGCATAAATGGTCTGTAACCAGAGGCGCGCCCTGCCTGAGTTCAATGCATCTTTCAACCTTGCAGTCAAGGATGCGCAATGGATTCAATTCATATCTCCTCTGGCAGTCAGGACAGAAATCTGATAATCTGCTCTTGAAAAAATTTAGAAGTGCATTCCTGTAGTCAGGCCTGCATTTATCGCAGCCGATTGAATTTATCTCGAAATTCACTTCTTTCAAACCTATCCCTTCAAGGAGATTCCTGAGCATGGAAATAATCTCTGCATCCATCGATGAATGGGAAACCCCGAATGCCTCCACACCGATTTGATAGAATTGCCTGAATCTGCCTTTTTGTGGCCTTTCGTATCTGAACATCGGGCCGGAATAAAAAAATTTCTGGGGTGAAGGAAGATTATAAAGATGATGTTCAACATAGCATCTTACAGCAGGTGCAGTCCCTTCTGGCCTCATGGTGATGCTCCTACCCGCTTTATCGGGAAAGGTGTACATCTCTTTTTCTACAATATCCGTTGTTTCTCCAATGCTCCTGATAAATATATCCGTGGATTCTATGATAGGAAGCCTTATTTCCTGAAATCCGTATTTCCGGAATATCTCCAGTGCTGTAAACTCCACCTTCTGCCAGATATGAATATCAGGGGGCAGGATATCCTGAATGCCCTTGAGGGCACTATACTTCACCTGATTCTTCCCCTTCCCTTTCCTTGTCGAATTCGAGCATTTTGAGATGGCTGTCTATGAGCCGCTTTATCTCTTCTTTGAAATGGCGTCTGATCCCCTTAAGGTCAACAATGTCTTCGTGTATCTTGACCACCTTTTCATGCGCCTCTTTAATCATATTGTCTGCCTTGAGCTCTGCCTCTTTGAGGATAAGCTCTGCTTCCTTCCTTGCATTTGTCTTATAATCTTCCACCATCTGCTGAGCAGTCATCAGGGTCTCGCGGAGGGTGACTTCCATATTTTTGTATTCCTGAAGTTGCCCGTCTGCCCTGCTGAGTTGTTCTTTTAACGATGAGTTCTCTCTGAGGAGTTCCTCAAGTTCCTCCCTTATCAACTCAAGGAAAGAATAGACCTCGTCAACATCGAATCCCCTGAGTCTCATAGGAAACTGCTTTTGCTGGATATCAAGCGGCGTGATTCTCATATTACAGCCCCTCCTTTTATTTTATAGCCCAGTTCTATCAAAGAACTTATCAGGAATTTCTGGATAAATATAATAGCAAGAATTACGATAAGGGGAGAAATGTCTATGGGCCCGAGCCTCCCGCCGATGAGCCTTCTTATTGGCCTTAAAACTGGCTCTGTTACCAAATAGAGGAATCTCACTATCGGATTATATGGGTCTGGATTAACCCAGCTTATGATTGCAGCAATTATAATGACCCACTTATAGGCATCAAAAAGAATGTCCAGCACATTTGCTGCGGCTAAAATCAAATTGCCGAATATAAACATTATTCCCTCCTCATTTCAAACTTTGGACAGATCTTCTGCACGCTTTTTTGCTGCATACAGTGCATCATATACTATATCTTTAAAGCCTTTTTCTTCAAATATCTTAAGCCCTGCCGCTGTGGTGCCTCCAGGAGATGTTACCATTTCCCTGAGCTTCTCAGGAGGCATTCCTGTATCAAGGAGCCTTGCAGTGCCTATGAATGTCTGTATTGCGAGCTCTGAGGCATTGTCTCTGCTTAATCCCATCTTTTCTCCTGCAGCTATCATTGCCTCGACAAATAATGCCACAAATGCAGGCCCGCTGCCTGAGACCGCAGTAACTGCATTTATATATTTTTCTGGTAAAGTGAGCACCTTGCCCACAGACATGAAAATGTCCCTGACAATTGCAATGTCCTTGTCAGAAAAGCACTCGCATAAAGACATTACAGACATGCCTTCCTGAACAATAGCAGGCGTATTGGGCATAACACGGATGAGTTTTTTGGTTTTCAGTTTTGATTGCAAATATGAAAGAGTTATCCCTGCAGCTATCGAAACGATTGTTTTGTCTTCGGTTATCAAGTCCGCTATTTCATCGACAACAGCAGCCATATTCTGAGGCTTGACAGCGAGAATGACTACATTGCATGAAGACACAACCTCTTTATTCGATTCTGTTGTTTTTATACCGTAAGTCTGCTCTAAATACTTTCTTCTGTCCTCTCGGGGTTCTGATACTAAAAGACTGCTGACTGCTGACCGCTGACTGCTGACTGCTCCTTTAATCAACGCCTCTGCCATATTCCCGCCGCCGATAAAACCTATCATTTATTTATCTCCTTTCTTCTCGACTATTTTCATTTCCACCCAAATTGAGCGATTCTTACATTTAACCATTAAAATATTTTCGGTTCATCTCCCATTTAGTTGCACCCAAATTAAGCGAAAATATATGACAGGCCTGCCTGTGCACTGCACGCAGACAGGTGCGGCGAAAAGACTTTAAACCACGCACTTGTGCCATCATTCATCATTTATCTTGAAATCCGTCATCTACTACATTTTCAATATTCAAATATATGCTGTCTATTTTCGTTTGAATCTCTATTGTCTTTTTTAAGGCAGTAATGACCTTGCAGTAATGCCTTGTTTCCTCGACTGATAGTGGTTTTCCTTTTCTGTCTTTGAGCCACTTGGTGCAGACCTGATAGCCTCCGATTTGATATTCATAAACTTCTTTTGGGATTCCTTCAAAATACTGGTCATTATTTATGTAGATTTTCCCCTTTTCATATCTAAGCCTTTCAACCTTGTCATTCCCTTCACCCTGGAATCTAACAATCGGGGTATCAATCTCTGATGATTTAAGCAGATGAAGCTCAACAAGCCTTTCGCCATAATCTCCCATTTTCTTGAACAACTTGTAGTCTTTTGTGAAAGGCACCCTTGGGAAGTCTATCTTTAAAAACTCTGCATACTTTGTGCGATAGGTATTTGAATAAAGAATAGCGTAAATGTAATAGAAGATTTGCTCTGGAGTCGGCGTCTTTTTGAAATTTTTTGTTAATTGTTCAAATACTGCTGGATTGAGATTCGGTTTTTTTGTCAAATACTCTGCCTGCGGCTCAAAGAGCATTATAATGCTACTCAGAGA
>CALGPO010000072.1 GCA_937960465.1 uncultured bacterium
AGTATTTTTTTCAAGATATTTTTTGTCCAGTTCACCATATTCATAGGCATCCTTAAAGTCCTGAATAATAAGCCCTACGGCATTCAGCGGCTGCCGCCACTGATGTGCTATCGCCCCTATCATCTCCCCCATGGCAGCAAGGCGGGATTGCTGGATGAGAAGCTGCTCTTTTTCAAGCCTGCGATTTATCTCATCACGTATCCTGTCCTCGAGTCCGGCATTAATATCGCGCAGTTCAGCTCGCGATGCTTCTATGTCTTCAAGCATATTAAGCATAGCCGCGCGCTGCTCTTTTAACTCTTTTAGTTTTTCGCTGAGCTGTAAGCGGTAAAACTCAGCGGTCTGAAGTTCAGACTGTTTTTGCCTCAACTTATTCACAGCCTCATGCAGGTCTTTCTTTGAAGTCTCAAGCTCGCTGCGCAAAAGTAAAATATCTATTAACGGATCGTCAGGAGAAAAGTCGTCAATAGTTAAATTGAAATCCTCAATCCGCTCTATATATGCAATATCAGGAAGCCCAGCTATGCCTCTTATCTCTGCACTATCCGAACAGAGACATACAGCCCTCAGCGGAAGACAGCAATTATCGGTTAATATCCTGAGTGGAATAATTTGATTGCAATAAGCAGCGAGTTCTTTAACGCTGCCGCAGGAATCCGGAAGCTTAAGTATTGCGGATACTTCCCTGCCTTTAGGGTCAAAAGTCAGGGCTTTTATCATCAGCGGGCTTGCCCATGAAATTTTGGAATCCTTATCCAGAAGGACGACATAAGGATAAAGAGCTGTCAAAACCGATATATCGAGAGTTATCTCCATTAAATCATCCTGACTCTATTTGAATTTTAGTATGATTGTGCATGATGCGCCGTCTCTCATTCCGTACTTTTCCTCTATCTCTATATCCTGATTGAAATATATGCCTACGCCTAATACAAGCCCTTTCAGCATAGGAATTGTTTCCTTCCTTCCGAAATAATGCATTGCAAGCCTTCCGTCGGACAGGTCGTCATATTCAAATCGAGGCGGTGCAGCATCAGGAATACTCCGTGTCGCCTGAAGATGTATGCGGTCCATATTTCTGAGAAAGTTCCGTGCATCTTTTCCTCCAAGCTGAAATATCTGCGGGTATGTCTTTCTGCCGGTCTCGTTTATCCAGAATTTCCCAAACTCTATCATTACATCTTCCACAGACATAGAGAGCGCCTCAGATGCAGATTTAAAAAGCCTCATAGTAAGATCATCAGGATAATCTTCAGTTGCGGAAAAAAATATCTCTTCACATCCCGCATTCTTCCTGACCTCCTCCCATTTGTCAATGCCGTATAGTGTTTCTATCATTTCCTTTATGCCCTTGTTAATAACACCTTTCATTGCAAATCCTCCTGTGAAACAACTTTATATTTTGCGCTTTTGCCGAGTTCGTTCAAAAGGAGATTCACCTCTTTTTTTTAATTCAATAATTCTAAGCTCTCTGCCTACTGACAGGCGGTTGAAGCTTTCGATTTCATAAATATGACGTTTAAGGTCTTTTTCAAGCTCTTTCCTGCCTGTTATATCCTGAAAGGCTGTTACTGAAGCGATAACCCTGCCGTCTTCAATAATCGGGGTCGCTATGCATGATACCGCGAAAGTAGAGCCGTCTTTTCTTGTGAAAACTTCATCGTCGGAAATATATACAGAGCCATTTTTAAAAACCTGCATGATTGGGCAGTCATCTTCTGATAGTTTAGAGCCGTTCTCTTTGCATCCGTGAATAGTCTTGTGAATATTTTTGCCTGCAAGCTCTTTCTCTGTCCAGCCTAAAAGTCGCTCCGCGGCATGGTTCATGAGGATAAGTCTGCCCTTGTCGTTCAGCACATATACGCCTTCTCCCAGCGCCGAGGTGATATCTCTCAGCCTCTTTCCATCAGCGCGGGCAGCGTAAATTATCGGAGGAGCAGCCAGCAGCGTTACAACAAAGGCATCAATTGTGCCTATCAAAATCAAATCCGTTGAAAAATATCCCCACCAGAGATAGCTCTGGATAGCATTCATCATAAATGTGAATATCTCCGCAAGGATAATAGTCGCCATAAGCAGATGCCATGCATTTGCTTTGATTATCCTGTCAAAAATATTCGCGGCAAGTATGTATCTATTAATCATAAACAGTTTTTCAAATTTAAGCATTAGCTACTTCTACATATCGAAATTCTTTATCCTTTGTCAATTCCTCCACAGTCTCTAAGTATGACTCTCAGAATTGCATCTTTAAATATTTTCTATGCCTCTGATTCTGTCTTGCCCTGAGACCAGCACTTCTATTGTATTAGTGGTAATTAGTATCTCTCATGCCTATTAATCAGCGATTATTTGATTCTCCGGGCATATAAACGCAAATATATACTGGTCTATTTCCCTGAAGTACTTGTATTTTACAATATAGGGGATAGTATTGTCGCTATCCTTTGCCTTTATGTAAACTATATGGTCTGTTTCAGGATTGTTTATAATCTGCTTAAACCATCTGTCCGATGCCTTGCCTGCCTTTTTATCCTTTCCTATGGCAACAATAAAATCATCCACACATTCATGGTGTTTGAGAAATTCCTCCATGGTCTTGTATCCCACGAAATTCAAAAATGTCTTGTTCACATAATCCAGATTTTCTCCGCTTATCAGTATAGAAAAGCAGGGATTCCAGTCCATCACGGCCTGAACAAGCCTGTCCTTTGCCTCTATCATCCTTTTATGAATGAACTTTTCAGCACTTTTACGTATGGTCATGTAAAGGTCTTCATTGACTATAGGCTTTGAAACATAGCTGTCTATCCCTATTTCTATAGCTTGCATAAGATACGGCACTTCTGTATAGGCAGTTGTGATGATAACAGGCGTATCCGGGCTGATTTCCTTTATTTGTTTTGCCAGCTCAAGTCCGTTCATAATGGGCATCTGAATGTCTGTGATTACTATATCCGGCCTGCTCTTTTTGAAGACCTCCAGTCCTTCTCTGCCGTTTTTCGCAGCATATACCGCAGCAAATCGGCGCTGCAGAAACTTAAAGGCTTCCTCCATAACATTGGCATCGTCTTCCACATAAAGCAAAGAGACATCTTTCAATAATTCTTCATTGATTTTCATATCCATCCCCCTCTATTAGCTTGCAAGCCTTACAGTTTATCAGCATTTGTTTTGTATTGGTAGTGCTTGTTTTTTTTAGCAATACTTTCGTATAATGATTTTATGGAACATGCCGTATTATTTGACACATATGCATATGTAAAAAAACTCAAATCTGTAGGTTTTACAGAAGAACAGGCAGCTGTGCAAGCAGAGGCTCTTAAAGATTTAATAGACGAACATCTTGCTACAAAAAAAGACCTAAAGGAGCTTGAATTAAGGCTTACTGTCAAACTTGGCGCAATTATGGCCGCAGGCATAGCTGCAGTCGCAGCCATCGTAAAATTAGCATAATTGCCACCCGCTTTATTCACCTTTATAATTAACTCCTTGATTTATTTGCAAATTTTCGGGGGGGTAATTGGTAACTCTATCCTGAACTCTGCACCACTGTCAACATTGCGTGCAGAAAGTCTTCCACCCATATTCTGCTCAATAATGACCTTTGACATATAAAGCCCTATGCCAGTGCCCTTGCCCTGCTCTTTGGTCGTAAAATAGGGCTCAAATATCCTGTCAATAATTTCTTCCGGTATGCCTCCGGCGTTGTCTTTAACCGTTACTATCACCCTGTCTCCTTCTTTGTAAACGTCTATGGTTATGAGATCGTCAGATGTGTCCTTTAGCCCTGGACCTTCCTTAGCCTCAAAGGCGTCCTTTGCATTGTTTAT
>CALGPO010000073.1 GCA_937960465.1 uncultured bacterium
CCTGTACGATGCGAACTGGGGAATTGCGATTGCTGCCAAGATGGCAATGATTGCAATGACGATTAGCAATTCAACAAGTGTAAAACCTTTCTCATCCCTCTGCATCCTGTGGATTGTCTTAAGCATTTTTTACTTCCTCCTTTTGTCTTTTTTGAGGCAATGCCTCAAGGTTGTTAAGATGTGGTTTGTCTCGCCAAAGGCGATTGCTCTTCTTTTCATCGCTCGGATTTAATTGTCTCTCTGCTATCACCCCCTCTTTTTTTAATGATTGCGTATTAAGTAGCAATTGTTTGATAGATTTATATAAGCAATTATCATGCCCTGATAAATGTCTTGCAAATTGTAGTTGTTTCATAGGGTTTAACTTGTAATTCTATATCCAGGAGGAGACAGTCATGACAATTATTGTCATAGGTGTGCCAAATAATGTCAGTAGGCATGGGGCCATCTTTCTTAAATCCTTTTATCCTCAAAATGCTGTTGAGTTTTAGAGGCAAGATCCTACATTGCATTATTGTGTCTTTGAGGATAGGAATTTTAAAAAGGTCTTAATATCCTGCTCAAAGGTCTTAAAGGAGTCTATACCCCTATGGGCAAGCTCGATAATCCTTTTTGCAGATAACAGATAAAGATATATGTTTGTAAATTTATGCCTGTATGTCCTGAGCTCATCAAGGAGTCTGAATGTCTCAATGGATATAATGAAGGGTCTGACATCTTGGATAGGGGTTAATGCCCTCTTTAAAAGCATGAGATGGTAGTCTCTACCTGAAGGGATGTCTCCATCTATTGCCCTCACTATCCTTTCAATGATGTTTTCATAACCTGAGTAAATGGAATGTAGAGAAGCAGCTATTGCCTTAATATGGGAGTCTATATTCTCGGGGTCTTTCTCTTTTTTAAGCCTCGATAGTTTCCTCTTAATGCTCTCTATCTCCTTTTTAATTAAAGACATATCAGCATCTATATCGGCAATCAGGGCTTCCATAATATACCTTCTTTTTTGATCTTCTCCCTTACTTCTGCCCTCAGATCGTCTTCAAGAAATATGAGGTCAAAGGGCACCTCCTTGAATATCTCTTCAAGCCTTACAGTAACATAAACCCTTTTGTCTTCAGCAATCCCTCTCACTGCAATGTCAACATCGGAATGTTCATTAAACTCAGAAGGTCTCAGTATTGAGCCAAAGGCATAGACATCCACTGCTCCTTCATCATAAAGCAATGCCCCTGCCTCTTTTAGCCTTTGTAATGCCTTTTGCCTGAGTTTGTCTTTTAGCTCTCTTCTTCTTTTTGATAGTACAGTTTCCGCCATCTAAAAAACCCTTTCAAGCTCAACCCTGAATCCCTCAAGGAGTTTTGAATTAACCCTGCCTTTTTCCATTGCCTGACTATAAATTTTAAACCCTCCGTTTACATTCTCATAAACCTCTATGCCCTTCTCCATAGGGTCAACTATCCAGTATTCCCTTACACCTGTCTTTTCATAAACCCGTTTTTTATGCCTCAGATCATAATATGCAGTTGATTCAGATAGTATCTCTATCACAAGGTCAGGCGCAGCCTCTATCTTTTTATCTCCAATAATGTTAAGCCTCTCATTAGAGATAAAAATAATATCAGGTTGATAGGTCTCTGTTTCTGATAAATAGACATCCATTGGTGCGTAAATCACCTCTCCAAGCTTTCTTTCCTCAACAAATTTCACCAATTCAAACCCAATCTTTCTTAAGATTATCTGATGATAAGGCACAGGTGATGGTGTCATAACCAATTCTCCTCCTATCAATTGATAAGGCGCACCTTCAGGCAATCTTGCATAGTCCTCATAGGTATACTGTTTTTTAGCCTTTTCTAAGGCTGCTGTAGTCATAGAAACACCCCCTCATAATTTCTCATTGAATTATAGCAATTAAGCAATGTCTTTTCCATCTGACAATCACTGTCACACCGATTGACAAAAATTGTCAGTCAGCCTACACTATTTATAAATGTATTTATCATCTTTCTTTGACTATTACAGGATTGGTCGTTTCATATTTGCGCTTGCATTGCTCATCTCATTCCAGATAGCAGGTCTGCCTTATGCTATTCCAAGATTGATGTTTATACTCGCTGTTTACAGCTTTATAGCACTGCTCAGGCTTGCTGTTTTTGCAAAGAAGATACTTTATTTTGATTTTCTTCTGGATATTGTATTCATATCAGCAATGGTTTACATAAGCTTCGGCATATATTCATATCTGACCCTTCTTTATCTTTTCCCCATTTTTTTCTCATCCGTCATCATAAAAACAAAAAAGATATTTCTCTTTCCTGTTATTTCAGCAGTTCTTTATGGAGCATCCTATTATATCAGCGGTGTTATCACGGAAAAAGAGAGCATTTTGAACATCTCTCTACATTTTCTGTCCTTTTCCCTTATAGCCCTTGCTGGGGACAATTTAAAAGAGAGGATGGAAAGACAGGAACAGCATATAAAAAATTTAGAGGAAGAAAAGATAAAAATGAAGGGATATGAAAGGCTGTACAGGGTGAGTGCTGATCTGGCGCATGAATTGAGAAATCCCCTCGCATCAATTTCTGCTGCGGTGCAGTTTTTAAATGAAGGGAAAAACGACAGGGAGTTTATTGATATGCTCAGCACAGAAACTAAGCGCCTTACAACACTGGTTAATGACTTTCTCCTGTTTTCGCGTCCGTCCGATGCCCCAAAGGAAGATGTGGATTTATCAGAAACCCTGCAATCGCTGGTCAATCGCCAGAATAATGACAAAGACATCGGCAAAAAAATAACATTAAATGTAACAAATAATGCAAAGATTATCGCAAACAGGACATTTATGGAAGTTGCCCTGAACAATATTATTAAAAACGCCATTGAGGCTGCAAAGTCAGAGGTAAAGATTTCCTTAAAAAAAGTTAGGAGTTCAGAGTTTGGAATTCAGAGTTTGGAAAAGATACTGATAGAAATAGAGGATGATGGAACAGGAATAGATGATGATATGAAGGATAAAATTTTCGAACCATTTGTAACAACAAAAACAAACGGTACAGGATTGGGGCTTGCAATAGCTTACCGAATAATAACAGGCCTTGGTGGGAATATCATTATTGATAGGTCTTCCCTCGATGGTGCAAAGTTTAAGATCTTGCTTCCAGCAAAAGAGTGAGGTTTTATGCGTGCAATAATTGTCGATGATGAACAGAACATCAGAAAGGTATTAAATGTCCTCTTAAAAGAAAATTCCTTTGAGGTCCATGAAGCATCAAGCGTAATCGATGCAAACAGCATGATAAAAGAGAATTACTTCGATATTGCAATAATTGACCTCCGCCTCTCAGACGGCTCAGGCATTGAGATACTTAAGACAATAAAAGAACAAAATCCCGAGACTGTGGTATTGATAATCACTGCATTTGCATCAACAGAGACAGCAATAGCAGCAATGAAGCTTGGCGCTTATGACTATGTAACAAAGCCCTTTAATCTGGATGAGATAAGGATTGTCATAAAGAATATAAAAGAAAAAATAATCCTCCAGAAAAAGGTAAAAGAACTCCAGCAGTATGCAGATGAATACCAAGATATAATCGGAAAGTCAGAGGCTATAAAAAAGGTCTTTACGATGATAGATAAAATAGCGCCCTTTGATACAAATGTCCTCATAATAGGAGAAAGCGGAACAGGCAAAGAGCTTGTTGCAAAGGCAATACATAACAGAAGTTTAAGGGCGGATAAACCCTTTATTGCCATCAACTGCGCAAGTCTTCCGGCAGAACTTCTCGAAAGCGAATTGTTCGGATATACAAAGGGGGCATTTACAGGCGCCTACACATCAAAGCGCGGACTAATTGATGAGTCAAATGGAGGGACATTATTCCTTGATGAAATAGGAGAGATGCCCCTGCCACTTCAGGCAAAACTGCTGAGATTTTTGGAGGAAAAGAAAATCAGGCCCATAGGCAGCAACAGCGAAATAGAGATCGATGTGAGGATAATTGCCGCTACAAATAAGGTCATGGATGAGTTGCTGCAAAAAAGCGAATTCAGGGAAGACCTTTATTACAGGCTCTCAACCTTTGAAATAAGGCTGCCGTCTCTAAGGGAGAGGCGGGAAGATATTCCTTTACTTATTGACCACTTTGTAAAACTATTCTCCAAAAAGTTTCAGAAAAACATACACAAAATCGATCCAGCCTTTGTGGATTACATAATGCATCAGGAACTCAAGGGCAATGTAAGAGAATTGAAAAACATAATAGAGCGGGAGGTTATCCTGTCCGAAGATGGCCACATCAAATGTGCATCATGTCCCACTGTGATCAATCAAATCCATGCGATCAACTCTACTTTAGAGAATGGCATAAATTTGAACGAGTGCCTTGCATCTGTAGAAAGAGAACTTCTCAATAAGGCGCTGCAAAAAGCAAACGGCGTAAAGACAAAGGCAGCAGAGCTTTTGGGTTTGACATTCAGGGAGTTCAGATACAGGCTCTCTAAATACAGTCATCAGTCATCAGTCAACAGCCAGCAATCAAAAAAACAGGATTAAAAAACATTAGACTACCTATAGTTACCTTAATGTTGCATAGACAGCAA
The DNA here is from genome assembly GCA_937960465.1 of uncultured bacterium. Classification (GTDB taxonomy): domain Bacteria; phylum Nitrospirota; class Thermodesulfovibrionia; order Thermodesulfovibrionales; family Dissulfurispiraceae; genus Dissulfurispira. Next base: position 4,603 of record CALGPO010000073.1, read on the forward strand.
GGACTAACATGCTTCAAAGCCTTTACAAGCGACAGGAAACCGTATTCATGCAGAATATAAATGTTTTGGTAGAGACTTGAATCCAATGCTGAATACGATATGGTGGTATGAAAATCTTATAAGGTGTCGCAGGCAAAGTCTTTTACGCATGTTAGTCCTTGCTGTAACCTGTGATTTTATGCAATTGTAAGGGTTATTTGCCGCCGATGACTTCTCCCATCTTGAATATGGGCAGGTAGAGGGCAACAACAATATAACCTATAGTTGTGCCGAGGAATACCATTAGCATTGGCTCTAACATGGTGGTGAGGTTTGCAACAGCATTATCAACTTCATCATCATAAAAATCCGCTATCTTTATAAGCATCTGATCAAGGGCGCCGGTTGATTCACCCACATTTATCATCTGTGTAACCATAGGTGGAAAGACATCTGTCTTCGAAAGTGGCTCTGCAACGGTCTTACCAGATGCAACTTCACTCCTGACATCAAAAACCACTTCTTCAACAACCTTATTCCCTGAAGACCTTGCACATATATCGAGTGCGTCCAGTATGGGAACACCACTGCTTATAAGAGTGCCGAGTGTTCTTGTAAATCTCGCAACAGCAACCTTTCTTAGGAGATCCCCCATTACAGGCATTTTCAGTAAAAACCTGTCAGTATTTTTCCTTCCAGCCTCGGTACCTCTATATTGTTTTATTCCAAAGATTGTTGATACCAGTCCGGCTAATATCACTACTCCACCAATGCCTCCAAGAAAATTGCTCAGCCATATAACGCTCCTTGTAGGAGCCGGGAGTTTTGCACCCATTTCTATAAAAATCTTTGAGAATATTGGAATAACAAATATCATTATTATTGCAATAACAAGCACAGCCACAGATATGACGATAGAAGGATATATCATTGCACCCTTTACCTTCTTCTTGAGCTTCATTGCCTTTTCGATATATCCTGCAAGTCTCATAAGCACTGCATCGAGGACACCGCCTGCCTCACCAGCAGCTACAAGGTTCACATAGAGGTCATCGAAAATCTTTGGATGCTTTTTAAGGGCATCGGCAAGTGTTGTGCCTGTCTCGACATCGGCCTTTATCTGGGCGATTACTGCACCGAGGGTCTTGTTCTCTGCCTGTTTTGACATTATGTCAAGACCTTGAACAATGGGTATACCTGCTGTAAACATTGTAGCAAACTGACGGGTAAAGACAACAATATCTTTATCAGTAATCTTCTGTTTTTTTGGCCCGAAGAGTTTTTTGGATGGTGCTGTTTCGGTAATAACTGTGGGTAGTATGCCCTGCCTTCTTAAAGCAGAGACAACCTCGTCCTTTGTGTTGGCGGTAATCTCGCCGCTCTTTGGCTCTCCCCTCAGGCTCTTTCCAGCCCATTTAAAGGTTGTAGGCATACGCCCTCCCTTACAATAATCCTGCCCGCTCCATAATTATCGGCACCTTATCTTCCATGCCGATTGCCATTATATGAACACCATCACATATATTCTCTTCTTTGAGCTGCCTTATATGCCTTGCTGCTATATTAAGTCCTGCATCAAGTGCCTTTTCCTTGCCTGCAGCCTTTAGTTCGTCTATAAGCTCCTGAGGCACCCTTATGCCCGGTACATTGTTGTTTATGAAATTTGCCATTCCCGCACTCTTCAAAACAACAATTCCTGCAAGTATCTTGACCGGGAACTTCCTCGCATAACTCATAAACTCTTTAAATTTATTTATATCATAAATCGCCTGCGTTTGGAAGAATTTTGCGCCTGCCCTCACCTTTTTCTCGAATTTTATGAGCTGGGGCTCAAGCGGATTTGCCTCTGGAGTTACAACAGCACCCTGAAAGAGGTCTGTTGAACCCTTCAAATCATTGCCTGCCATGTCCTTTCCGTTGTTTAGCGAATTAACAACATTAAGAAGCTGCACCGACTCTATATCATAAACAGGCTTTGCCTGCTTGTGGTCTCCTGCAAGCACATGGTCTCCTGTCATGCACAGGACATTCTTTATTCCAAGGATATTTGCGCCAAGAAGGTCTGACTGAAGGCCTATCCTGTTTCTGTCCCTGCATGTCATCTGGAGTATGGGCTCAACACCATGCTCAAGGACTATTTTGCACACTGCCATGGAGCATATGCGCATCACAGCAGACTGGTTGTCGGTAACATTCAAAGCATCCACCTTGCCCTTTAAAAGCTCGATATGGTGGATCATCTCCTTTATATCAGTGCCCTTTGGAGGGCCAACCTCTGCAGTTATGACAAATTTTCCTGAATTCAATATATCCCTGAAGCTCATCTCCTGTATATCCTCCTTGCTTTTTTATTTCAACTATTCAAACAGTTCAAGCGGTTATTTTTTCTCCGGCCTTGCAACAAGGGTTCTCGGCTTTATGCTCGCTGACCAGTCCTTTGCCTCAAGTGCTGTATCGCAAAGCTCCTGAAGCCTGTCAAGCCTCTTCATCCTCTCATATATTCTCACCCATGCGCATTTGATATCAGGGCTAACCTCGCATTTACCGTCCTTGCATCCTCCACAAGGCCCGTTCAAAATACCCTTTGGACATGCAGTTACAGGACAAATGCCGCCTGTCTTATCAAGAATACACTTGCCGCACAACGAGCATCTCTCGTCAAACATCTGAAACCTTGTCATATTCCCGAGGAACAGACTGTCATTCGTCGCATATACAGGCTTGTCCTCAAATATCTCAACAGCAGCCTGCGTACCTGCACCGCATGACATGACAAGGATGCACTCTGTCTTATCGAGGGCATCTTTAAAAGGCTTTAATTCAATCTTTGTTCCGAGCACCTGACAGCCTGTCTTTGCAACAAAACCGCCTGTAACCTCTTTGCCTTCTGCCTTTAATGCCTCTGTCAATGCATCAATCGCCTCCTGATTTCCAGTGCCGCAGAGGCTTGCACACTCAGAGCATCCAATAAGGAAGAAGCTCCTGTAGTTCTTTACATTCTCCATTAATTCCTGAAAGTCTCGCTTTTTTGTAATTATCATCTTGCCTCCAAACTATTTAAACAATTTTGAACTACTTGAACCATTTTTATTAATGTATCCCTGCGTGAAGTTTTGCTGACTTCACCGTGTTCTTCATAAGCATTGTGATGGTCATAGGACCGACACCGCCTGGAACAGGGGTGATCGCCCCTGCTATCTCCTTCGCTGCATCAAAATCCACATCTCCCTTCAGTATTGGAACAGGCTTGCCGGTCTTTTCGCTTATTTTCTCACCAACGCGATTGACACCCACATCGATGACACAGGCACCCGGCTTTATCCATTCAGGCTTCACAAGACCAGGAACACCAGCTGCTACAATAAGAATATCCGCACGCCTGCAGTGAGATGCCAGATCCTTTGTTCCTGTGTGCACAACCGTAACCGTAGCATTAGCTCCCTTGCCTTTTTGAAGTAGCATATTTGCAATCGGTTTTCCAACAATATTTGAACGGCCTACTACAACAACTTCAGATCCTGAAGTCTCGAAACCAGAACGAATAATTAACTCCTGAATACCTGCAGGTGTACATGGAAGAAACTTAACCTCGTCTCCGCCTATCATAAGACGCCCGAGATTAACCGGATGAAACGCATCCACATCTTTATCTGGATCAATAGCATTCAGAACCTTCTTTTCATTTATATGTTTTGGCAGGGGAAGTTGGACAAGGATGCCATGTATTTTGGGATCTTTATTGTACCTGTCAATGAGTTTCAGAAGGTCATCCTCAGAAATGTCATCGGGCTGGTCGTCCTGAATCGAATAGAAACCGAGTTCATGTGCGGTTTTCTGCTTTGCTGTGACATAACTTACAGAGGCCGGATTTTTCCCGACGAGTATCGTCACCAGACCTGGAGTAATGCCGTATTTTTCTTTCATTTCTGCAACTTCCTTCTTAAGCTCTTCCCTTATCTGTGCTGCTATTTCTGTACCGCTGATAATTTTTGCTGCCATAAATCCTCCCTTTACCTTACAGTTTGCATAAAATCACAGGTTACAGCAAGGACTAACATGCGTAAAAGACTTTGCCTGCGACACCTTATAAGATTTTCATACCACCATATCGTATTCAGCATTGGATTCAAGTCTCTGTTAAAACATTTGTATTCTGCATGAATACGGTTTCCTGTCGCTTGCAAAGGCTTTGAAGCATGTTAGTCCTTGCTGTCTATGCAAC
>CALGPO010000074.1 GCA_937960465.1 uncultured bacterium
CATTCTACCATAATCCCCCTAAAACTCAAGGTAAAAATCACATTTTGCCGATAGAACTTGAAAACCTTTATTCTATCAGTCATTGCGAGCACCCGAAGGGTGCGTGGCAATCTCATTGCAAAAAGGCGAGATTGCCTCGCTTCGCTCGCAATGACGGCTTTCTATCGGCAAATCAGGGAGGGCAGAAAAATCTTGACAGAAAGGAGGTTGCAGCTTAATATTATGGGCAAGAGTGTCCTTCCTACTTCACCAAAAGGAAGGGACAATATCTTTTTCGCAGCGCCTGACATATAATTTTAGATTCAAATTGCTTAAGGTTTTATTTCTATTGGCGTGCCGTCTGAAACGAGCTGCCAGATTTCATCTATCTCATGATTTGTGACCGCAATGCATCCGTCTGTCCAGTCCAGACGTCTGTGAAATTTATCGATGTCCTCCAACTCCTTTGGCAGTCCGTGAATTGCTATGCCGTTTCCCGGAGATACGCCGAGCCTTCTTGCATTTTGAATATCGGATTCATTGGGATACGATATGTTCATTGCCTTATAATACTTGCTGTGCTGGTTTCTCGAAGTTATGATGTAATTTCCTTCAGGCGTTTTCTGGTCTCCTGCCTGAGTCTTGCGTCCATCTGGATTTTTGCCGAGGGCGATCCTATAGGTTTTTATGATTTCACTGTTTTTCAATAATATCATGATCCTTTTGCTTTTGATAACGATTACTTTATCGGCTTTTGGCAATGTTGCCCATGTGATGGAGGAAAAGAGTAAACAGCTTAGTACCAATGCAGTGGCTAATAATATTATTCTTTTTACCATATGTTGATATAGGGTTAGGCTTTATTAAGCTATTTCCAATTCCTTGTCTATTTTCTCAGTAAGCCACAATCTCACGAGTGTCTGATAAGGAATTCCCTTTGATGTGGCAACCTTTTTAATAAATTGAAGATAGAGTGGGTCTATCTTTATCGAGATATTCCTAAGCTTTCTTTTTCTTTTTCCTTTCAAAATATCCTGCCTGAGTTCTTCGTCAAGGCTAAGGTCAATATCTTCTTCTGTTATATCTGCGATTATACCATGAGTGTTATAGTACTGCTCATCGGTTATTTCTTTTTTTATTTTTTTTGTCTTCATTTTTTGTTCCTCCACAATAGATTACTTGTGTTTATGTTTACTCCAAAACCTCTTTTCTGCATGGGTCATGTCCCAACCTGTAATTACTCTATCGACACCGCTATTTTTTAGTTCAAAAACTATTGTAAGGTATCTGCCGTCAAGGGTTGGACCCATTGCAGCATAATGTCCCTTTTTTGTTTTGCGGAATAAGGGACTTGCTACAAACACTTCCTCTGCTTCTTCTGGTTTAACCCCGTGTACGAGTTCAATGTGTAGCGCATTGCCATCATCCCATTCAAAATCTCTTATTCTCAAAGTATCGCCTCTAAAAAGGTAATGCATAATATTACCGAATATCTTTGATTAATGCAATCTATTGGATTTTTCGGAACTATTTTTTGCCTCTTTTGAAAATTAAGTGGGTATAATAGAGATATTCTATTCAAGAAAGGGATTAAATGGTTCTGTGCGAATTGAATAAAGATTTGATTATGGCCTTAGGGCGGATTTGGGTTTATCTGCCCTGTATATAGTATAATTTCAGATTATCAATTTTAGCTGAGAGGTTAAATCGTGTCTGAACTTACTCCTTTGATGAAGCAGTATTTCAGCATTAAGGAAAAATATCACGATGCTATCGTGTTTTTCAGGCTCGGAGATTTCTATGAGATGTTTGGCGAGGATGCAAAGATAGCATCCAACATATTGCAGATAGCCCTTACGAGCAGGGATAAAAGCAAGGACGAATCGATGCCTATGTGCGGCGTTCCATATTTCTCTGTGGATGGTTATATCTCAAAGCTTATCAAGGCAGGCCATAAAGTAGCAATATGCGAGCAGGTGGAAGACCCTAAGCTTGCAAAAGGTATTGTCCAGAGAGAGGTTGTGAAGGTAATAACCCCTGGAACGCACATTCCAGAGCAGCCAAAGGAAAATGCATACATAATGAGCATATTCCCATATCAGGGTTTGACAGGCATAACAGTGGCTGACCTTTCAACAGGCGAGTTTGTTGTTTATGAGACAGATAAACCAATAGAAGACGAAATAGGCAGGCATGAGCCGAGGGAAATACTATGTCCCAAAAGCACAGAGGACAACATCCATTATCAGGAGGCATTCAGGGGCTTTTATGTATCTTATTATGATGATTGGTATTTCGATTATACAGAGTCGTATAAGATGCTCCTGAGATATTTCAAGGTGTCATCCCTCGATGGATACGGATGCAGCGGTATGAATGCAGCCATTTCAGCGGCAGGTGCGCTTATAAGCTATCTTGAGGATTCGCAGAAGATACTCACCTTTAAGAAGATTTCTGTTTTAAGTCAGACATCATACATGTTTCTTGATTCAGCCACAAAGAGGAACCTCGAACTTATCCATAATCTAAAAGATGGCTCTGCAGAAGGCTCTCTGCTGTGGGTTCTGGATGAAACCTTAACACCCATGGGCGGCAGGTTTATGAGGAACTCCATCGCAAGGCCTTTACTGTCTTTGCCGGAGATAATAAAAAGGCAGGATGCTGTTGAGGCGATAATTGAGGATTACGAACTCATGGAGGAGTTGCGTACAACCTTCAGAAAGATACAGGACATAGAGAGGCTGACATCGAGGATTATCTCTAAATCCGCAGGTCCGAGGGATTTGATTGCCCTGAAAGGCTCTGTTGAATACATGCCAAAGATAAAGAGGCTTTTGTCATCTTCAAAAAATGCATACATAAAGGAGATTGGAAACAGCATCTCGGAGTTTGTAGATTTAAAGGATCTGATAGACTTCAGCATTGTTGAAAACCCTCCTGTCAATCCAAGGGACGGCAGAATAATCAGAAAGGGCTTTAATAGGGAAGTCGATGAATTGAGGAATATTTCAACAAGCGGAAAGGATTTTATAGCAAGGCTTGAGGCGGAAGAGAGGCAGAGGACAGGCATATCGTCTTTAAAGGTAAGCTTCAATAAGGTATTTGGCTATTACATAGAGGTTACAAAGCCTAATCTCAATCTCGTGCCTGATGATTACATAAGGAAACAGACACTCGCAAATTGCGAGAGGTTCATAACACAGGATTTAAAGGAGTACGAGACAAAAGTGCTTGGTGCAGAGGATAGGCTCAAGGAACTCGAATACGAGATATATATGAACATACTCGAAAGGATTCAGAAATATACCAACCAACTCCTCGAAACATCGGCACAGATTGCCATGATCGATTTTCTCCTGTCTCTTGCTACTGTTGCAAAGAGATATGATTATGTAAGGCCTGTTATTTCCGATGATGATGTAATCGAGATAGTTGCCGGAAGGCATCCTGTTATCGAGAGGCTGATGAGCACACACAGCATTTCTTCAATGGACGAAAAATTCATACCCAACAGTGCACTTATTGACTCCAATGAAAACAGGCTTTTGATTATCACAGGGCCCAATATGGCAGGTAAGTCCACATATATGCGCCAGACAGCATTGATTGTACTTATGGCGCAGATAGGCGCCTTTGTCCCTGCAGAGAGAGCAAGGATAGGAATTGTTGACAGGATATTCACGAGAATAGGCGCATCGGATTACATCACAAGGGGGCAGAGCACATTTATGGTGGAGATGATAGAGACGGCAAATATCCTGAATAATGCAACCGAAAGGAGCCTTATCCTCCTCGATGAGGTTGGAAGAGGGACAAGCACTTTTGACGGCATCAGTATTGCATGGGCAGTTGCAGAATATCTTGTAAAGAATGTTAAGGCACGCACTATGTTTGCAACCCATTACAATGAACTCACAGACCTTGCTTTAACAATGGATGGGGTCAAAAATTACAATGTAGTTGTCAAAGAATGGGGAGATGAGGTTATATTCCTTAGAAAGATAGAGAAGGGTCCTGCTGACAAAAGCTATGGTATTCAGGTTGCCCGGCTTGCAGGCCTTCCTGATAGCGTGATAGAAGGCGCAAAGACTGTTCTTGAAAAACTCGAAAGAAAGGAATCTAACACCTTGGTTCCGCGTGCTGCTCAGATGGACCTTTTCTTTGCAGGCGACCCGATTACGCGTGAGTTGTTGAGTCTTGATATTGACAATCTCACGCCCCAAAAGGCTTTGAAGAAACTTGTAGAATTAAGGAAAAAGGCAGAAGGGGTGGCATGATAATTATAGGCCTTACAGGAAATTATGGAATGGGCAAGAGCACTGTTGCCCGGATGTTTGGGGATCTTGGCGCTGTTGTCATTGACACAGACGACATAGTTCGCGAACTCCTTAAAGATTCCGCTGTGATTTATGAGATAAAAAAGGCATTTGGAGAGGATATAATTCAGAAGACAGAAATAAATAAAAAACTGCTTGCAGAGATAGTATTTGAACATCCCAATCTCAGGATTTCTCTCGAAAATATTCTGCATCCGAGGGTTTTCATGAAGATCGATGAAGAGATAGCTAAAATAACTGATACCTCTGCCATTGTTATAATAGAAGCGCCTGTGATATTTGAAAGGGGTTATCAGAACAGATTTGATAAAATAATAACTGTATATGCATCTGAGGAGATTGCCATCAACCGTCTCAAAGAGAAAGGAATATCCGAAGAAGATGCAAGGAAAAGACTGAAAAGCCAGTTTCCCATAGAAATGAAGATCAGCAAGTCTGATTTTGCAATAGACAACAGCAGGGACCTTGAAAATACAAGAAGACAGGTTGAGGAGATTTGCAGCAGATTATGAGAATAATCAGGGGAGTGCCTAACAGATTGGATTATCCTAATCCGGTTGTTACAATCGGAAATTTCGATGGTGTGCACATTGGTCATCAGAAGATATTCAGGCGTGTTGTGGAAAAGGCAAAGGAAATTCATGGCACACCAATGGCTATAACATTTGACCCCCATCCTGTGCGTGTTCTGGCTCCTGAAAGGGGGTTAAAGATACTCACGACCTTTGAAGACAAGGCAAATCTCATGTCAATCGCTGGCATAAAAGTTCTCATATGCATCAGCTTCAGCAAGGAGTTCGCAAAGACCGATCCTGACGAATTCATTAAGGATATGCTTGTTAATAGATTGGGCGTTAAATGGGTGACTGTCGGTCATAACTATGCCTTTGGAAAGGGCAAAAAAGGCACTACCTTACTGCTCAGAAGAAGAGGTAAAAAATATGGATTTGGCGTGAGTGTTGTCAGATATGCAAAGGTATATGACGATATTGTGAGCAGCAGTAGGATAAGAAGCCTTCTTTTGAGGGGAAGGGTTTGCGAGGCATCAAAGATGCTCGGAAGGGCATATCATATTGAAGGGACAGTAATTAAAGGTGCTGGAAGGGGCACGCCTCTGCTCCATACCCCTACTGCCAACATTACTACCCCCAATGAGCTTATACCAAAAGAGGGAGTATATGCTGTAAGGGTTTCTATTCAGAAGGATGTTTATGATGGTGTTGCCAATATAGGCAAAAATCCCACATTCGCCACTACATTCGGAAATATGCCTACAAGCTATGAAGTGCATATCTTTGACTTCAATCAAAACCTTCTTGGAGAAAAAATAAAAATACACTTTATCGACAGGATAAGGGATGAAAAGAAATTTTCAGAAATCGGTGAACTTGAAGAGCAGATAAAAAAAGATACACAAAAGGCAAAGGAAATCCTGTCAAAGAGAAAAGACCTGCTATATCTTTAGCGGATCCACATCCACATTTATTTTAATCCCTTTTAATTTTTCGAGTTTCTTTAAAAGATTTCTGGCCTCATTATGAATTATTTTTCTGTCCTTTGATTTTATTAGTATCTGAATGCAGTGTTTATATGACTTCAGGGAAGATGGTATCTCAATAGGTCCTAAGACTTCTAATCCATTTGTATTAGTATCAGAGATGATTTTCTGTATGTCATGTAAAGACTTCTCGATTCCCCTTTTTATAAAAATATTAAAGAGTATTATCCTTGAGAATGGAGGATAATCAAGCGTTTTTCGTTGAGACAGTTCATTGTCATAAAAACCCTGAAAGTCGTAGTTTTTGATAAATCTTAATATTTTATTTTTTGGTGCGTATGTCTGCAAATAAAGAGAGCCTTCTGTTTTTACCATCTGGGAAATTTGCATCACTTCCTGGAATGCCCTCTCGTATGCCCTGAAATCGGGCTGTGCAAGAAGTCCGTCAATGTTAAAAATAGCGACGGCATCGAATTTTTCATCCTTGAGTTTTTTTATTGCATAAGGCGTTCCGATCACGAAAGAGGTTATATCGGGGTCTTGCTCCATGCTCCATGACCCATGGCCATTTTCTACTATGATCGCCTCTGTTTTTAATGCCTCTTTTAGTTCTTCTTTTATCCTTTCTGTGCCTGCACCGAATGGTTTTATATTGAATCCCTTACATTCTTCGCAGTTTTCAGGGACTATTTCTTCGTGGCCGCAATAATGACATCTGACTGTATTTTTACCTTTATAAAAGACAAGTGGAACATTGCATTTTTTGCATTGGACTGTATTTCCGCAATCCTCACACCTTATAAGGGAATAACCCTTTCTGTTGACGAGGAATAGAAATCTTCCATTTTCTGAAGTGATGTCCCTTGCCTCTTTAAGAATATCTCTGGATATGGCTGCGGCCTTCTCCTTTTTCATATCAGTAATTTTTATCTTAGGACGTTTAAAATCGGCAAATGGGTAAATGGGTAAATGGGTGGATGGGTGGATGGGCATATACTTGCCGATTTTTGAGTTGTAGTCAGATTCTACGGATGGACAGACAGAAGACAAAAGCACGCAAGACTTTTCCATAAATCCCCTCATTACAGCTATATTCCTTGCATTATATCTGAGCCCTTCTTCCCCTTTATAAGAAGGGTTGTGTTCATTCAGGACAGCAATAAGAGAGACATCCCTGAGAGGTGCAAGTATCGCAGACCTTGTGCCCAATATCACATCGGATTGGCCTGCAATAATCCGTGCAATAGCGTCTATCCGTTTCTTTTTTGTTAGATTGCTGTGGATGACGCATACCCTTTCACCAAAAATATTTCTAAGCATATGGGCAAGTCTTTCGATCTGACTGATCTCAGGTACGAGGATTATAGCACCGTGCATATCAGAGTGGGATTTATTTAAAACATCATTCAGCAAAGAATATTCATGGGATATTGACGGGGCATGATAGAGAAAGGATTTGTAATTTTTGTTTTTAATGCAGTCATAAACAAGCGAGAGTTCATAATTTTCAGCTTCTATTTTTTGTTCATTATTTTTTGCCCTGACTGCTGACTGCTGACTGCTGACTGCTGATTTTATTGCCTCTTCAAAAAAACTGCTTTTCAGGGCAATTCCCATAGGAGCAAGATAGTAGTCAGAGAGCCATCTCAGGAATGAAAGAGTTGATTCAGAGGCGAAAACATGGTGTATTCCCTGAATCTCTTTAATGTTCTTTTTTTTCTCTAACTGTGATTCATTTGTTACCGATACAACAAGGCCGTAATGGTTTCTGCCCATGAGCGGAGCATTTATTATCCTTCCTTTTAAATCATGTGGTGCATCTTCAGGCACTTTGTAAGTGAGGGGCGGAAGCTTTAACGGGAAAACAACATCGGCATACATAATAGAAAGGATACAGGATAACAGATTGATGATACAAGATTGACAACCTTTATTTAAAACAAGTAATATTTTTATAAAGACTTAAAGGGGCGCAGACACTTTAACCCCCAATAAAAAGGAATATAATTTTATCTAAGTCGAGCGATTTTGTAAGACAGGCCTGCCTGTGCGTTGCACACAGACAGGTCTACCTGTGCGTTGCACGCAGACAGGCCTGAATATAGAATCGCTCAATTTAGGTTTTATATAGAGTTTGAGTGGCAAAGTTCCTTAAAGGAGAATAGAGATGTTTGAGAAATTTACAGAGAGAGGAAGAAAGATAATAATATACGCCAAAGAAGAGGCCGAGAGGAGAAACAACGACTACTTAGGCACAGAGCACCTCTTGCTGGCTATATTAAGGGAAGAGGACAGCATTCCCATAACCATACTTAGAAAGATGGGGCTGTCCATAGATGAAATAAGATTTGAAGTGGAAAGAAACCTACCTGTTGGCGGCAATCTTTTGACATTCGGGGATATTCCATTCACCCCAAGGGCAAAGAAGGTCCTTGAACTCTCTATAGAAGAGGCAAGGCTTTTAGGCCACAACTACATAGGAAGTGAACACCTCCTCTTGGGCCTTATAAGGGAGGATGAAGGTATTGCAGGCAGAATCCTCAGAAATCTTGGTGCAAATCTGCTCGGTGCAAGACAGTTGACCATAAACCTTGCCATTAAACCGCAATTCCAGCAGACACACCAGAAAGAACGCAGGAAGACAAACACTCCTGCCCTTGATGAATTCGGCAGGGACCTCACACTCCTTGCTGTCGAGGGAAAACTTGACCCTGTTATAGGCAGGGAGGATGAAATAGAGCGTGTAATTCAGGTGCTTGGCAGAAGACTGAAAAACAATCCTGCCATAATCGGAGAGCCGGGTGTCGGAAAGACCGCAATTGTGGAGGGGCTTGCACAGAAGATAGTTGTGGGAGACGTGCCCGACAGTCTCATAGGGAAAAGGATAATATCCCTTGACCTCGGTGCCCTTATTGCCGGTACAAAATACAGGGGTCAGTTTGAAGAGAGGCTTAAAGCAGTAATGCGTGAGATACTGCAGTCTGACAAGAATATTATCCTGTTTGTCGACGAGTTTCATACTCTTATCGGAGCCGGTGCGGCAGAAGGATCTGTTGACGCATCCAATATGCTGAAGCCTGCACTTTCGAGGGGAGAGCTGCAGTGTATAGGTGCGACTACACCTGATGAATACAGGAAATACATAGAGAAGGACGGTGCTCTTGAGAGAAGATTCCAGCCCATTTATATTCAGGCGCCGAGCGAAGATACGACTATTGAGATTTTAAAGGGCATAAGGCCAAGGTATGAGAGCCACCACAAGGTGAAGATCAGCGACGAAGCAGTTGTGGCCGCAGCAAGGCTCTCTGGCAGGTATATAACAGACAGATACCTGCCTGATAAAGCGATAGATGTGATTGATGAAACAGGTTCGAGGCTAAAGCTAAAAAGGACAACAATCCCTCAGGAACTGCGGGATATGGAAACCGAGTTGATTCAACTTGCAAAGGAAAAGAGCCTCTATGTGAGACTGCACGACATAGAAAAGGCCCAGGCTATTAGAGCTCAGGAAGACAGACTCAAAAAGACCTATGAACTTCAGTACAAGAAGTGGAAGGATTCTTTGAATAAGGAAGTTCCTGTTGTGGGAGAGGAAGACATAGCATATACTGTTTCAAAGATGACAGGTATACCTCTTTATAAGCTTGAAGAGACGGAGTCGGAGAAGCTTTTGAAAATGGAAGAAACCCTGCATAGGAGGATAATCGGACAGGACGATGCCATAAAGGCTGTGGCAAAGGCAATTCGCAGGTCAAGGGCGGGTTTGAAGAGCAAGAACAGGCCAATCGGCTCATTCTTCTTCCTTGGTCCGACAGGCGTTGGAAAGACAGAACTTGCAAAAACCCTTGCAGAGTTCATGTTTAATGACGAAAGCGCACTCGTGAAGCTCGACATGTCAGAGTACATGGAGAGGTTCAATGTATCACGCCTGACAGGCGCACCTCCAGGCTATGTGGGTTATGAAGAGGGTGGACAACTTACAGAGAAGATTCGCAAAAGGCCTTACTCGGTAATTCTTTTCGACGAGATAGAAAAGGCACATCATGATGTTTTTAACATGCTTCTCCAGATACTGGATGAAGGAGTGCTTACGGATAGTTACGGCAGAAAAGTGGATTTCAGGAATACCATAATCATTATGACATCCAATCTGGGTGCAAGGATTATCGAGAAGGCAACACCGCTTGGATTTTACAAGGCATCGTCAGAAGATGCATACAACAAGATGAAGGACAATGTTCTGTCCGAACTAAAGAAGACCTTTAATCCGGAGTTCCTTAACCGTGTTGATGAAACGGTAGTCTTCCATCCACTGGAAAAGGATCACCTGTTGTCGATTATCGATCTCCTGCTGACAGAGACAAATAAGAAGCTTGCAGAGCATGCATTGACTATAGATGTATCCCCTGAGGTTAAAGAATGGCTGCTCAATAAATATTATCAGCCCGCTTATGGAGCAAGGCCGATGAGAAGGGCTATTGCCCGTGAAATAGAGGATTACCTCTCCGAGGAACTGATAAAGGGCAGGTTCAAGAATACGCCTGTGGTAAAGGTAAACCTTGAACAGGATAAGCCTGTTTTTGTGGAAGCAGAAGAGTCGATGCTGGTATCTGTCAATTGAAGTAGTTAAGTACCTAATATGAATGATTGTATACATTCAGGCACGGCTCAAAGACTTTAAAAAGTGCTATTTCAAGTTATTGTAGAGATTATAAATGCATCATCCAATAAGTATCCAATGTAGTAGATAACGGATACAAGATAGAGGGTTGCACAAGTGCGGGTTTAAAGTCTTTTCGTCGCACATGGCATGCATTTTAAGTGTAAGAATTGCTCAGTTTAGGACTTGATAACTTATTTCCTGGAGCCATGTATGAAGAGTAAAGGATTTGTATTGGCGGTTGTTTTTGCTGTGGGTATAGCAGCAGTGCTTTTTCTTGCTAAAACCGGAGAGCCTCCGAAGAAACATGCCGCTAAAGGACTCGATGCGCCTGCATTTGAGTTGAAAGATATAGAGGGTAAGATATGGAAGATGTCCGATTTGAAGGGGAAGACTGTTCTCCTTCATTTCTGGGCGTCATGGTGAGACACCTGCCGGATGGAAAACCCATCCATTCATGGCTTCGTGGAGGCCGAAAAGGGAAACAGCAATCTTGTTTTTATCTCTGTGCTATACAAAGACAAGCCTTCAAGTGTGATGGAATATATGAAGGCAAACGGGTTTAACTTCCCCGTGCTGATCGATGATAAAAATGTATCTCTGGAATACAGAATCACAGGCGTTCCCGAGACCTTTGTGATAAACAAGAATGGAATAATAAAGGAAAAGGTAGTCGGCCCTGTCAATTGGGACTCACCTGATGTAAGGGCATTCATTGCTAAACTTGTTAATGAGTGAATGAGTAGATGGGATCCCCAACCCCTCCGGAAAAAGCACTTCTCTTTACAGGCACTCTCTTTTCAAACGAAGATTATTACATTGAGGCACGACAATCATTGGAAAGGATATTCGGAGAGATTGTTATGGAGACTCCTGCAATAAGGTGGGAATTCTCAGACTATTATAAAGATGAACTGGGCGAGCCTATCTACAGGAGGTTTATATTTTTCAAAAACCTGATGGAACAGGAAAACCTCTCCACAATAAAACTGACAACGAATGAGATAGAGAAAAATCTTTCATCTGATGGGAAAAGGAATATTAATCTTGATCCAGGTTATATGACACCGGCAAAGATCGTACTTGCCTCTACAAAGGATTATTCCCACAGAATATATCTCAAGGACGGTATTTATGCAGAGGTGACATTGATCTTTAAGAAAGGTCAATTTATTCCGCATATAAATACATATAAGGATTATCAGGACGAAAAATATTTGAGAATCTTTATGATGGCAAGAAGGCTGCTTGGCATTCTTCGCTCTTAGAGTGTTTAGGAGTTTGGCATTGAAACAGACTTGCCATACTATCATAACTATAGGAGGAATATTATGGATGCTGTTGAATGCATTAAGACAAGGATGAGCATCAGAAAGTTTAAGCCTGAGCCTGTATCAAAGGAAATACTTATGAGTGTTTTTGATACAGCAAGGTGGAGTCCGTCTTATAAGAATACGCAGCCGTGGGAGGCTATAATAGTGTCCGGAGATAGAAAGGATGAACTCTCAAAGCGGCTCGTTGATGTCTTTGAAAAGGGCGAAAAGCCAAAGCCGGATATTCCTGAACCTGAATCATGGCCTTCTCATATCGACATGAGGATACAGGAGCTTTTCAGGAAAAGAAGCGAAAGGTTCGGCATAGACTTCAGCGATCCTGAATACATAAAAAAGGCGAAGATAGCGAATTTCAGGTTTTACGGTGCACCGCATGGCATATTCCTTTTTCAGGATGCCTCCCTTCCTCTCTGGTCGTTGTTTGATATTGGCTTGTTTGCACAGAGCCTTATGCTTGCAGCCAATGCACATGGGATCGGAACTGTACCGCAGGCATTCCTTACTGATTATGCCCATGTTGTTAAGGAATTCCTTGGCATACCCGAATCAAAGAGGCTTGTTCTTGGAATATCCATTGGTTATCCAGACCTTACAGATAAAGCAAACACCTTCAGGGCAGACAGGGTCGATATCAATGAAATAGTGAAATGGATAGAGTAATATGATAAAATTCATTACATGAAAACAGCGCGGATTGCCCTTTGCCAGATTAACCCTACTGTCGGCGATTTTAGTGGAAATGTTAAAAAAGTAATCAAGTTTATCGAGGATGCCTGCAAATATAATCCCGATATAATAGCGTTTCCCGAGCTTGCCATTACAGGCTATCCGCCTGAAGACCTTCTTTTAAAACCACAGTTTATCGATGACAATCTGAATGCACTGAGGGAGATTCAGGAGAAGGTAAATGATTTTGTCGTAATCGTGGGATTCGTTGATAAAAAGGACGACATATACAATGCCGCTGCAATTATCCACAAAAAAGAGATTATCGACATTTACCATAAGGTGCACCTGCCCAATTACGGCGTGTTCGATGAATACAGATATTTTCAGGCAGGGACGAGGTATCCGGTATATCAGATGGATGGCGTAATTTTCGGCGTCAATATCTGTGAGGATATTTGGTATCCTGAGGGTCCTTCTGCTATTCAGGCATTATCAGGCGCAGAATTTATAATCAATATCAATGCCTCCCCTTATCATATCGGAAAGACATGCTTCAGAGAGAAGATGCTATCCACGCGTGCATCCGACAGCAGCGTCATTGTGGCTTATTTGAATACCATTGGAGGCCAGGACGAACTCGTATTTGACGGACGGAGTTTTGTGGTTGACCATGATGGAGAGATCATTGCAGCAGGCGAACAGTTCGAAGAAGATATGATTGTTATAGATTTAAATCTGGATGCAGTATTCATGAAGAGGCTGCATGATCCCCGCAGAAGACAGCAGGTTATTGCACTGGAAAAGGGGATGGTGGAAAGGATAAACATAGATCGGAAGATCAGAAGATCGGAAGATCAGAATTTAGAAAAAAATCTTCTGCACTTCTGCACTTCTGCACCTTCGCTCTGTTTAGAAGAAGAGATCTATAATGCCCTTGTCCTTGGCACAAGGGATTATGTTTACAAGAACGGATTCAAAAAAGTATGCATTGGTTTAAGCGGGGGGATAGATTCTTCTCTGGTTGCTGCTATTGCTGTGGATGCCATAGGCAAGGACAATGTTACAGGAGTATTCATGCCTTCACCTTATACCTCAAAGGAGAGCAGGGATGATGCATATGGGCTTGCAAGAAATCTCGGAATAAATGTCATAGAGGTGCCTATCAATAATATTTTTGAGTCATATCTGAATACATTAAGGCCTGAATTCAAAGATATGCCGGTTAACACAACAGAAGAAAACATTCAGGCACGCATAAGAGGAAATATTCTCATGGCATTTTCGAATAAATTCGGATGGCTTGTGCTGACAACAGGGAACAAGTCTGAGATGAGCGTGGGATACGCAACCCTCTATGGGGATATGGCAGGTGGATTTGCTGTAATTAAGGATGTCCCAAAGACCCTGGTCTATAAAATATGCAACTGGAAAAACCAAAAGGAAGGAAGGTCTATAATACCCGAAAGGGTTTTATTGAAAGAGCCATCTGCTGAATTAAAACCGGGTCAGAAGGATACCGATACCCTGCCTCCTTATGAAATTCTCGACCCCATACTAAAGGCATATATAGAAGAAGACAGGAGCTTTGACGAGATAGTCAATCTCGGCTGCGAAGAGGAGTGTGCGAGAAAGGTTATCAAGATGGTGGATACCAGCGAATACAAGAGAAGGCAGTCTCCACCCGGGATAAAGATAACTCCGAGGGCATTTGGCAGGGACAGAAGATTCCCGATAACGAACAGGTACAGGAGTTGGTAATGCAAAATTAAACATAAAATGAGCGATGTTATATATGTCATGCCTGCCTGTGCGTTGCACGCAGACAGGTCTGCCTGTGCGTTGCACGCAGACAGGCACTGCTCAAAGACTTTAGAAAGTGTTGATCCAAATGTATATGAGAGATAATAAATGCATTATCCAACAAGTATCCAATGTAGTAGATTATGGATACAAGACAGATGTTAAAACAAGTGCATGGTTTAAAGTCTTTTCGTCATGCATGACATATATTCATAGTTTAGGAGCGCTTAATTTGGGTTTTAAATATGTCTGTGTTCTGACTTCAATCGTCTGTCTTCTGATTTTTACATTGCCTTACCATGCTATAGGTGCTGAGAAAAGCCAGCAGTTTAAATTCAGCAAGGATCAGCAGATCCAGCAGGTAAAGCCGAAGAAGCCTGTCAGGATAAAGCTTCACAGAAATGCAAAGGGTGATTATTCGTGGGAATTGACAGGAGACAATGTGGATGAGATATTTCAGGCAGACAGACGCTTGAGAAAACTGCTGAAAGTGGAGTAGTATTTAAATCTTATCACATCTGAGATGTTTCAAAACAGGAGGAACATTATGGGGAAATTTTCGATCAGAGAGGTTGTCGGGCAGGCAGTTCAGACAGAGAAGTTGGGCTATCAATTTTATACCACGATGGCAGAGAAATTCAGGAAAGAAAATGAAGACCTGTATAAGCTCTTCACGACTCTCGCGGAAAAAGAGTTGAGGCACGAAAAGACATTCTCCGAACTTTTAGAACTACTTGGAGACAGCGAGCCAGAAGGATGGGAAGATATATCCCAGTACATGAGGGCTATAGTGGAATCAGAGTTTTTTTTGGGCAAAAACAAATCCCTCCCATCCATGGAAAAAATAAAGACCGTGGAAGATGCTGTGAATTTTGCAATCGGTTTTGAAAAAGAGACATTACTCTATTTTCACGGAATAAAGGATGCGGTAAAGGAAAAAGAGATTGTGGAAGATATCATTAATGAGGAAAAGGCACATATCAGATGGCTTGTCTGTTTTAAGAGCAGCTTTGTTAAATAATTACGGAAAATTATACATTGTCTCGACTCCAATTGGAAACCTTGAAGACATAACATTAAGGGCAATAAGGGTTTTAAAAGAGGTTGATGTTATTGCCGCGGAAGACACGAGGCACTCCCGCAAGCTCCTCAACCATTACAGTATAACAAAGCCTATGATCAGTTACTGGTCTGAAAAAGAGAAGATTAGATCAGAAGATATTATAGAAAAGCTGCGTTCAGGATTATCTATTGCCATTATCTCGGATGCAGGTACTCCCGGCATATCAGATCCTGGTGCTGTGCTTATAAAAAGGGCAATAGATGAAGGAATAGATGTTGTGCCGATACCTGGACCATCTGCAGCCATCGCAGCCCTTTCTGCATCAGGGCTTTCAACAGAGGAGTTCACATTTATAGGCTTTCTGCCTCCAAAGACTGCACAGAGACAGAAAAGATTAAATGAGCTTGCGCTTGAGCCAAGAACCTTAATATTTTATGAAGCGCCTCATAGGATATTGGACACGCTTTCGGATATGGAAGAGATATTTTCTGAAAGAAAAGCAGTGCTTGCAAAGGAAATCACGAAGATGCACGAGGAGATATTGCGGGGAACCATATCCGAAATCATCGATATGCTTAAGACACGAACTATTGCAGGTGAATATGTGATAATAGTCGAAGGTAAAAGCAAGGAAGCTGTCTCGATTGAGGAGGCACTTGAAGAGGTTAAGTCTCTTATGAAGAGGGGAAAGGGCAGAAAAGAGGCTGTCAAGATGGTTGCAGAGGGATACGGTCTCAGCAAAAAGGAGCTTTATGACAGGAGTCTCGGGTGAAGGATTTTGAAATTTCTGCATTGCCTGAAGAAAGGGTAAGCTTCAGCAGGGATCTGTTCTCTGTTCCTGTCATAGTTGCTGCCCTCGGATATTTTGTAGATATTTATGACCTCATACTCTTCAGCATTGTGAGGGTTCAGAGCCTTAAGTCCATAGGACTTGCAGGACAGGATATTCTCGATAAAGGGATTTTCCTTCTGAATATGCAGATGGCTGGCATGCTTCTCGGAGGCATTTTATGGGGAATACTTGGAGACAAAAGGGGGAGGGTAAAGATACTGTTTGGCTCGATATTTCTGTATTCTATAGCAAATATTGCCAATGGCTTTGTTGATTCAATCCAGAGCTATGCTGTATGGAGATTCATTGCAGGAATTGGGCTGGCTGGAGAATTAGGTGCTGGAGTGACACTTGTATTAGAAACCCTTCCGAAACACTCACGGGGCTATGGCACTATGATTGTTGCAACAGTAGGCGTTACAGGCGCTATTCTTGCAAATTATATTGCAAAGTATTTTGATTGGAGGATGGCCTATTTCATAGGCGGAGGTCTTGGCATGCTCCTGCTCATAATGAGGATAAGTGTTTACGAGTCAGGGATGTATAAACAGATAGAAGAAAGAGACATAAGCAGAGGAAATTTATCTATGCTTTTCACCAACAAGAAGCGTTTCTTCAAATATATGAACTCTATTCTCATCGGGCTTCCCATATGGTTCTGTGTAGGCATACTCATTACATTTTCGCCTGAATTCGCAAAGACAATGAATATTTCAGGGACGATTAATGCAGGAGAGGCAGTGATGTTCTGCTATATAGGACTGGTCTTTGGCGATTTTATTAGCGGGTTCCTCAGCCAGTATTTTCAGAGTAGGAAAAAGATTGTATTGATGTTTCTGGTAATATCCTCCATCTCCATAGCCTTATATTTCATGCTCCATGGAGCGAGTTCCTCATTGTTTTATCTAAGCTGCGGAATAATCGGTTTTGCAGTGGGCTACTGGGCAATATTCATTACCATTGCAGCAGAGCAGTTTGGCACCAATATAAGGGCAACAGTGGCTTCAACAGTGCCTAATTTCATTCGCGGTACAGTTATTCCCATTACCTTCCTGTTTCAGTTTGCTAAAAAATATTTTGGTATCCTTAACGCAGGAGCTATTGTAGGCGCTTTATGCATGCTTATTGCATTTTATGCGTTATACCGTCTTGAAGAGACTTTCCACAAGGACCTGAATTATATCGAAGAATAGAAGGAAATTTATGACAAAGCTTATAGAATCCCTTAATATTTCAGCATCGCCTTATATCAATGCAATTCTTTCTATAATTGCCTTCATCGTAATAGCAAAGATTGCTGATCTTTTTGCGGACAAGGTTTTACGCAAACTTACAAAATTCACAAAGAGCGATATTGATGACAAGATATTTGATGCAATCCACCGGCCTGTATATTTCACAATTATATTAATAGGGATTGTTCTTGCTATTGCCTATCTTAAGCCTTCGCAGAAAGTTATCTTTTATGCTGATGGCATCCTGTATTCAATAATGGCAGTAATCTGGACAATAGCAGTTGTGAAGATAAGCAATATTATTATCGAAGACGCCATCCATAAGGTCTCTGATGTAACAGGCTTGAGCAAAGACATAATACCTTTGATCGAGAATGTCTCCAAAATAGCGATAATCCTTGCCTCGCTCATGGTTATCTTATCCATATGGAAGATAAACATCACGCCTTTGATAGCATCTGCAGGAATTGCAGGCGCTGCCATTGCATTGGCAGCAAAGGACACTATAGCAAATTTTTTTGGAGGGCTGAGCGTATTTGCGGATAAACCGTTTAAGATAGGAGATTTTATTGTCATCGATAAAGTTGACAGAGGGGAGGTTATGTCAATTGGCATAAGAAGCACGAGGATTAAGACCCTCGATGACATAATGATAACAATTCCCAATTCCATAATCGCGAACTCGAAGATAGTAAATGAGAGTGCGCCGACACCCAATATCAGGGTAAGGATTCCTGTAAATGTCGCATATGGAAGCGATATTAACCTTGTTGAGAAGACACTAATCGATATTGCCGCACAGAATGGAAATATCCTTGATGATCCTGCACCAAAGGTATTCTTCAATGCATTCGGAGAATCATCGCTGAACCTTGAACTTTTATGCTGGATAAAAGAGCCTGCCCTCAGACTGCGTACGACTGATGAGATAAACAGGGGAATCTACAGAAAGTTTAACGAACTCGGAATAAGAATCCCGTTCCCGCAGAGGGATGTGCATATTTATCAGACTTAGGCAAGGGCAATATGCTTTAGTATAAACCGAAGGCTGAAGGCATACAACCCAAGGAGGATGTATGAGGATAAAGGTAACCTTCAAGGCTGACAAAATTCCTATCTTTTACAGGCACAGATTTATGTCCTTGATAAAAGAGGCGATTGAAAAATCTGATGCTGAATATAAAAAAAGCCTCTATCCAGACAAAGACTCAGAACATTCAAAAATAGCTAAACCATTTTGCTTCAGCGTATCAATGCCTTTGGGCAGGACAGCTAAAAAAGAAAAAATCATTATTGATGAAAATGTGGAGATTGAAGACAGCGTCTTTTATTTCCCTGAAAACAGCAGCTTGTCCTTTTATGTAAGCTCCTCTGAATATCAGTTTATGGTATACCTATACAACGGCCTGCTTGAGATGAAGTCTTTCCCATTTGGAAACAACATAAACCTTATACTTGAGAGGGTATTCATGCTCAATGAAAAGAAGATAACCAACGATGAAGTAACATTCAAAACCAATTCACCTGTCTTAATTGAGAACAAAGAGGGTAAGCCCATTCTACCAATAAGCGGCGGGCAAATACCTATTGATAGTTTTAATGAACATTTCAATGCCGTTCATGACAGGATTTTAAAAGACATAAGGGGAGATGGACTCTATAGAGAGATGGAATTTGTTCCTGTAAAATTGAAAAAACAGGTCGTCAAGCATGCGATGAAAGGATTCAGAGAAAAGACAGGCAAGCCATACATGACCCTTACCTGCTTTGAAGGATGCTTCAAACTCAAAGGCGATCCACGGGATTTACAGATGCTCTATCAAATAGGCATTGGCTTGAGGACAGGACAGGGGTTTGGGATGGTGGAGGCGCTATGAGATATAGCCGGTTGATTAAATCTTAAAAGTGTGTCATAGTGGCTATAAATATAGCTACATGGAGGCGAGAAGATGAAATTTGCAAATGTCAGGGAATTAAAAAACAAAACCTCTGAGATTTTGAGAAAGGCGGAAAAAGAGGCGGTCGTTATTACATCAAAGGGCAAGCCGAGGGCTATAGTAACCGCCATCTCTGAGGAGGATTTTGAGGACTATATGATTGAGAAGAGTTCCGGTCTTCAGGATATGCTTGCAGAGGCTATAGCAGAATATCACGCTAAAGGCGGTATCCTGTTGGATGATTATCTTGTAAAGAGGAAAAAGAGGATTGGATAGATTTGAGATTATTCTGTCACCTCATGCAGTAAAAGATATGGACAGCCTC
This sequence comes from uncultured bacterium, assembly GCA_937960465.1. GTDB lineage: Bacteria > Nitrospirota > Thermodesulfovibrionia > Thermodesulfovibrionales > Dissulfurispiraceae > Dissulfurispira. Next base: position 19,670 of record CALGPO010000074.1, read on the forward strand.
AGCGATATTATTTGTGCCAAAATTACGCGATCGCTAAAATCACTTGTGGAAAATCCTTTTCCGAAGGGCAAACTGATAAAGAAGATAAAAGGCAAAAAGACCGATTTTTACAGGCTAAGGGTTGATAAATACAGGGTCTTTTATTTGATTGAATCCGGTAAAGTGGTGGTTTTAAGGATTTTGAGCAAAAAGGAAGCAAACCGATTCATAGGCGGTTTGAATTGACTCCATTTATCAGCACATGATGCCGAAGCCAACAAAGCGAAAGATAGGGGTTGGGAGAGAAAAGGAGAGATGACAGCATTTGTTCCAATAGAGATGGTTACAAGAAAAATTTATCTCATTCGTGGGCAAAAGGTTATGCTGAGCATGCACCTTGCAGAACTTTACGGAGTCGAAACAAGGACTTTGAATCAGGCGGTTAAAAGGAATATCCAGAGATTTCCCGAAGATTTCATGTTTCAGATCAATGAGTCTGAAGCTGAACAACTGGTATCATAAGATGTGATACCACATAAGAAGTATTTTGGCGGATTCCTGCCATATGCGTTTACGGAGCAAGGAGTAGCAATGCTTTCCAGCATACTCAATAGCGAACGGGCAATAAAAATCAACATTGCCATAATGCGAGCCTTTGTCAAACTCAGGAAAATGATTTCAACAAACAAAGAGCTTGCACATAAGTTGGCGCAACTTGAAAACAAGATTGAAAAACACGATGACGAGATTAAAACAATCTTCAATGCCATACGCCAACTCATGGCTCCGCCGCCTGAGCCAAAAAAGCGGAAGATTGGGTTTGAAAGAGAGGGGGAGTAGATGTAAGGATGGCAATAGACATAGTGCCACATGAGATTATAGAGAGCAAGATACTGTTAATAAGAGGCAGAAAGGTCATGCTTGATAAAGACCTTGCGATGCTTTATGGAGTAGAGACAAAGGCCCTTAATCGTGCTGTAAAAAGAAATATCGAAAGATTTCCTGATGATTTTATGTTCCAACTGATAAAAGAGGAGTTTGACAACTTGAGGTTCCATTTTGGCACCTCAAGCTGGGGAGGGCAGCGTTATCTCCCATATGCATTTACAGAAAATGGTGTCGCCATGCTTTCAAGTGTTCTTAACAGCCAGAGGGCAATTCAGGTGAATATCCAGATAATGCGGACATTTACAAGGCTTAGAGAGATACTTTTAAGCCATAAAGACTTGCAGAAGAAGATTGAGGACATGGAAAAGAGATATGACCAGCAGTTCAAAATCGTTTTTGATGCCATAAAACAACTTCTCATTCCGCCTGAGCCAAAAAAGCGGAAGATTGGGTTTGGAAGAGAGGGGGAGTAGGGGGGAAGGAATGGAATATAGAATCTATATGAGAGACTGGTATTTCAATGCCGGAATAATAGGGTTCATGATTATTGCTGCTCACGGCAAGGGGCTTGACAGTATTTCATCTTTAGCTGTTGGTGAAAACTATATTGAATTTAATAATGACATTTTTGACGATTTTGAAGAGAAGTTTATTAAACAAGCTTTTCTAAAGTTTTTCAATGTTCAGGCATATCTTCAAAGATTGCAAAAAGCTCAAAAAGATTTGGCCGATAAAAAGACAAAAATAAAACAGGAGCAAATTGCCAAGAAGATAGAGGAGATTGAAAAATCACCGTATAAAGATTTTTTGAGATTATTGGGCATATCAATCTCGGGGTATCAAAGCATTGAGGACTTTATTGCCATTCTTGAAAATGCAAAGAACTTCATAAAAGCTTTGCCTAAAGAACAGATCTTTCAGACATTGAACAGCAACCCTGAAGGAAAGGCATCACTGCAGAATTTTATAGAATGGAGGTTTAAAGGCGTTTGTTCCCATGACAGTATCTCAGAATATATAAACAAAATGAAGACTGCAAATCAGTCAAAGAAGTTGAAAAATAACGACCTCTGCCCATCCTGCCAGGAAAGAAAGGCCGAATACGAGTTTAATAATGCTGTATCCAATATCATTGGCTTTAATAAGGACAACGCCAATTGGGTGTGGGGATTTAAGTCTTCAAAAATGAAGATATGTTCATTATGTGCAATAATTTATAACTGTGCCTTTGCATCATTTGCATATGTTCCCAAAAAGGTTGGTGGAGATTATTTGAACTATTTTTATTTCCCCAATGAAAACACTAAAGTTAGAACATTATTTGAGACAGTAAGGAAATTTAATCTGAGGCTTGATAATATTGATGATAACAGTAAGCTTTTTTATGCAATGATCAAACAGACTGTAGAGCATATCATAGAAAATCAAGCAAGAAGCATTGCAGAGGATATTAATTTTATTGAGATCGCTGACAATCCAATACTGGCCGGACAAAGTTCAAAAGGCTACAACATTTATAATTACAATATCATGCCTGATATTGCCGAGTTTCTCGATTTACAGTTTAGAGCAGATAGTATTCCCAAAGGATATTATATGATAAAGAATATGATAAAGAAAACTTATTACAGTGTTGATGAAGAACTTTTGAAACTCGCTATTGGGCGACAGATTAATTATTCGGTTCTTCATAAATACTTTGCATATTCTTTAGCTCCTGATAGATATTTGGCAAGATACAATTTGAATAGAGTTGTTAATTTTATAATCAAATATATTCAATGGATAAGAGGTGAAACTATGGAAAAGAGTCAAGTAATAGTAAAAAAGGGATTTAAAAATGGTAGGGTTTTATGTGACAAATTGTATGAATTGAAGAAAGAAAATCAAATTAATGGTTTGGTTTACGGGTTTTTAAACGATTTGAAGATAGCCGATAGATACAAATTCCTTGATAAATATAATAGGGTAATGATGGCACATAATTTGCCACTTGCTTTTGGACAGGATGAAATGCTTGACGACGACTATTTTTTACAATTTGGCTATTCTTTTGTTAACGGTCTAATGAGTAAGAGCAAAGTAGTGGGAGAAGCAATTAACGATACAAAGGAGGAGGTATAGCTATGGCAACAAACAAGTATCTTCATTTGGCAGTAATTTTTAAGGCGTCAAATTTGAATTATGGCGAAAGAGTAGGTAATATTTTAACGCTCAAAAAAGTTACTACTGAAGGGAAGAATTTTTCTTACATAAGCAGACAGGCTTTAAGATATGACATTGTGAGGATGCTTAATGAGCTTTACGGACATAGACTTACAGATGTAGATAGGGCTGCTGGTGTTATTCAATTTGCTGAGTCTGCCACTATAAAGGATTTCCCTGAAATAGATTTTTTTGGATATATGAAAACAAGGGATGGTAACAAAATAAGAAAGGCAGTAGTAAGGCTTACTGATGCTATAAGCCTTGAACCATTTTATAACGAACTTGAATTTGGAACAAATAAGGGTCTTGCAGATAGAATCCCGAGCAATGTTGATAACGATATCTTTCAGCCTGAGACACACCGAACTTACTACTGTTATACTTTAACTTGTAATCTTGAAGAGATAGGTGTAGATCCTGTTTATAAGATCGAGCTTAATAAGACTGAGAGAGCAACGAGGGTGAAGCACCTACTTAATGTGCTCAAACTCCTCAACAGAGATATTAGAGGTAAAAGGGAAAACCTGTCTCCACTTTTTGTAATAGGCGGATTGTATGATGTTGGTAATCCATTCTTTTACAACAGGATAAAACTTTCATTCACAAAAGACAAGATTTTACTCAATGAGAAACTTATTAACAGCACCCTCGCTATAAAGACTATAGAAAAGACCGTTGGAGAACAGAGCCTGTTAGGCTATCTTGATGGGGAATTCTCAAATGTAAATGACATTAGTGTTTCTGAGAAATTGTCTATAGAAGAATTTTTTGGAAATCTTGATGCCAAGATTGACGGTTTTTACAAAGGTTAAAAATGAGAGCAGTCAGGATTAAGCTTTATCAGAATATGGTTAATTACAGAAGGGAGTTGAGCTATGGCTATGTGCAGACATATCCGTTGCCAACCCCTTCTATGGTTAAGGGCATGGCTCACGGTCTGCTCAATCTGGATAAATACCACAATCTTAAAATATCCATCCAGGGCAATTATGAATCTGTAGTAACTAATATGCAGAAGGTTTATAAATTTGACAGGGACAGGGCTTCAAGACCAAATAATCCCTATGATGTGGTTGTCAACAATTCTAATAAGACCGTCACGCATGGCGTTATGTTTGTAGATGAAATAGTTGATATGGAACTCATTCTGCATATTTCTTTTGATGAAGAAAAACTAAATGAACAACTTCTTGAGGCAGTAAGACATAGAACAATTATTCTCGGTAGAAATGAGGATATTGCTCGTGTAGATTTTAAAGACACCTGTCTCGTAAATATTTTGTCCTTTGGCGAAGAATACAGACTCCCATATAACATATACCTCGATCCTGAGATTTGTAAAAATGAGCAATTGGAAGGAACTTATTGTAGACTGCCGTTTTATTATGAGCCTGTCAGTTCATTTAAAGACAAGAGGATATTCAAATATGTCGATGCCGTTTACATTACAAAGGGCAATAAAATTCAGTATTCGGATATTAATGTTGACAATGATGGTAATCTGGCAAGTTTCTTTTCAGTATAAAAATGCCTGTTTACGCTAAGTCAAAACCCGCTGAAACTATTGAAGAACACAATAGGAAACTACTTGAAAATTACGAGAAGCTAAAACAGTTTCTTGATCTTGAAAAGGTCAAAAAGTATGATGAAGTGATCAAAAAGATTCTTTATTATCATGACCTCGGTAAGTTGAACTATAAGTTTCAGAACAAGCTTGGATTATCCTCAAAAGTCATAATTCCAGAACTAAAAGATTCTGATGAAATACCCCATGAATGGCTGTCGTTAGCTTTTATCTCAAAAGAGGATAAGAGATATTTTCATGCATTCAGTACAGATGGCATCCGTTTTGCCGACCTTGTTCAATATTGCATTGCGTTTCACCATGCAAGGAAAAAGCCTTTTGACAAAAGAACCCTGGTGAAAACTATTCATTATGACCTCGAGAGAAATAAAGACAAAATGGGAATTAACTATCCTTTAAACTTTGACTATGATATACAGAAAGACATAAGGCAAAAAATAGACTCTCAGATAAATTTCAAAAATTATTTTGAATTACTGGTCTTTTTGAAGGGTATTTTGCACAAATGCGATTATACGGCTTCTGCGAATATTGAGCCTGAAAAGAGCTATATGGGCAACTATAAAGCCGACTTTATTAATTGGTTGTCTCAACAGGGCTGGCAGCTTAAACCATTTCAGCATAAGGCAAGAAATCTTTCGGATAAAAATATTGTTTTAATAGCATCTACAGGTTCAGGTAAGACAGAGTTTGCAATGAACTGGATAAATGGACAGAAAGCTTTTTATCTTTTAGGCTTACGGACAGCGGTCAATGAGATGCACAGAAGGTTCAAAGATGTTTTCGCTGATAATGCAACCCTTTTGCACGGTGAAATCGGCTATATCCTTGAGCAGGGCGATACCGATGAGAGCTATTTTGAAAGAATAGAGACCGCAAGAAAATTCTGCGCTCCAATAACCGTTGCAACGGCTGACCAGCTTGTAACAGCAGTTTTCAAATATAATGGATTTGAACTGCCGTATCTGACCGCATCTTACTCAAAGGTAGTAATTGACGAGATTCAGAGTTTTTCGCCTGATTCAATAGCCGCAATAATAGTCTTTCTTAAAGAAATTTATCAACTTGGTGGAAAATTCCTGCTGATGACAGCGACTCTGCCGCCTTTTATAAAAGATGAGTTAAAAGAGCTTCGGGATGTGGAATTTCCTGAACCTGAACTGCCGTCAACCAAAAGGCACAGGATAACTGTTTATGATGAGTTGATTGACAGCCCTTCATCGTTATCAATAATTGAAAGGCAGTTCAAATCAGACAAAAAGATATTAATTGTTTGTAACACTGTAAAAAAGGCTCAGGAGATGTATAACCGCTTACAAAGTCTTAATCCATCCTTGATACACTCAAGGTTTATACTTAAAGACAGACAGCAGAAAGAAAGCAAAGAAACTGGGATAATGGCTATAAATAATCCTGAACATCCTCCCAAGATATGGATTGCAACTCAGGTTGTAGAGGCAAGCCTTGATTTAGACTTTGATGTATTATTTACAGAATGTTCTCCTATAGATAGCCTCCTTCAACGATTTGGACGCTGCTATAGAAAAAGGGAATACTGGGATGAAACACCTAATATCCATATATTCAAGTCGGAACCATTTAAAGGTTATGATAACTATTTGCTAAACAGGACATATGAACTGCTTCGTGATAAATTTAAAGGTAGGATAATGGCAGAGGATGACAAACAACTCGCAATAAACGAGATATTTAGAGATATTGAAAAAACTTCATATTATCAAAAATATAAGAGAAACAAGGAGTTACTTGAACTTGGCTTTAGAGCAGAGTCCAAAAGTGAAGCAGAACAATTGCTTAGAAATATAGCCTTTAATTATTGTGTTATTCCGCGTCCTGTCTACGATGAAAAGGAGAAAGAAATAAGAGAATTGATAAAAATTATTGACAGCGTAGATACCAGAAATATCGACCGCATTCGGGCTAAGAGTGAATTAAAGGAATATACTGTTCCTGTTCAAATATTTAGTGGATTTGAATGTTTGTCGCCTGTCCCTGATTCAGAATATTGCAGAAGGCATAATATTATGATAATGAATGATGTTATCTACTCTTATGAAAAAGGATTGGAATTAACTGATAAAATAGTAAAAGGTGTCTTTATAGAGTAATAGATTAAATATAAAAGGAAATCTTATGCCAGAAATCCAGCTTCTTACCAATCACCAGAGACAACTCCTCAATGAACTTCTTGAGCTTACAGGAGATAAAGAGAAATCCTTCACCCTCACAGGGCTTGAGGGGTTTCTCTTCGGGCTTGCCATAACGCCTGATATGATTCTGCCAAGTGAGTGGATACCAGTTATATTTGGTGAAGAGACCCCAGAGTTTAAGACATCTGAACAGTTGGAAGTGCTCATTAAAAATCTTATGGAAGCATATAATGCATATAACGATGCCTTTCATAAAGGTACTCTCCATTTTCCCTTTAATGACATCAAGGTTGAGGAGATATCAGAAAAAGTTATTAATGAAATAGAGGATTGGACAGATGGATTTCTTATTGCCTTAATGTTACGACCTGAAATCTGGTCCCCTGATTATAAGAATGAAGAGTCCTCTGAGCATATTGAAGCGGTTTCTGTGAGTCTCGCTATTATTTTCAGTGTTGTTTCTCCAGAAAATATGTATAAATTATATAAATTATTCGAAAAAGGAGATGCTACTTTTGAAGACAAGAATCGTAATAATACTGAATTGATATTAAAGGCTTTGCCACTTGCTGTTGAAACATTGAAGGCCTATGGAAAGCTGTTATGGACGGAAAAGGTTATAGAAATGAAGAAAGGCGTTTTTGACTTCAACAAAAAGAAAGTAAAGATTGGCCGCAATGACCCATGCCCGTGTGGAAGTGGTAAAAAATACAAGAAATGCTGTGGAAAGAATTAGATGGATGGATTAAGAGAAGACATAGATTTTCAGACCCTTAAGACCAATGGCATTAAGGTAAACTATCTCTATGTCTGTGAGAGGAAGCTCTGGCTTTTTGACAGGGGCATCCAGATGGAGTCAAGCTCTGATAGAGTATTAATGGGTAAACTGCTTGGTGAATATTCTTATCCGAGAGAGACAACGAAAGAGATTCTTATTGATAATCTCATAAGTATTGACATTGTGGGTAATGATGAGATTCGGGAAGTAAAATACTCCAATCGTCTTGCCGGGGCAGACAGGATTCAACTGCTATATTACCTTTATTATCTTAAACAGCTTGGTATAGAAAAAAGGGGTGTTATCAACTATCCTAAGATGCGAAGGCGAGAAGAGGTTGTGCTTACTCCCGAGGCAGAGCAGGAGGTTGAGGCAGCCTTAATACGCATAGATGAAATTTTGAAGCTTGATAAGCCTCCAGAGTTACAGCGCAAACCCTATTGCACAAAATGTGCATATTTTGAATTTTGCTGGGGTTGACAGGAGTTATTGGTTGACACAAATAGTAAAATTATATAAATAAAGTTAATTACAGGAGGTGAGGGAATATGCTTAGAAAGTTTACTCTGGAGTACTGGATTGATGAAGGCTGGTATGTAGGGCGACTTAAAGAAGTCCCAGGGGTTTTCAGCCAAGGAGAAACTCTTGAAGAGCTTCAAAAAAATATACAAGAGGCGTATAAATTAATGATTGAAGAAGAAGAACCTCTCTGGTTTAAAGTGCAAGAAAAGGAAATAGAGGTTGAAGTTTGAAGAGATATGATTTTATTAAGGAACCGGTAAGTGCGGGTTGTTATTTAAAACATGGCTCCAAACATGATATATATGTAAATCCGATAAATGGGAAAAAGGCTCCTGTGCCAAGACATAATGAAATAAAAGATAGCCTATGTGAATTAATCAGGAAGCAAATTGGTATAAAACATTAATAATCTATGTCACGACCATATTATATCTTTTCAAACGGCAGGATCAAACGGAAAGAAAACACCGTTTATATCGAAAATGAAAACGGCGATAAAAAGGCGATTCCGGTTGAAGACATAGACACCATTCACCTTTATGGAGAGATTGACCTTAATACAAAGCTTTTAAACTTCCTTTCACAGCAGAATAAGATAGTGCATGTCTATAACTATTACGGCTTTTATGTGGGCAGTTTTATGCCGAGAGATAGAAATGTGTCAGGCGAGTTGACAGTGCGGCAGGTAGAGCATTACCTTGATTCTGAACGCCGCTTTTTTATGGCATTTTCATTTTTAGAAGGTGCTATATTTCACATGCTCAGAAATCTGAGAGAATACAAGGACACCTCTGAATTTCAGGAAAAGATAAAGCAAGAACTTGCCAATGCCTCCGAGGCAAAGACCATTAACGAACTCATGGGGTGCGAAGGTAGGGCAAGGGACGCTTATTATCAGGCATTCAATACCATTGTCAATAACGGCTTCAGCATTGAAAAACGGGAGAAACGGCCTCCGTCCAATCCTGTGAATGCCCTTATCTCATTTGCCAATTCCATGATTTACTCAACCGTGCTGTCGGAGATATATCACACGCAACTTAATCCGACAATAAGCTATCTGCATGAGCCGAGGGAGAGACGATATTCCCTGAGTCTTGACATTGCGGAAATATTCAAGCCGCTGATCGCCGATCCTATAATCTTCAAGCTTGTCAATAACAATATGATAAGCCTTGAGGATTTTGATGATAATGTGGGTTACTGCTATATGAACGAAAATGGGAGAAAGAAGTTTCTTAAGGAATTTGACCAGAAGCTCACTACTACCATAAAGCACAGGAAACTCAAGCGTAATGTCTCATACAGGATGCTCATCAGGCTTGAGTGTTACAAGCTTATAAAGCATCTGATAGGGGATGAGCTTTATGTTCCATTTAAGGCATGGTGGTAATTCATTGCTGTATTTAATATGTCGTATTTAATCGTTACATACGATATTGGTGAAGATAGAGTTAATAAAGTCAGGAAGATTTTGAAGAAGTATTTTATGTGGGTTCAGAATTCTGTGTTTGAGGGCGATATTACCGAGGGCAAACTTGCCAAATGTAAACATGAATTAGAGCGGGTTATCAATAAAGAGGAAGACTCCATTTATTTTTACAGCCTTGAGAACCGTCTGAATTATCGTAAGATGGTTATGGGTGTTGAGAAAGAGTTGACGGGGAATATATTATAGGCGATAGGCAAGAGGCATAAAAATTGCTCTAAATTTTGTGATTGCATCAAACCTGTTTTCAATACTAAGAGGCTGAAATGCTTGTCAGGCAAGAAATTGAAGGCTATTTTTTAGGGAGTTCGAAAACACGATTAGAGGGTTGATGCAAAAAACTCTATTTCAGGGCTGTTCAAATTGCATCTTAAAACTGCTAAAATAGTTATAAATTAAGCCTCTGAGAGTCATCTTAATAGCTCTTTGACAACTGCCTTTCATCTGAACCATGTGGGATATAAAGATTTTGGGGTATGCGTTCATCGTTCCACCTCTTTTGCTTTCATCTGAACCATGTGGGATATAAAGTGATGATACCGTGTTGATATGCCTCAACTATCAGCTTCT
>CALGPO010000075.1 GCA_937960465.1 uncultured bacterium
ATCCATCAAGTATCCAATGTAGTAGATGACGGATACAAGATAAATGTTAATACAAGTGCGGAGTTTAAAGTCTTTCCGCAGCACCTGCCTTACAAACCTGCCTGTGCGTTGCACGCAGAAAGGCGAAAGAGTTAAATAAAATAGGGGATGTGTCCCTAATTATGGTTTAAATAAAACTCCTTTCGGGAATCAAAAAAAGGTATAATAGCAGCCATGGAATTTGCACCAAAATGGATAGCGTGGGAGATAACGAGGAGATGCAATCTCAGGTGTGTGCACTGCCGTTCATCGTCAGAGATGGAGGTAAAAGGGCATCCAGATTTCTCCACGGAGGAGGCATTCAGAATCATTGATAACATCTCGAGTTATGCAAAGCCTGTAGTTGTCCTTTCAGGAGGAGAGCCGCTCATGAGGAAGGATGTCTTTGATATTGCAAAATACGGCACAGAAAAAGGGCTCAGGATGTGTCTTGCTACAAATGGAACACTGGTTACGGATGAAATATGCGAAAATATCAAGGCATCTGGCATAAAAATAGCCTCCCTCAGCCTTGACGGTTCAACAGCAGAAGTGCATGACGACTTCAGGGATGAAATGGGCGCATTCGAAGGGACAATCAATGCTGCAAGACTCTTTAAAAAGCACGGCATCGAATTTATCATCAATTCATCTTTCACAAAGAGAAATCAGGAAGAGATTCCAAAGGTCTATAATCTGGCAAAGGATCTTGGCGCCACTGCATGGTATATGTTTATGATAGTACCAACAGGCAGGGGCGAGGAGATAATGAAAGAACTCATTTCAAAGGAAGATTATGAGAAGATACTGGAATGGCATTACCAGATGGAAAAAGATGAAAGGGATATGCTTGTAAGGCCGACATGTGCACCGCATTACTACAGGATAGTGCTACAGAAATCCAAAGAAGAAGGCGCAAAGTTCGAAAGAAGAACTCTGAAGTTTTCCACCGGCGGATCAAAAGGATGCATAGCAGGACAGCTTATCTGTCTTATAAATGTTGACGGTGATGTGCTTCCGTGCAGCTATTTCCCGATGTCTGCGGGCAATGTCAGGAAACAAACATTCAAGGATATATGGGAGAATTCGGAACTGTTCAAGGATTTGCGTGATTTCAAAAAATACAAGGGAAGATGTGGCTCCTGCGAATTCGTGAATGTATGTGGCGGATGCAGGGCAAGGGCATATTCAGTATACGGGGATTATCTTGCAGAAGAGCCGTTCTGCAGATATGTTCCGTTGAAAATGAGAAAATCGGAGGCTAAATGAACGATACCCTTCTTAAGGCATGTCGAGGCGAAAAAACTGATTACACTCCTGTATGGCTCATGAGGCAGGCAGGGAGATACCTTCCAGAATATCAGAAGGTGCGCTCGAAGGTTGATTTCCTCACTCTTTGCAAAACGCCTGAGCTTGCTGCTGAGGTGACAATACAGCCTGTCGATATTTTAAATGTGGATGCTGCAATACTTTTTTCCGACATCCTTGTTCCTATAGAGCCTATGGGCATGAAGCTCGAATTTTCAGAATCAAAGGGCCCGATTCTCTATGATCCCATAAGAAATGATATTGCTGTGTCAAAGCTCCGCAGGATAAAGGCAGAGGATGATGTTCCCTTTGTAATGGAGACAATAAAGATGCTCGTTAAAAAGTTAAATGTACCATTGATAGGATTCTCTGGAGCTCCATTTACCCTTGCGACCTATATGATAGAAGGTGGCAGCTCAAAGAATTATGTGAATACCAAAAAGATGATGTACCAAACTCCGGAGCTTTATGCAAATCTCATGGAAAAGATTACAGATACGGTCATAAATTATCTTCAGGCGCAAATAAATGCAGGCGTCCATGCAATACAGGTGTTTGATTCATGGGCAGGCATTCTTTCGCCTTTTGATTTTGAAAAATATGCGCTGCCTTATGTGCAGAAGATAGTAACTGCTTTTAAGGGAAAAGTTCCTGTGATTTATTTTGCCTTTAATGCAAGCGCAATGCTTAAGAAGGTCAAACAGTCAGGCGCCGATGTGCTTGGCATTGACTGGAGGATCGATATTTCCGATGCTATAAACGCATTGGGCAATGATGTTGCAGTTCAGGGCAATCTCGACCCATGTATCCTTTTTGGGACAAATGACCTGATCCGGGATATGGTAGCAAGAATACTTAATGGAGCCAAAAATGCAAAAGGGCATATCTTTAATTTAGGCCACGGCATACTGCCCGAAACTCCAGTTGACAATGCCATTGCAATGGTCGAGGCAGTGCATGAGTTAGGCAGGAGATAAATGTCAAAAATTGATAAAATGAAACAATGGCAATATCAAAACAACTTTGAGGAGGTGCACATATGACATTAACAGCGTTTAAACAAATCAAACATCCATATATTTCAACGAATCCTAAAATAGCCGGGGGCAGTGCTGTAATCTCTGGGACGCGAGTAAGGGTGATAGATATAGCAATAGAGTATGACAGAATTGGGCTTACTCCAGACCAGATTATAGAAGCTCATCCACATCTGTCTCTTGAATCAGTTCATGATGCGCTTTCGTATTATTATGAAAACAGAGCGTCTATTGATGAGGAAATCAGAAAAAGAAAAGATGCCATCAGGAAGCTTGCAAGAAAAAGACCATCTATTTTGAAGAAACTCCTTGGGTAAGCTAAAATTTTATATTGATGAGAGTGTTAATATTGCGGTTGCCTCTGGACTGAGGAGGCGGGGCGTTGAAGCTCTATCTGCAAGAGAGGCTGGCAATTTAGGTCTTTCTGATAAAGAACAAATTGAATATGCTATAAAGAATAATTTTGTTATTGTAACGCATGACGATGATTTTTTATTCCTTGCAGAGGGTTTTAAACATAAGGGAATTGTCTATGTTCACCAACAAAAGTATAGTATTGGAGAACTGTTGATAATGTTGAAATTACTCTGGGAAATAGCTGATAGCAAAGACATGTTAAATCATATAGAGTTTTTGTAGGTTTTAACTGCGGAGGCGAATATGCTTAACCTTGGTATTCTTGCATCAGGCAGAGGCTCGAATTTTCAGTCCATTATAGATGAAATAGAAGCGGGTAGACTTAATGCCTCGATTAAGCTTCTTTTAGTCGATAATCCCGATGCCTATGCTATAGAACGCGCAAAAAAACATTCAATAGAATACCTCTATATAAATCCAAAGGAATTTTCTTCAAAGGACGATTTTTTTCGAAAAATAGCAGATGAACTAAAGACAAGAAATGTGGAGCTTGTTGTACTTGCCGGCTTTATGAGAATTGTAAGGAAACCATTGATAGATGCCTTTCCAAATAGAATTATGAATATTCATCCTGCGCTTTTGCCTTCTTTTCCGGGACTCCACGGTCAGAAACAGGCAGTTGATTATGGCTCGAGAATCAGCGGATGTACTGTGCATTTTGTTGATGAGGGGATGGATACAGGGCCTGTAATTATACAGGCGGCAGTGCCTGTTTCTCCCGATGACACGGAGGAGACACTTTCTGAGAGGATTCTTAAAATTGAGCATAAGATATTTCCAGAGGCAATAAGGCTTTATGCAGAGGGCAGGCTGAGTGTTGAGGGAAGGGTTGTGAAGATAAAGGGCTACGAGTTAAAAGACGAATTTATTGTTAATCCGCCGCTGAGATAGTGGGAGAGTATAGGCAGTACTGACTTTTGCAAGATAACCTTAATGTTGCATAGACAGCAAGGACTAACATGCTTCAAAGCCTTTACAAGCGACAGGAAACCGTATTCATGCAGAATATAAATGTTTTAACAGAGACTTGAATCCAATGCTGAATACGATATGGTGGTATGA
>CALGPO010000076.1 GCA_937960465.1 uncultured bacterium
TGTTCCTCCTTTCTCTGTTCTTGCAAATAATATTAGCGAATTCCATGCCAGATTGTATTTTATTGATTTTCAAAGGTTTTTAATTCTGAAATATTTGCATTTCTGCAAAAATAGCGGTTTTATTTGCAAAAATGCAAAAAATTACTAATAGATAAAGGTCTTCGGGTCCTTAAATGAATGGCACTTGGTACAGAGAGTTCTTGCCCTGTTTTGCCCCACAACCCATGAGTGAGACTTGTGGCAGTCCAGACAGTCAAGTCCTTTCTTCATATGAAATCTGTGCTGCCCAACTGATGCCTCATTTTTATGGCATTCGCCAATGCATGTGGCAGATGTGGGCTTTATTTCTCCATGTGGCTTGTGGCACTGATAGCAAAGAAGCCCTGACATAGTACCCTTTATCGGGATATTGGTATGGCATTTTATGCATCTGTCTCTTGGAATCATGGAAGGCGTCTTTTCCGAGAATGAATGGCACTTAAGACATGAGAATGCCTCCATGCCCACTCCGTGCACACCCTTATCCTGATGGCACTTCTGGCAGGCATCTTCATTAGGATGGAAATCATGCACGGTCCCTTTATGGCATATCTTGCAGTCAATCCTCTGCATAAACACATGCCGTGCGTGGCCGTATGATTTATTTAATGTTAAAGCACCCTGAGACATCTCGTCCATATGGCATTTCTTGCACGCCTTCCATGGCTTTTCACGGCCATGGGTCTGGGAAAATTTCTGCTGATTGCCTTTTACAACATAGGCCACAAGGAGTTGATTCTGCTCAAGAATACTCAATTGATGGCACATCTGGCATACAACATCCCTGTGTTTACCCTTCTGCCATTCCGTAAATGCCTCCTTCATCAAATGGCATGATGCGCAGTATGCTGGCTCATCCTGTGTATAGCGGTAATACCGATAGCCGACAATTACTCCCAGGACCGCAACTATTACTATGGCAGCGAGAATAAACCCCTTTAAATGTTCAAGAAGATTCATCAGGGATTCTGAGATATCTCTACGTTTCTTCACGGCTATCTCTTAACACCTGCCATGTCTTCTAATATTTTAAGTTTTGATATTTCTCCGAGTGCTATCAATGTATCCCCTGCCTTTATGGTAGTCCTGAATGTAGGATTAAACCTCATATCCCCTGTAGGTTTTTTTATCGCAACGATTATAATGCCCAATTCCCTTCCTATGCCGCACTCATCGAGGGTGAGTCCTGCAAGTTTCGAGTCTTCCTGAACTGTTATCTCTTCCATCTGGAGGTCAATATTGCCGCTCTTTGTCGCAAACTCTATAAAATCCACCACAGCAGGCTTTAAGACAGTATGAGCTATCCTGAGCCCGCCAATATGATAAGGAGATACGACCGTCGGCACCGGCCCTCATAAGCTAACGAATTTTATATTCTTCTCTCTAAGCTCCCTGCATATTATCTTGCCCATCCTGCCATAGCCGCAAACAATATAATGGTTTTTAAGCTCTCTTATCTTCTTTTCCAATCTCTTCCTCCCGAATATTTCTTTAAATTCGCCTTCAAGGATAAGTTTTGCACCATTATTAAGGGCATAAAGGACTGTGCCAACACCTCCTATTATAAGGATTATGGTAAACATCCTTCTGTTGTAGGATAGTTCGTGCACCTCTTTATAGCCCACAGAGGCAAGGGTTATTATTGGTCATATAAATGGAATCGAGGATGCTCCATCCTTCTATGACCATGTAACCCGTGGTTCCAAATGCTATAATAAGGGTTATAAGCAGTAAGGACAGTATCAGTCTCTTTCTGATCTCTTCCAATAGGTGTTAATCTCTCCTAAAACATTCTGTATCTTTTCATCAATCAATTTTCTGTGGGATCCATCCCAGTAAACTTTATCACAATTGATGCATCTAAAAAAAGAATCGAAATTAAGGAATACATGCTCGGGGACATCGTTTGCCACAGATTCTTTGTCAGCAGTTAATAGCTCGCCATTACATTTTGCGCAGCGTGGATTGCCCTTGACCGTCAGCCCTCTATCTTTGAGCCATAACAAAACCTCTCTTAATTGCCCCGATATATCGTTAGATTTTATCAGGATATAGCTGCCGATCTTTTTGCTTTTGACAAGCCGTGTATCCCTCGTCAAAAGTATTCTCTGCTCCTGTTTTGCGATTTTTATAAGCTCGTTGTCATCTATTGCTTTGAAATACAATGTGTCAAATCCCAAAATCCTGAGCCATTTTGCAAGATTTCCCAGCATAGCGTCCGCAATAAAGAGAGGACTCTCGGTCATATGCTTTAAGTTTATCATATGGACAAACAAAAGGGTCATGAAGATATTCACTCCATGACCCTTTTTAACTTTGACTTATGTGCTTCTATTCTGTCTCAGCCTCCTTGTGTTCAAGCTGCATGGAATAGAAGTCTCCCTTAATGAATGTCTCTCTGTATTGAGGCATTCCCGTACCTGCAGGAATGACCCTTCCCATTATAACATTCTCCTTCAGTCCCTTTAGCTCGTCTACCAATCCGCCCAGTGCAGCCTCTGTAAGAACCCTTGTGGTCTCCTGGAACGACGCTGCAGAGACCCAACTCTCTGTTGCGAGAGATGCCTTTGTAATGCCGAGCAGCATGGGCCTTCCCCTTGCGGCCTTTCCGCCCTCTGCCTTTACCCTCTCGTTTTCCTCTGCAAAGGTCATTCTATCGACCTCGTCTCCCATAAGAAACATTGTGTCTCCAGGGTCCTCGATACGTACCTTTCTCATCATCTGGCGTACTATTACTTCTATGTGCTTGTCGTTTATAGAAACGCCCTGAAGTCTGTAAACCTTCTGAACCTCATCCACAAGGTACCTCTGCAACTCCTTAGGCCCGAGGATGTCGAGTATGCTGTGCGGGTTTACTGCTCCGTCCATCAATGGCTCTCCAGCCTTTACCCAGTCGCCTTCATGGACAGTAACATGTTTGCCTTTCGGAATCAGATATTCTCTGGACTCTTCGCCCCCTTTCACAACCACGACCCTCATTCCTTTATGAGCGCCCCTGAATTCTACAATACCGTCTATTTCCGTAACTATCGCCTGTTCCTTGGGCTTCCTTGCCTCAAAGAGTTCTGCAACCCTCGGAAGACCTCCTGTAATATCTTTTGTCTTTGTTGTTTCTCTCGGTATCTTTGCAAGGATATCGCCCGGCATTACAATATCGCCCTTGTCAACGAGCAAGTGGGCGCCTGACGGCAGTAGGTATCGCGCAGGGTTGTTCGTCCCGGGGATCTTTCCTGTTCTACCGTGTTCATCCTTGATAGAAACCCTCGGCCTCATATTGGCAGGATATTCGATTATAACCTTGTGGGCAAGGCCTGTTGTCTCGTCCACTTCTTCTTTAACCGAGACCCCCTCTACTATGTCTCCAAGGGCGATCTTACCGCCTATCTCTGTCAAAATCGGTGTCGAATAAGGATCCCACTCTACCAGACGCTGGCCTGACTCTATCCTCTGTCCGTCCTCAACAAAAATCCTTGCGCCGTATACAAGGTTATATTTCTCCTTTTCTCTGCCTGATTTATCCACAATGGCTATCATGGCATTTCTGTTCAGAACAATAAGAACACCTTCTTTGTTTTTAACTGCATTGAGGTCTATGAACTTCACATATCCTGAGTTCTTTGGCTCAAGCGTTGCCTGCTCAATAACCTTTGTTGCAGCGCCGCCTATATGAAATGTCCTCATGGTTAGCTGCGTTCCAGGCTCGCCGATAGACTGTGCAGCGATAATTCCGATAGCCTCTCCTGTCTCTATCGCCTCTCCCCTTGCGAGGTCTCTGCCGTAACATTTTGCACAAACCCCGTCTTTGGAACTACAAGTAAGCACAGACCTTATCTTTACCTTGTCGATCCCTGCATCCACAATCTTCTTTGCAAGTTCGTCATCTATCTCCTGATTTCTATTCGCTATGGTTTCGTTGGTAACAGGGTCTTTCATGGTCTCTGCAAGTGTCCTGCCGAATATCCTTTCTTCCAGAGGCTGTATTATCTCGCCGCCCTCGATAAGTGCGGTAACCACTATACCTTCCCTTGTCCCGCAGTCGTCTTCTGTAAGAATGACATCCTGCGCAACATCGACAAGCCTCCTTGTCAGGTATCCCGCATTCGCTGTCTTTAATGCCGTATCTGCAAGGCCTTTTCTTGCACCATGAGTCGAGATAAAGTATTGAAGGGGTGTTAAGCCTTCCCTGAAATTTGCAGTAATCGGTGTTTCGATAATCTCTCCAGAAGGCTTTGCCATCAATCCCCTCATACCTGCAAGCTGTCTTATCTGGGCAGTGCTTCCCCTTGCTCCCGAGTCAGCCATCATAAAGATACTATTAAATAACCTTCTCTCCTTCAAATCCTCCTCGGAAAGGGGCTTCCCATCTTCAGCACCCAACTCCTTCATCATCTCATCCGCGACCCTTTCTGTCACATTTGCCCATATATCAATGACCTTGTTATATCTTTCACCCTGTGTTATGAGACCGTCTGCATACTGCCTCTGAACCTCCATGACCTCCTGCTCTGCTTCCTTTATTAATTCTGCCTTCTTTGTTGGAACATGCATATCGTCGATGCATATGGAGATTCCCGACCTTGTAGCATAATCGAAGCCGAGCCTTTCGAGGTTATTCAGGAATACAACAGTCTCCCTCTTTCCGAGTGTCTTGTGTATATACTCTATCAGCTTTCCTATTTCCTTCTTTGTCAACTCCTTATTAACCATTGCAAATGGAATGCTATTGGGAAGTATCTCGCTTAACAGAACCCTGCCTACTGTTGTCTCAACAAACTCACCGTTCATCCTGATCTTTATACCTGCATGCTCTTCCACAATGCCAGAATCATAAGCACAGCGGACATCTTCGAGATCGGCAAATATCTTCCCTTCACCACGGGCACCCTTTTTCTGTTTTGTAAGGTAATAAATACCAAGAACCATATCCTGTGTCGGCACAACAATAGGCTTGCCGTTTGCAGGAGAAAGAAGGTTATTTACAGACAGCATCAGCACCCTCGCCTCTATCTGTGCTTCTATTGAAAGAGGCACATGGACAGCCATCTGGTCTCCATCGAAGTCTGCATTAAACGCTGTACAGACAAGAGGATGGAGCTTTATTGCCTTGCCTTCCACAATAACGGGATCAAATGCCTGTATGCCGAGTCTGTGAAGGGTCGGGGCGCGGTTTAGAAGGACAGGATGTTCGTGAATGACATCTTCAAGGGCATCCCATACTTCCGGCGTTTCCTTTTCAACCAGTCTCTTTGCTTGTTTTATTGTAGTTGCATAGCCCTTTTCTTCGAGCTTGTTAAAAACAAAGGGCTTAAAGAGCTCAAGGGCCATACGTTTGGGTAGTCCGCACTGGTTAAGTTGAAGTTCTGGCCCGACAACAATAACAGAACGGCCCGAATAGTCAACCCTTTTACCTAACAGGTTCTGCCTGAATCTGCCCTGCTTGCCTTTTATCATGTCGCTCAGGGACTTTAAAGCCCTCTTTCCGCCTGCCTTCAGCACCTTTGCCTTCTTGCTGTTGTCAAAGAGCGCATCAACAGCCTCCTGAAGCATCCTCTTTTCGTTCTTTATTATGACGCTTGGCGCCTTTAGCTCCATAAGCCTCTTGAGCCTGTTGTTCCTGTTTATGACCCTCCTGTAAAGGTCATTGAGGTCCGATGTAGCGAAACGTCCGCCGTCAAGTGGAACGAGGGGTCTTAAATCAGGAGGCAGCACCGGCACTATATCGAGTATCATCCATTCAGGACGATTCTCCGACTTTATAAATGCCTCTACTATTTTAAGTCTCTTTGTAAGCTTCCTCTTAATACCCAGAGACGAAACAGCGTCTATCTTCTCCTTTAACTCCTTTGCAAGTGTCTCCAGATCAACCTTTTTCAAAAGCTCCCTTATAGCCTCTGCACCCATTCCTGCCTTAAACCTGCTGCCTAACTCCGAGAGCTTTTTCTTATATTCATCCTCTGAAAGGAGTTCCTTCTCTTTCAGATGCGTGTCTCCAGGGTCTATTACAATATACTCCTCAAAGTAGAGTACTTTTTCGAGTTGTCTTACGGTCATATCGAGGAGGGTTCCTATCCTGCTTGGTACTCCCCTCAGGAACCACACATGGGCAACAGGAGTTGCGAGCTCAATGTGTCCCATCCTCTCACGTCTCACCTTTGACTGGATTACCTCAACGCCACATTTATCGCATATGACACCCCTGTGCTTCATCCTCTTGTACTTGCCACAGAGGCATTCCCAGTCCTTGACAGGGCCGAATATCTTGGCACAGAAAAGGCCGTCATGCTCCGGCTTGAACGTGCGATAATTTATAGTCTCGGGCTTTTTTACCTCACCATATGACCATTCCCTTATCTTTTCGGGTGATGCAAGCTTTATCCTTATTGCATCAAAGTCCTTCGGGTTTTTAGGCTTCTGAAAAAGGGCATAAATGTCTTCTACCAATCTATTCCTCCCTGCTTCTCTTTTTCTCCAGAAGCTCCACATCGAGGCCGAGACTCTGGAGCTCTTTTATTAATACATGGAATGATTCGGGAACACCCGGCTCAAGCACAGGATCTCCCTTCACAATGGCCTCGTACATACGAGACCTTCCAGTGATATCGTCACTCTTTACGGTCAGGAATTCCTGCAGTGTATGGGCAGCACCGTATGCCTCCAATGCCCAGACCTCCATCTCTCCGAGTCTCTGTCCTCCGAACTGTGCCTTACCGCCAAGAGGCTGCTGGGTAACAAGCGAGTAAGGCCCGATAGAACGTGCATGGATTTTGTCGGCAACAAGGTGATGAAGTTTCAGCATGTACATACAGCCGACCGTCACCGGACGCTTGAATGGCTCACCCGTCCTTCCGTCATAAAGGGTTATCTGTCCTGATGAAGGAAGTCCTGCCTTTTTCAAGAGCTCTTTAATCTCCTTTTCCTTCGCACCCTCAAATACCGGCGTTGACACATGCAGGCCGAGTGCCATGGCAGCCCAGCCAAGATGGGTCTCGAGTATCTGTCCGACATTCATTCTCGAAGGGACACCGAGGGGATTCAGGACTATATCAACAGGTGTTCCGTCAGGCAGATATGGCATATCCTCTTCAGGCAGTATCATTGATACAACACCCTTGTTTCCGTGGCGTCCTGCCATTTTATCTCCCATCTGTATCTTCCTTTTCATAGCAATGAACACCTTTACAACCTTGTTTACTCCGGGCAAAAGTTCATCTCCCTTCTTTACCCTTTCGACTCTTTCGTGATAGCGTGTTTCGAGATATTTGATATACTGATTAATCTCTGTGTTTACTTCCTCTATCTTGTTCCTGACATCCGCATCATCGACCTTTATCTTTAAAAGATGGTCGTCCTTAACCCTGCTTAAATGGTCATCTGTGAGTTTCTTGCCTTTAGGGCATACAATCTCTCTGGTCTTTGAGTCCTTTACATCTTCTGCCACCTTCTGCCCTGTCAGTAGTTTCCTTATCTTTCCAGCCTTCTCTTCCTTAAGGATTTTGATTTCTTCTTCTAAATCCCTCTGGAGTTCGTTTATATTGTCCTCTTCGATGCTCTTTGTCCTTTCATCTTTTTCCATTCCCTTTCTCGAAAGTATCCTTACATCCACAACAGTGCCTTCAATGCCGGGAGGCACATAGAGGCAGCTTTCTTTTACATCTTCTGCCTTTTCGCCAAATATTGCACGGAGAAGCTTTTCCTCCGGCGTCAGCATGGTCTCGCCCTTAGGCGTAACCTTCCCGACGAGGATATCCCCTGCCTTCACCTCGGCGCCGATTCTTATTATGCCACTGTCGTCAAGATCTTTTAGCGCCTCCTCGCCCACATTGGGGATGTCCCTTGTAATCTCTTCGGGGCCAAGCTTTGTATCCCGTGATTCGACATCGAACTCCTCAATATGAATAGATGTATACACATCGTCCTTCACAAGCCTTTCGCTCAAAAGGATTGCGTCCTCAAAGTTATATCCTCCCCATGGCATAAATGCAACAACGACATTTTTCCCGAGTGCCAGCTCCCCCATATCTGTAGAAGGACCGTCAGCCAGAATATCGCCGCGATTAACCTTATCTCCTACATTTACTATGGGCTTCTGATTCATGCATGTACCCTGATTGGAGCGCTGGAATTTAACAAGGCTATATATATCCACTCCTCCTCCGGCTTCTGTAACCCTCACCACAATCCTTGATGCATCAACGCTCTCGACAATACCTGCTCTCCTGGCAATGATGAGCCATCCGGAATCCCTTGCAGCAACATGCTCCATGCCGGTTCCCACAACAGGCGCATCGGGCTTCAAGATCGGAACAGCCTGTCTCTGCATGTTCGACCCCATCAATGCCCTGTTCGCATCGTCATTTTCGAGGAACGGGATCAGGGATGCAGATACGCCCACTATCTGCTTCGGCGATACATCCATGTACTGGACCTCTTCAGGAGACACCATTTTAAAATCTCCGCCAACCCTTGCTGAAACAGCCTCTCCCATGAGATTCCCGTGCTTATCTATAGGAGTGGTAGCCTCTGCGATAACGTATTTCTCGCCTTCTATGGCAGACAAATACTCTATCTCGCCTGTAACACGGCCGTTGACGACCTTTCTGTAGGGGGCCTCTATAAAACCGAAATCATTGATCTTTGCATAGGATGCAAGGGATGTAATGAGTCCGATATTCGGTCCCTCTGGGGTCTCGATGGGACATATCCTTCCGTAATGGGTTGGATGAACGTCCCTGACCTCAAATCCAGCCCTCTCCCTTGTAAGTCCGCCGGGACCGAGAGCCGATAACCTCCTCTTGTGTGTTATCTCTGACAGCGGATTTGTCTGATCCATGAACTGGCTCAACTGGCTCGAGCCAAAGAATTCCTTAACAGCAGCCATCACTGGTTTTGCATTTATCAAATCATGGGGCATTGCTGTATCAAGTTCTGTAAGGGTCATCTTCTCTTTTATGGCCCTTTCCATGCGCACAAGCCCTATCCTGAACTGGTTCTCGAGAAGCTCGCCTATGCCCCTTATCCTTCTGTTGCCGAGATGATCAATATCATCAACTTCACCCTTTCCTGTCCTGAGATTAAGAAGATAACGCACAATCTCCACAATATCCTTGTCTGTTAAAACCCTGACATCGAGAGGTGTATCCATGCCGAGTTTCTCGTTGATCTTCAACCTTCCCACAGACGAGAGATCGTATCTCTTCGGATCAAAGAACAGTCCTGCGAAGAGTTCACGCGATGCAGCAGCAGTTGCAGGCTCGCCTGGCCTGAGCTTCTTGTAAATCTCTTTTAATGCATCCTCCTGCGTTACGACCTTGTCGGTAAGAAGGGTCTCCCTGAAAGACGGGAGGTAACTCACATTATCGATAAAGAGTAGGTGCAGGGTATCTATCTTAAGAGAGAGAATCTTGTGGAATACATCTTCGGTGATCTCATTATTCCCGTCAAGGATTATCTCTCCGGTCGTCGGGTCAACAATATCTTTAAGCGTAACCCTTCCGATAATGTCGGTCCTTGTTATGGGTATTTCCCTTATTCCGGCAGCCTCCATCTTTTTTAATGCCATCTTCGTTATCTTGCTGCCCTCTTTTACAATAATCTCCTTGTTATCGGGAGAGACTATATTATGTCTTGTTCTGATACCTGTAAGGACATCGCTCACCACCCTCGTATAATACTCTTTATCCTTTATCTTTATCTCCTCAACAGGATAAAAGGTCTTGAGAAGGTCTTCATTTGAATAACCAAGGGCCTTGAGCACTATGGTTGCAGGCAGTTTCCTGCGTCTGTCGATCCTCACATAGAGGATATCCTTTGAATCGAATTCAAAATCGAGCCATGACCCCCTGACCGGAATCACCCTTGCAGTATATAAAAGCCTTCCGCTCGCATGGGTTTTGCCTTTATCCGGAGCAAAATACACTCCCGGCGACCGATGCAACTGGCTGACTATTACTCTCTCAGTTCCGTTTATGATAAAGCTTCCTGTCTCTGTCATGATAGGCATATCGCCTATGTAGACTTCCTGCTCCCTCGACTCCTTCAGTATCTTCTTTCCTTTTTCGTCTTTTTCGTAGACATTAAGCCTTACCTTTATTTTGATCGGTGCAGCATAATTCAATCCTTTAATGAGACACTCCCTCGGCGTCATCTTTGGCTCACCAATGCCGTAGGAAATAAATTCTATGGAAGCGATGTCATTATAATCCGTTATAGGGAAAACGCTGTTAAAAGCAGCCTGTAATCCTTCTTCTGTCCTTTTATCTGCTGCGATATCCTTCTGTAAAAACCTATCAAAGGATTTTTTCTGGAATTCTACAAGATATGGCACCTCCAGCACCGGCGGCACCTTGCCAAAATTTAACCTTTCCCTTAAAAGCTTTGCCATGGTTCTCCTTATAAACAGGCGACAGGCAAAAGGCTACAGGTAATAGAAAATTCGACCCTATTGCCCTTTGCCTATTGCCATTTGCCTTTATTTTATTTCTACCTTTGCGCCTTCTGCCTCGAGTTTTGCCTTCATTGCATCTGCCTCTTCTTTTGTAACACCTGTCTTAAGGGGTTTTGGTGCTCCATCAACGAGGTCCTTTGCCTCTTTGAGTCCGAGCCCCGTAAGCTCCCTGACCACCTTGATAACCTGGATCTTCTTGTCTCCTGCAGATGTGAGGACTACATCAAAGCTTGTCTTCTCCTCTGCTGCAGCAGCTGGAGCGCCTGCATCTGTAACAGGTGCTGCTGCCACTGCCACTGGTGCTGCTGCAGTGACACCATACCTTTCTTCGAATTCCTTGATGAACTGTGACATCTCGAGGATTGTCATATTGTCGATAAAACCAAAAACATCTTCCTTTGTAACTGCCATTTTTTTATTTTCCTCCTTAATTGGTTAATGTGTTGTTAATGAGTTAATGTATTGATGAGTTAGACTCATTTACCCATTCACCCATTTGCTCTTTTACTCTTCAACGCTTCCAGTGCATAAGCAAACTGTGTAAGCGTAGCATTCAATGCACAGGCAAGTTTTGACGCTGGTGCCTGCATTGCACCTGCCAGCATACCAAGAAGCACGGGCTTCGGTGGAAGTTTTGACATTGCCTTTATATCGGCAACCGAGCAAAGCCGTCCTTCGATTACACCGCTCTTCACCTTGAATTTTTCATTTTTGGCTGCATACTCAAGCACCTTTTTGGCTGCAGCAATGGCATCTTCAAAACCAAAGGCTATGCCCGTAGGTCCAACGAACAAATCCGCTGCCTGTTCCGCAGGGGTACCCTTTGCAGCAATACTGCTCAGGGTGTTCTTAACGACCTTATACTCTGCACCAGCTTCCCTCAGGACATTTCTCAATTCAGCAATCTCTGATACAGTAAGCCCCTTATATTCGGTGAGAACAATCGCCTTTGATTTCGAAAACTTTTCCGACAGTTCTGCTATCTGTTGGGATTTTTTTTCCTTGGTAATCAGATTCCTTCCTCCTTTCCCAGAGACATTCAGAAACAGTTTATCGTGTTTATTGAGTTTTTGTGTTTATTGTTCGTCTATGCTAACCCAATAAACTCAAGGGACTCAATGAACTTATTAACACCACCCTGTCTCGGTAGGCTGGCTCAACAAATTATTCAGGCCAATTAAACAATAGGGAATAAGGAATTATCCCCTGTTATGCCTACTGTCTCTGACATTTTTACTCAGGCAATGCCTGCTATGCAACTTTTAATTTTGAAATATCTATCTTTATACCATGCCCCATTGTAGAGGATAAGGTAATTTTCTTTATATATTTCCCCTTGGATGTCGCCGGCTTTGCCTTTGCCACAGATTTTAAAATAGCCATGGTGTTTTCGAGGAGCTTCTCTTTATCGAATGAGACCTTTCCAACAGGCACATGCACAATACCTGCCTTTTCCACCTTATATTCTATCTTTCCTGCCTTTATCTCCTTAACTGCCTTTGCAATGTCAAAAGTAACCGTTCCCAGTTTTGGGTTAGGCATAAGGCCTCTCGGACCGAGGATCTTGCCGAGCTTTCCAACCAATCCCATCAAGTCAGGAGTAGCCACTGTCTTGTCGAACTCGAGCCAGCCCTGCTGTATCTTTTCCACGAGGTCTTCTGCTCCCACATAATCGGCACCTGCTTCTTTCGCCTCTTTTTCTTTCTCTCCTTTTGCAAAAACCAATACCCTTACTGGTTTGCCGGTGCCATATGGAAGGACTACCGTACCTCTCACCATCTGGTCGGATTTTTTTGCATCAACACCGAGGTTTATTGCCATATCTACTGTTTCATCAAACCTGGCAACCGCACCCTCTTTCACAAGGGCAATCGCATCTTCTATGGAATACTCTTTGGTTAAATCGACCTTTGATAATGCATTATCCAATTTCTTGCCCATTCTTTTCCTCCTTAATCCCTTACTTCCACGCCCATACTTCTTGCGGTTCCCTTGATTATATTGACTGCAGACTCAAGGGATGTAGTATTCAAGTCAGGGAGTTTTGTCTTTGCTATCTCTTCAACCTGAGCAGCAGTTATTGTTCCAACCTTATCCCTATTTGGAACGCCTGACCCCTTCACAACACCGGCAGCCTTTTTGATCAACTCGGATGCAGGCGGTGTTTTAAGTATAAATGTAAAAGACCTGTCATTATAAATGCTCAAAACAGCAGGCAAGAGCGTATCGCCCATATTCTGTGTCTGCGCATTAAACTGTTTGCAGAATTCCATTATATTGATACCATGAGGACCGAGGGCAGGTCCGACAGGGGGTGCTGGATTTGCCTTGCCTGCAGGTATCACAAGTTTAACCTGTGCTACAACCTCTTTCTTAGCCATCTATCTCCTCCTAAATAGGTCGTATATGACCTATATTTCTACGCTTTTTCTGCCTGTGAGAATGCAAGCTCCACAGGCGTCTGCCTACCGAATATACTAACCATAACGCGCAGTCTGCCGTGATCCATATCAACCTCATCCACATATCCGACAAAATTTGTGAACGGGCCGTCTGTTATCCTAACACTTTCGCCTTTTTCAAACCGGCTTTTCACAACAGGTGCAGGCCCTCTTTCGAGTTGCTGCAGTATTACATCAATCTCTTCTTGGGGAAGGGGGACAGGCTTGGCTCCGCCAACAAAGCCTGTGACCCTAAGTGTGTTTTTGATGAGATGCCATGTCTCATCATCGAGATCCATCTCAACGAGGATATAACCGGGATAGAACTTTTTGTCCGTCTCCTTCTTCTTCTTGCCCTTAAGTTCTATAACCTTCTCTGTGGGGATGAGTATCCTCGTAATTTTATCCTCGAGGCCTTTGAGCTTAATCCTTTCCTCTATGGATGCCTTTACCTTCTCTTCAAAACCAGAATATGTATGAACAACGTACCAGTTTTTAGCCATATCCTTACCTTATTACAAGTAGTTTAACTATTTTAGCGAGGACTACATCCACAATACCAAGAAACACCGAAATGACCACCACCGTCGTAATCACAACCCATGTGGAACCAACAAGTTCATCCTTTGATGGGTAATTCACCTTTTTCGCCTCTACCTTCACCTCATGAAAAAAGTTTTTTATCCTTTCAAACATTTAAGCTCCCTTTTTAGCTCATAGTTCATAGTTCATGGCTCATAGCCGCTCATTACTAAGCTATCAGCCATAATCTATGAGCTAATTAGTGGCAGGCCAGGAGGGATTTGAACCCCCAACCCTCGGATTTGGAGTCCGATGCTCTAGCCGTTAGAGCTACTGGCCTATCCAACCTTCTAAGCCTTTGTCTCCTTGTGCATAGTATGTTTCCTGCAGTTCCTGCAGTACTTCTTGAGCTGAAGCTTGTCTGTGGTATTCTTCTTGTTCTTCATGCTCGAATAGTTTTTATCTTTGCACTCAGTGCACTGAAAAAGTATTATATCCCTCATAGCTTACTCCAACACCTCAGTAACAACCCCAGCACCTACTGTCCTTCCGCCTTCCCTTATTGCAAACCTCAGTTCCTTCTCCATAGCTATAGGTGCTATCAGTTCCACTATTAATGTTATATTATCTCCAGGCATTACCATCTC
>CALGPO010000077.1 GCA_937960465.1 uncultured bacterium
AAAGGCAGAAACGAACAGATAAAAGAGGCGGTTAACAGATATGGTTACAGCCAAAAAGAGGTTGCAGATTATCTTGGCTTGTATTATACAACAATAAGCAGGATTGTAAATAATAAATAGTAAAAGTAAAGACCTGACCCCTTTGCTTTGTGCTTTGAAGCAAAAGATATTGGTTTGACAACTTTGATGATTTTGCGGATAAAATTTAGAGGATTTGATTTATGCCCAAGTTTAATATGGTTCAAGCAATAAACCTTGCATTGAAAGAGGAGATGCTGAGGGACAGCAGCATCAGCTTCCTTGCAGTAAGGGAAAGGGTGAAGGAAGAGGTAAAAAGGCGCAAAGGGTATAAGGTTGTTTTAACAAAATTGGTTAAAATATTGGAGGTGTAATATGCCGTTGAAGACAATCCAAATATCTTTTCCATCAGAGATGCTGGACAGATTATCAACTACTTATCAGGACAGTGCAGATCTAATAAAGGAAGCTGCGGTGCTTGAGTTATACAGGGAAGGTAAAATATCCAGCGGGAAAGCCGCAGAAATACTTGAAATGGAAAGGTTTGAATTTATTAGATATGCAGGGATGAAAGGGATACCTTTTATACGGATGACCCCTGAAGAACTTGAAGAAGAAATAAAAATATTTGAGAAGCAGTAATGATTGCTGTCTCCAACACAAGTCCTTTAATACTTCTTGATAAAGCAGGACATCTCTGGATACTTGGTAAACTCTTTAGTAAAGTGGCAATACCTCCATTTGTTGATAAAGAATGGCTTAGGCCTGGTGGTTATGTTGTGCCTGAATGGATTTCAGTAAAAGGTCTTTCACCAGAGGCGGAATTAGAAGCAATAAAACTCTATCAGGATATGGACAAAGGAGAAGCAGAGGCAATAGCTCTGTTTCGTATAATGAAAGCTGACTTGCTTCTGCTTGACGACCTTAAGGCAAGGAGATATGCGAAATCATTGGGACTGCCGGTTGCTGGAACAACAGGCTTATTGATTGCTGCGAAACAGAAGGGAATAATTCAAGAAATAAAGCCAATTTTAGATAGCTTAAGAAGGCACAAATTTTATCTGTCAGATGAAGTTTTTAAAAAGGCTTTAATTATGGCAAATGAAAGTTGATAAATAGAGATTAGTTTAGAGGAGTAAGCTATGCCCAAGTTTAATATGGTTCAAGCAATAAACCTTGCATTGAAAGAGGAGATGCTGAGGGACAGCAGTGTTGTCATACTCGGCGAGGATGTGGGAAAGGATGGAGGCGTATTTCGTGTTACAGAGGGATTACTGGAATTATTTGGAGACGAAAGGGTTATCGATACTCCCCTTGCTGAATCAGGGATTGTAGGTGCTGCTATTGGCATGGCCGTATATGGACTGAAGCCTGTGGCAGAGATTCAATTCATGGGGTTTATCTATCCTGCAATTGACCAGATATTCTCACATGCATCGAGGATTCGCAATAGAACAAGGGGAAGGTTCACATGTCCGATGGTGGTCAGGACTCCCTATGGCGCAGGAATAAAGGCGCCGGATTTACATTCGGAGAGTACAGAGGCATTGTTCTGCCACATGCCTGGTGTGAAGGTTGTCGTGCCATCATCGCCTTATAATGCAAAAGGGTTGCTTACTGCATCCATCAGAGACCCTGATCCTGTGATTTTTCTTGAATCAACAAGGCTTTATCGCCTCATAAAAGAAGATGTCCCCGAAGGAGAATATACTGTCCCGCTCGGCAGGGCAAGGATCGTTCAAGAAGGTAAGGATGTTACGGTCATTGCATGGGGAAGCATGCTCCACAGGGCGCTTCAGGCAGTGGAGGAGTTTAATGTAGAGGTAATAGATTTAATGACCCTCAACCCACTCGATGAAGAGACAATATTCAAATCAGTGAAAAAGACGGGAAGGGTTGTGGTTGTTCACGAGGCACCAAAGACCTGCGGATTCGGCGCAGAACTTTCAGCAACCATTGCAGAGGATGCAATGCTATATTTAAAAGCTCCGATCATAAGGGTTACAGGATATGATGTTGTTATGCCCCTTCCAAAACTCGAGGACTATTACATGCCCACGGTAGAGAGGATAAAAAAGGGGATTGAGGAGGTAATGAGGTATTAGTTTTGCTCAACAGAATACCCTTTATCCTTTAGCGCCCTGACGATTCCCTTGTCTCCGATAAGATGTGCCGCACCCACAACCACGAAATAGGTTTCCCTTGTTTTAAGAAATTCTTCTATATGCGACGTCATGCGCCTATTTCTTTCATAGATTAACTTTTCGTAAATCGGAGCCAATTGCGCATCGCCGGAGTTCCCCTTCGATATTAATAACTCCATGCCCTTTGTGTCTCCTGATTTCCATGTATGCAGTAATTGTTCCATTTCATGACGGATGGTTTTTAGTTCCTTTAATGTATAAAGCAGAAACAGTTCCTGTTCTCTGTCGGAAAATGAAGAAAGAAGCCTTATCTGATAATCAACGCTTTCAAGCTCTATGATCCTTTTCCCTCCAGCCCTTGAAAGAAAATGCATGTCTATTCCGTCAGTGGGAGTAAACCCCAGTTTTAAGAGTTCTAAGGATGATAACGTTAATGC
The DNA here is from genome assembly GCA_937960465.1 of uncultured bacterium. Lineage (GTDB taxonomy): Bacteria > Nitrospirota > Thermodesulfovibrionia > Thermodesulfovibrionales > Dissulfurispiraceae > Dissulfurispira. Next base: position 2,600 of record CALGPO010000077.1, read on the forward strand.
AATGATCCATGTCTTCTGTTTATTGATCATCTGGATGGGGATGCCGAGTCTTTCTGTCTCTTTTTTTATGAGATCATAGGTCTCTCTTGAAACATGTCTGTCAAGCGTATCGCTGTCGGGATAATAGGCATTGGCCATGAGCCTCTGGACATCTGTCTTTGCAGCATCATTGATATTTGCCTCTACCACAAGGATATTCGATTTCTTGAATGCATCCTCGATTTTGCTGTCCAGAGGATAGACGTCTTTTCTCATAAAATGTACGGATCCCAATAAATAAACAGTAGCTGTGTTTGATTGAACCTTCCAGAGAAAGTTCTTTTTGTCCTGAGAAACAGCATCCTGGACATGGACGAACAGATTGAGGAGAAAAAGAATTAAAACTATATGCAAAGATCTGTTTACAAGTTTTTTCATGGTTATAACTCCTTTCACACTTTAGAACAGTATAACATACCATGCCTGCTTTGTTTCCGTGAATGCTTGGTTACAATATTGACTGTACCCATCGTGCATGTTATTCTTTTTATCAAGAAACCAATAAAAAGGAGACATTATGCCGTTTGACTTTGTATTGCCGGATTTAGGAGAAGGGATAACAGAGGGTGAGATAAGGAAATGGATTATTAAGGAAGGAGATGCCATAGAAGAGCACCAGACTATTGTCGAAATAGAGACCGACAAGGCAATTGTGGAAGTGCCTTCTCCAAAGAAGGGAAGGGTTTTGAAAATTAATAAGGACATCGGTGATACGGCAAAGGTCGGAGAGGTCTTAATGACCATTGCAGAAGAAGGCGAAGCAGTAGAAGAAAAACCAAAGGCTGAAGAAAGGCCAAAGTCCGTTTCCGTTGTTGGTGTTCTTCCTGAAGAGGAGGAGACACTTGCGACACCAGCAGTAAGAGCGATGGCTAAAGAGCTTGGGGTTAAAATTGAAACCATTAAAGGCTCTGGTCCTGGCGGAAGCATTACAAAAGAGGATGTCATCGAGGCATCTGAAAAGGCAAAAAAGGCAGAAGACCAGTATGGAGTTGTAGAAAGAATGCCTATTAGGGGATTGCGAAGGACGATAGCAAAAAATTTAATTGCTTCACAAAAAACTACTGCTTTCGTAACAGGAATGGATGAGGCTGATATTACGGAATTGTGGAACTTGCGTGAGCGTGAAAAGAAATCACTGCTTGACAAAGGCATTCATCTGACCTTTTTGCCGTTTTTCATAAAGGCTGTGCATCATGCCCTTGCAGAACATCCATTGCTCAATGCTTCTGTGGATGAGGAAAAAGAGGAGATCATCATTAAGAAATATTACAATATCGGTATTGCAGTTGACACGCCTGATGGTCTCATGGTTCCCGTGATAAGGGATGTTGATAAAAAGACAATCCTTGAGCTTGCAAAGAAAATACAGGATTTGAGCCAGAAGGCGAGGAATAGAAAGATAAAACTTGAGGAGATGAAGGGAAGCACATTCACTATAACTAATTACGGACACTTTGGTGGCATGTTTGCAACACCCATAATCAATTATCCTGATGTGGCAATTCTTGGAACAGGAAAGATTTCGGAAAGGCCATGGGTTAAGGACGGGCAGATTGTGATCAGAAGGATATTGTCATTGTCGCTTACATTTGATCACAGGGTAGCAGACGGAGTTGATTCAGCAAAGTTTTTGTCAAAGGTGATTCAATATCTCGAAGACCCGGCATTGCTGTTCATTGAGAGCTCATGAACCTCGATTATCTTTTTAACCCCAAATCCATAACCCTTATCGGCGCTGCGCACAGCGAAGAAAAGCTGGGCGGTGTTATTCTCAAGAACCTGCTTAAATTCAGGGGCAGGGTTTATCCTGTAAATCCGAATTATACAGAACTTATGGGCTTAAAGACTTATTCTTCTACTAAAAATATTCCCGAATCTGTTGATCTGACAATAATCATGAGGCCTGCATCTGAAGTCCCTGAAATACTCAGGGGACTCCAGGGTAAAACCATGTGTGCAATCATTGCCAGCTCAGGCTTTGCAGAGATCGGACAGAATAAGCTTCAGGATGAGGTGGAAAAGATAGGAAAAGAAATCGGCGTGAGAATTTTAGGTCCGAACTGCATGGGATTATACAATCCATATCAGAGACTCGATACATTTTTTCTTCCGTATGAGAGGTTGAAGAGGCCAAAAAAAGGCAATGTGGCTGTTGTATCACAAAGCGGTGCAATTTTGAGCTGTCTTCTCGGCGCTGTTAGAGAGGCAAATACAGGCATATCAAAGGCTATAGGTTATGGAAATGCCATAGATATAGATGAGTCTGACTTATACGAATATCTTGCAGAAGATGAGGAGACACAGGTTGTAATCTCCTATATTGAATCAGTGGGTAATGGGAGAAAATTCATAGAAAAGGCAAAAATATTATCTGAGAAAAAGCCATTTATTATCCTCAAGGCAGGAAAGGGTTTGAGCGGGCAGGCAGCAGCCTTCTCCCATACAGGAAGGCTTGCAGGTAAATACGAGGTCTTTCATTCGATCCTCAAACAGTTCGGTATAAACGAGGCAGAGGACTTCGATGAGTTGATCGATGCAACAAAGGCATTATCTTATCAAAGGCCATCAAAAGGCAATAAAGTTTGCATCATTACAAATGGCGGCGGTTCAGGTGTGCTGGCTGCTGATGAATGCATGAAACAGGGACTTGAGGTTGCAAAATTACCGGATGATAAGGCAGGAAAACTCAGACATGTATTTCCATATTTTTACGGGATCAATAATCCTATTGACCTGACTGCACAGGTGAGGAATGAGGATTATATTACAGCACTGAATGAACTCAGGGATGAATATGACGGCTTTGTGATCATTGCACTGCCCAATGTTATGGGGATAACAGAGGGGCTTGCAGGTATGATTAAGCGTGCTATCACGGATATAAACAAACCGGTAGTGTTTCATATTCCTGCCAATGGTGTTGCAAAAAGGCTTATCTCCCTTCTTGAGAAGATGAAGATACCTGTTTATCCTTCACCGGAAAGGGCAGTGAAGGGATTGAAAGCGGTTTTATTGTTTGGTCCATCTCCAAAATAGTTGCTGCAAATGCTTACTGATTATCAATCTATTTGCAACTAAGTTAAGAGATTATATGTCAGGACTGTCTGTGTGTTGCACGCAGACAGATGCTGCTCAAAGACTTTAAAAAGTGCTGTTTCAAGTGTATTATTAGGAATTATAAATGCATTGTCAAGAAATATAGGATGTGTCCCGAATAAAATTTGTAAAATTTTATCAATCTTGATATAGTGAATATCACTTACCTGTTTCTGGTAGGTTTTGTCGGTGGCCTTGTGAGCGGATTTATCGGCTCTGGCGGTGCATTTGTCCTTACTCCTGGAATGATGAGCATGGGGGTACCAGGCTTGTGGCTGTTGCAA
>CALGPO010000078.1 GCA_937960465.1 uncultured bacterium
CCTGAGATTTCACCAAAATTTAACCTGACATTAATAATGCTGTAATATTGGTATGTTTTAATTAATACCTAAATTGAGCGATTTTGTAAGGCAGGCCTGACATATATTTTCACTTAATTTGGGTGCAACTAAATGGGAGATGAACCGTAAAAAATAAGGGAGCCATCTATGAGCGTTGATACTTTAAAGATTTATGAAATATTATCGGCAGATTTGTCGGAAACTCAGGCAAAAGCTATTACAAAGGCTATAAACACAGCGATCGAAGCTGATACAGAAAAAAAGAAAGAACTGCTTGCAACCAAAGAAGATATTGCAAATTTAAAGGTAGAAATCGCGAGCATTAAAGCTGAACTAATCAAATGGATGTTCATTTTCTGGCTCGGACAGATAGGCATGCTCTCAGGCATTATTTTTGCAATGCTAAAACTTTATTTTATCTAAATTGAGCGATTTTGTAAGGCAGGCCTGCCTGTGCGTTGCACGCAGACAGGCCTGAATATAGAATCGCTCAATTTAAGTGATAGATTATTTGAATTTTTTAAAAGGTGAAGATCTATTAAATGGATATCGCAGCGTTTTTAGGCATTATTTTAGGCATAAGTGCAGTTGTTGTCGGTAACATTATCGAAGGCGGTAATACTGCCCATCTTGTTCAGGCTGCTGCTGCTCTTATTGTTTTTGGAGGTACCTTTGGTGCAACCCTTCTGAGTTTTTCCATGAGGGATGTATTAAATGCATTTAAAGCCCTCGGCATGGTATTCGGGACAAGGTCCCATACCCCTTCGGAGATAATAGAAGATATTCTTGGCATCCTCGTTAAAGCAAGAAAAGCAGGCCTCATTGCCATTGAGTCAGACATCAAAAACATAGACAACCCGTTTCTGAGGAAAGGATTGACCTTTGTTGTTGACGGAATGTCCCCTGCAATGATAAAGGATGTGCTTTATCAGGAGATTGCCACATACGAAGAGAATATGAAAAATGCAGCCGATGTATTGGGAGCTGCCGGGGGGTATGCCCCTACCATAGGAATACTCGGAGCTGTTCTGGGACTTATTCAGGTGATGAGGAATGTTTCTGACCCATCAAAGATAGGCAGCGGTATAGCAGTGGCCTTTGTTGCAACCATATACGGTGTTGGCTCTGCAAACCTTATATTTTTGCCGATGGCGCGTAAGATAATGAATAAAGTGAAAGAGGAGGTATTTATCAGGGAGTTGATTATAGAAGGCATTGTTGGCGTTGAGAGCGGCATGAATCCTTACTTCCTTAAAACGAGATTAAATGCATTTCTATCAGAACATGAAAAGGGTGAGTAATGAGGAAAAGACGCAAAACGCATTTTGAGAGGCCAAGCCATGAAAGATGGCTGATATCTTACGCTGATTTCATCACCCTGATGTTCACCTTTTTTGCAGCCCTTTACGCCCTTTCATCTATGGATAAGGCAAAGGTCGAGAGTTTTTCCGGCTCATTAAAACAGGCTTTTAAAGTGATAGAAGAACCAATCCCATTATATGAAGAAAGAACAAGGACATTGGTTCAGGATATAACTAAAAATATACAGGGCATTGAAGGGATTTCTGTAAAGACCGATCCGAGGGGTGTTGTTGTAACATTTTCCGATGCAGTGCTTTTTGCTTCTGGTTCTGCTGAAATCAGACAAGAGACATTTGGCGTGCTTGAGAAGCTTTCAAAGGTTATTAATACAGCACCGGGCAGGATCGTAATAGAGGGACACACAGATAATGTTCCAATATCAGGTGGTAAATATGCATCGAATTGGGAACTCTCAACAGCGAGGGCAGCGAGCATTTTGTATTTCCTTATTACAAAGGGAATTGATCCAAACAGGTTTTCTATTGCTGGTTATGGGGAGTATAGACCGCTGGCAAGCAATGAAACAGAGGATGGAAGGGCAAAAAACAGAAGGGTAGAGCTTGTAATCGGGGGCAGCCAATAATTATGTATTTTAAACCTGAATTACGCAATATATGGCAGCAGGTGTGCATCAAAGCCTTTACAAAGTTGTTGTTTTTTTATGCGTATTAGAAGACTATTAACGCACTTACCTAATTTTTATTATAATACAGGGGAGAGAAGATGCAAAATGATGAGAGGTATGCGAGGATGAGGGAATTCTCAAGGGTAGATGCCTATGTGCCTTTTGCTGTCCGTGTTGTTCCTCCTGAAGAACGGCCTAATATAAGGTCTAAAATATCAGGAGAGACCATTTTAGCAGAGTTCCAGACTTTGACAGATGTGGAAGACAAGCTTCTTTCCGATTGGTTGAAGATGCTGAATGCAAAACTCGATTCGATTATTAGTATGCTAACTTTCCAGCGTGAAGGTTTTGGTTCGCTTCCTTTTGCGCAGGTCAATATCAGTGGCGGCGGTTTAGGATTCAATTCCAGAGAGAAATACAATAAGGGAGATGTCCTTGAAATAAAGATGCTGCTGCCCATGATGCCGCCAGTTGCCCTTTATATTTATGGAGAGGTAGTAAAGGTCGAGCAACAGGTAAACAGCTATGCCATTGCCGTTAAATTTATTGCAATGGATGAGGATATAAGGGACGAGATAGTCAAATTTGTTTTCAGAAGACAGAGGGAAATGCTCAGGGAAAAAAGGAGGTAACTGTAATTAGATGTTTGCGATAATAGGTGCTTTTATTGTTCTGGGCACGGTAATTGGTGGATATCTCATGGAGCATGGCAATCTCCATGTTCTTTTTCAACCTGCTGAAGTTGTTATAATCTTCGGAGCTGCCATTGGAGGCTTTGTAATTGCTTCTCCGATGAAGGTTATAAAGGCGGTTATCAGTGGTATTTTTAATATACTGAGCGGCAAGGCATATTCAAAGGCAGATTATATGGAAGTCCTTATGTTAATGAGTGAGATATTTTCCAAGATAAGGAAAGAGGGTCTTGTCTCCATAGAGGCGGATGTGGATAATCCGCACGAGAGCAAGATTTTCAGCAACTATCCAAAGTTTCTGAAAAACCATCATGCAGTAGACCTTGTTGCAGATACCCTAAGGACTGTTATGACGACCAGTATTGCCCCTCATGAACTGGAGTCATTACTGGATACAGAACTTGATGCCCATCATGAAGAATTAATGATTCCATCAAAAAGTGTTGCTAATGTTGCTGAATCTTTACCGGGTCTTGGTATTGTTGCTGCTGTTCTGGGTGTTGTTATTACTATGGGCAAGATAAACGAGCCTCCGGAGGTTTTAGGACACAGTATTGGCGCTGCTCTTGTGGGTACATTCATGGGTGTTTTAATGTGTTATGGATTTGTCGGACCTGCTTCAAAAAACTTAGAATATATTGCAAATGAGGAAAAGGAATACTTAAATGTCCTGAAGGTTGCACTGGTGGCATTTGTTGGAGGGGCAGCGCCTCAGATAGCAGTGGAGTTCGGCAGAAGGGTTATACCGGGCAATGTGAAACCCACATTTGTAGAGGTCGAAGAAGCTATAAGAGGACTGAAGAAGTAGTTGGGCATAGGTATTATGGCAGACAAATCAAAATCAATAATCATTAAGAAAATTAAAAAGGGACATGAGGGACATCATGGGGGTGCATGGAAAGTCGCTTATGCGGATTTTGTTACGGCAATGATGGCTTTTTTCCTGCTCATGTGGCTCCTTGCAATGGTTTCTCCAGAAAAGAGGGCTGCCTTGTCAGAGTATTTCAAGCATTTCAGCATTTTTGAAAAAGCAGGACAGTCATTTATGATGGAAGGGCAGCAGCAGGTATTGGAGAAGGGACATGAAATGAAGACATTTGATTTCGGAGAGGGAACAATATCCCTTTCCCCAGAGGACCTGAAGGAAAAACTGAAAAAGGCCATAGAAGAAAAGTTAAGGGCATTGAGGGATCAGGCAGTTGTGGATATTTTTGAAGGCGGCGTAAGGATACAGCTTGTTGATCTGGAAGGAAAATCTATGTTTCTTCCCGGCAGTGCACAGCTTACGCCAAGTGCAAAGGAGATATTAAAATTAGTGGGTGAAAATATAAAAGATCTACCTAACAAGATTGCAGTTGAAGGACATACGGATGCCTCGCCTTTAAAGACAGGAAGAATTACAAACTGGGAGCTTTCTACTGACAGGGCATCTTCTGCAAGGAGGGAGCTTGAGGCGAATGGTATAGATCCTGTAAGGATTGCAAGGGTTGTAGGATATGCTGACACAGAATTGTTAATAAAAGATGATCCCCACGACCCGCGAAACAGAAGAATAAGCATAATACTGCTTCAGTCAAAGGTTGAACAGCCCCCTAAAGTTCAGGAGCCGGTTCAGCCGCCAGCAGCACCCACTGCTATGCAGCCCCCGCAGCCTTCTCAACTTGAAGATGTGAAAAAAACACAGGTTGAAAAACCTGCTGCTAAACAGGAGCAAAAAAAGGATACTGCAAAGCCTGATATTGGCATAAAGCCTATAAAACCCCTTACGCCGGTTACTCCAGATATTGGGAAGTAAACCTTACAGTTGCATAAAATCAAAGGTTACAGCAAGGACTAACATGCTTCAAAGACTTTGCCTGCGACACCTTATAAGATTTTCATACCACCATATCGTATTCAGCATTGGATTCAACCTTCTGTTAAAACATTTATATTCTGCATGAATACGGTTTCTGTCGCTTGTAAAGGCTTTGAAGCATGTTGGTCCTTGCTGTCTATGCAGCATTAAGGTAAAGATTAGGCGAAAGATAAAAGTTAATAGCAAAGGATCTCATAACCTATAGCCTTTAGCCTTTCGCCTATAGCCTACTTTTTAGTGTGCCCCGTGTATCAATATTGGAAGGCATCTGACGCAGACAAGTTTTTCTTCCCCTGCATGAAAACAGGGAAGGTAAACCCTATCTTTATCGGTTGTCCCGCAAACAAAGCATTTGGGCGTAAGGGGGACTTCGTCCCCCTTACGACAACCCCCTGATTTTACATCTGACTCCTTTGACATATTAGTTCTTCTCCAGTTCATTGATCTCTTTTACTACCTTTTCAGGATCGACATTGTGCATCATGGCGCCGAATGAGATAGACTCAACCTTTATGCCAGGACAGGTGAAGCATCCATTGCCGAAATATTTTTCGATGACCTTCCTTGCATTTGGGTCATTGATTATTTCCCCAATAACAGTATCCTTTGTTACCTTGTTTTTTGTTGCTTCCATTGCAGCCTCCTCTTTAAGTTTTCTTATTTTTAAGATACACTAAACCAGGCATTTATTTTATGACGGTGGTCATATCCATAATCCATAAGCATGGATAGCAGGTATGCGCTCAAAGCCTTAAATAATGCGATGAGATTATTTTTCTGCCTGTTTTTCTGCTGAATGCAAAAGGTGATACTGAAGTTGCCCTTAAGCGGCGGGAGGGTTCGGCTCCAAGGTATCGCTATTTAAGGCTTTTCGGCACACCTGCTATCCATGTATTCAGAAGATTCATTACGAGTTATGGTCATATATCTCTTATGACTTCTGTCATAGCGTCAAACACGGATTTGTTTTATTATTTTAAAAATATCATAAACCATGAGGAGGAAGCTATGGACAGATTCGTAAGAAACTTTATTGTAATGAGCATCGTGTATTTAGTAATGGCAGCATTTTTCGGGGTTGTTATGCTTGCCAATCCTTCCTATCTTTATCTCAGGTTTATCCATTCGCATCTTAATATGCTGGGATGGGTATCCATGATGATATATGGGGTAGGTTACCACATACTGCCGAGATTTGCAGGAAAGAGGTTAAAGAGCGTAAAAATGGGCGAAGTGCAGTTCTATCTCGCCAATATCGGTCTTGTGGGGATGCTGTTATTCTATACAATGCAGATGAACATGCCCGAAGCCGCATTATACAGAGGCATTTCTGTGGCCTTTGGCCTTATAGAAGTTTTCTCTATAGTTCTTTTCTTTTATAATATGCTTGCTACTCTTTTTTCTAAAGAGGGGTAATGCTTTTTTTATGAGTTTGTTGTAAAATTATGTCAATGAATTCTAATTTTAAAATAGGGGGTTTTTATAAGGGGGACGAAAGTCTCCCTTATGCCCGAAGGAGGCTGTCATGAGAGAAGAAGAAGTCGTAGAAGCCTTAAAAAGGGAAAACGAGGAGTTCAGACGCATTTATCAAGAACACAGAGAACTTGATAGCCAATTATTAGAATTTAACAAAAAACCCTACCTTACACCTGAAGAAGAAGTCGAAGTGCACAGGATTAAAAAAGAAAAGCTCTATAAAAAGGATAAGATAGCAGAGTTGATAAGGGAGTACAAAAAGCATCATTCTATGAATTAAACTTAATGTGCTGTATAGACAGCAAGGACTAACATGCTTCAAAGCCTTTACAAGCGACATGAAACCGTATTCATGCAGAGTATAAATGTTTTAACAGAGACTTGAATCCAATGCTGAATACGATATGGTGGTATGAAAATCTTATAAGGTGTCGC
>CALGPO010000079.1 GCA_937960465.1 uncultured bacterium
GAAAAATTCTTTTAGACATAGCAAAGGAAGAGAAAACGCATGTTGGAGAATTCCAAACCATGCTGCTAAGGCTTGACAAAGAACAGGAGAAAGAATTGGAACACGGAAAAGAAGAGGTTGAGGAAATAACAGGGGAATAATTCAGGAGGTAATTATGGATGCGATTCAGGCAATCAAAGAAAGGCGATCCATAAATTTCTTTGAGGCAGGCAAAGATATCATGGATGATAAGTTAAAAGAATTGCTTGAGATTGCAAACCTTTCGCCATCATCTTTTAACCTCCAGCCATGGAAAGTGGTGGTGGTGAAAGAACCTGGGAAAAAAAAGATATTGAAACAGTGTGCATTCAATCAGCCGAAAGTTGAGGATGCATCTGTAGTTTTAATCCTTGTCGCCGACCCGGATGCAATGGAAGAAAACATAGACAGGATGCTCGACAGCTGGCAGGAGCTTGGATACATGAAACCGGATATGAGAGAGACATATAAAGGCATGGCAAACAATCTTTACGGCCCGGCAGACAGTTTAAAAAGAAAGATATTCGCAGTAAAAAACACATCCCTGTTTGCAATGAATCTCATGATTGCTGCAAAGGGGCTCGGACTCGAAACTCATCCAATGGACGGGTTTGATGAGGAATGTATAAAAAAGGAGTTCAATATCCCTCCTAATAAGATTATTCCAATGATTATAGCAGTTGGTTATTTGAGGACAGGTATAAAACTTCTTCCGAGGGCATTCAGAAGGGATATTGATGAGTTTGTAAGATTTGAGAGATATTAGAAGGAGGTTAAGACAATGGCTTACACAACAAAGGATTATTCGAAACTGATAGGCATGGAGGGATTCAGCGAAACCCTTCTCAAGAATCATTTCACATTGTATCAGGGGTATGTGACTAACACAAACAAGGTGCTGGATACCCTCGATGCAATGCTGAAGGAAGGGAAAGCAGGGATTCCTGAGTTTGCAGAACTAAAAAGGAGACTTGGTTGGGAATTTAACGGGATGAGGCTTCATGAATATTATTTTGAGAATTTAGGCGGCAAAGGCGGAATAAACAAAGACGGAAAGCTTGCAAAAAAATTAGCTGAAGACTTCGGAAGCTATGAGGCATGGGAAAAAGACTTCAAGGCAACTGGAACAATGAGAGGTATCGGATGGGCAGTGCTTTATCAGGATATTACAGATGGAAGACTTATAAACTTTTGGATAAATGAGCATGATGTGTCGCACCCTGCAGGCTGCAATCCAATACTGATAATGGATGCATTCGAGCATGCATTTATGATAGACTATGGCCTAAAGAGGGCTGATTATATCGAGGCATTCTTTAAAAACATCAACTGGAGCGCTGCAGAAGCAAGATTCAAGTAAGAAAGGGGGTTTTTATGGCATACACGATTGTTGCATTAAAAGATAAGATATTAGAGATGTACCCGGAAATTTCACAGTACGGTATCTCCGTAGGTTTGACATTTGATGAAGAAAAAAATGCCTATATCGTGAAATTTGAAAAGGGGAGTCAAAAACTAACAACCCATCTTGAAAAGAAGGATGCCGATGATTGCATGAATAATATAAAGTGCGTTTATCTCGGAGTACAGGTAGGGCAGTTCATCAAGAATTTTGAAGAAAAGAAATAAATTTCAGGAGGTGCAAAATGCCTGTAATCGAATATGGAAGTTTAAAGATCAATGTTGATGATGAGGGCTATCTTGTTAATTTCAATGACTGGAATGAGAGGGTTGCATGTGCACTGGCAGAAAGAGAAGGTGTCGAAGAACTCACAAAGGAAAAACTGGATATATTGAAATTCATCAGAGAGTACTACAGGAATTACAACTTCTTCCCTATTCTAAATGCCGTATGCAAAAACGTGAATCAGCCCAAAAACTGTATCAATGAGCAGTTTATGGATCCGCTCACAGCATGGAAGCTGGCAGGGCTTCCAAAGCCGAGCGAGGATATAGTCAATATCATAGAGTATGGGCAAACACCGACATAAAAGCAATAATGGTTCATCTACCCAATAGTTGGATTATAAAGCTATCTGCAATTAAGTTAAGCAAGTATATATTATGTCATCTTCGATGCTATATCCTCAGCCTCTTTCCTCAATTCCTCTGAAAGCAGGCAGAGATAAGCACTCGTCCGTCTATTATGCTGTGCGGAATCGTGCACTAGATGCCTTTAACTCCTCAGCTATTAATGTTATAGCCGTTATCTCATCCAACAAAGAGTTTGCCATTTTTTCCATATCTTTTGACACTGAAAGAGTTTTTTCTATATTCATTGACACATCCAGAGAACCGGCTGAATGTTCACTAACTGCAGCCGAGATAGTTGCAACATCTTCATTTGCATGCCTAATCGCCTCTACTATAGACTGAAGGGCGTCTCCTACATTTCTTATATACCCTGTGGCTTTCTCCACCTCTTCAGATGCCTTTGACATAGAAACTGTTGTCCGCTCAGATTCTGTCCTGATAGAGGTAATTTTATCCGCAATCTCAACTGTTGCTTTAATAGTCTTTTCGGCAAGCTTTCTAACTTCATCGGCAACTACTGCAAATCCCCTTCCCTGCTCGCCTGCGCGGGCAGCTTCTATAGCTGCATTTAATGCGAGAAGGTTTGTCTGGTCTGCTATATCCTTGATTACAGTTGCTATTCCACTTATATCCCCAACATGTTTTGTTAAATTTTCTACAAGAGAAGACAATTCGCCAGTAGTTTGATTTACTCTTTCAACTGTCTCGACCGCTGTATCAGCAATTTCTTTGCCTTTTTGTGCTGTATTCATGCCTACCAAAGTGCTTTCTTTTGCGCCAGTTGAATCATTTGCTATGTTGACTATAGTCTTGATCATCTTATCAGCAGAATCAGATATAAGTGATGCCTGATAAAACTGCTCCTTAGTGCCTTCTATCGCCTTTTCAGCCATATTCTTTAATATACCAACTGCAGAAACCATTTTCCCCGATGCATTGATAATGTTATTTACTATATGATTAAATCTGCCAACCGTCTCATTAAGCTTAGCGCCAAGTATTCCAAACTCATCCTTGCTTTTAGGCTCTATTTTAACCATAAGGTCCCCCGCGGCAAGCCTATCAGCAGCGTGTTCAATGTGGAGCAAATCTCCAACAATATATTTATTGATAAACCAGAATGAAAATACAAAGGCAATAGAGAATGTTATCAGTGTGAAAGCAATTACAGTAACCACAGCAGTTTTAATTTCCCTGTTTATTCTATTCATGGTGAGGGTGAATTCTTTTTTTGAATCTTCTGTAATCTCGTTAGCAATCTTTAAAAACACATTAGCCCTCGGCGCCTGAACCCTTCCCAGAACACTAATCATTTCATCAATCTTTTCTTCTTTAATCAGGGGAATAATTTCCTTTAAAAGCGTTTCATTAAATGGAACCAATACCTTCTCAATTTCTCCTATTTTTTCTTTATACATACCATCTTTGAGTTTTGCAAGGTTCTCCTCAATTGTCTTTATATGAGAGGCCATCACGCCTTCCTGAATATCTCTAATCTTAGGGTTTTTTGTAAGAGCCATCAGCAAAAATGCCGCCCTTGCGCCGTCAATAGCGCCCTTAAGCTGATTTATAAGCTGCACCTCATTGTTCATGTTGTTTAAAAAGTCATAATAGGATTTAATCTTAAAGGCATGAATGCCTATAAACCCAATAATGCTGAATATCAAAAGGCTCATAAAAGCATATCCACCCAATACCTTTTTCTTTATTCCGATAGCTAATATCTTATCCACTATGCCTATCATGGCTTCCCCCTATATCTTTTTTACATTAAAAATCGTTATCAGATTCATAACCTCAAAAAGGTTAAATAATTTATCGTTCCTCACATATACCGAAAGCTTAACCCTGTCTTCATGGACAAGCCTCAAAAGGAAACCTATAAGCGCGGAGGTTATAGATGCCGAATCAGGAATTTTTATTGATATAGAATCAACCCCTTCTTCTATCATTTTCTTCATCACTTTTTTTATATCGAGATAATCCTCGATAGTCTTGATATTGCCTGTAATTGTGACTTCAGACGGCCCTGTCAATATAGTCTCCATATCACCCTCCTACTAAGAATTTGTGTTATAACATTTATGTAAACTAGTTTTACCAGTTAAAGTTGGAAAGACAGGAAAACTCCATGTCACCTGGGTCAATGAACCCTCCTATACATATCCTCTGCATTCATCGAGCTTCTTACCAGCGGTCCAGATGCGACAAATTCGAACCCCAATTCGAGGGCTGCTTCCTTAAGTTCCTCGAATACCTCCGGTCTTATGTATTCTACAACAGGCAGGTTCTTTTTTGAAGGTCTTAGGTACTGTCCTATCGTCAAAAAATCGCACCCTATACCTCTTAAGTCTTTTAATAATTCGACAACCTCATCCACAGTCTCACCGAATCCGAGCATCAGACCTGATTTTGTCTTAATATCTGGTGCTATTTTTTTTGCATTCCTCAATACATTGATGGAACATTCATAATCGGCCTGGGGTCTCACTACATCATAAAGCCTTTTTACTGTTTCCATGTTATGGTTGAATACATCAGGCCCTGAATCGAGTACAGTTTTTAAAGAATTCACATCTCCTCTAAAATCAGGAGTAAGCACCTCCACCTTTGTATCAGAGAGTTTGTTCTTTACAGCTCTAATGGTTTCTGCAAACTGCAATGCCCCTCCATCAGGCAAGTCATCCCTTGTGACAGATGTGATAACCACATATCTTAGTCCCATCTCATATGCAGCCTCTGCAACTCTTTCAGGCTCTTCAGCATCCACAAATGATGGACTGCCGGACTTCACGGAACAAAAGCCACAGTCTCTTGTGCAATGATCTCCCAGTATCATGAATGTCGCAGTGGGTTTTGAGAAACAATGCCCCTTATTCGGACACCTCGCCTCTTCGCATACCGTAGAAAGGCCATGGTTTCTCAAAAGGGTCTTTGTGCCATGAAGTCCTGATGCCTTTGTTTTAATCCATTCCGGCAAACGCATAATTTATTATTAACCTTGCAGTTGCATAAAATCACAGATTACAGCAAGGACTAACATGCGTAAAAGACTTTGCCTGCGACACCTTATAAGATTTTCATACCACCATATCGTATTCAGCATTGGATTCAATCCTCTGTTAAAACATTTATACTCTGCATGAATACGGTTTCCTGTCGCTTGTAAAGGCTTTGAAGCATGTTGGTCCTTGTTGTCTATGTAACATTAAGGTTAAGATAATTGAAAGGGCCCGATGACGGGCCCTGATCTGGTTAGATTTTTACTACGTTTGTAGCCTTTGGTCCGCGGTCGCCTTCAACGATGTCGAACTGAACTCTCTGACCTTCGGCTAATGTCTTGAAACCATTACCTGCAATTGAAGAGTAATGCACAAAGACATCCTGTCCGTTATCCTGCTGGATAAAGCCAAAACCCTTGGATTCGTTGAACCACTTTACCTTTCCTTCAAAAGCCATACTACTAAAACCTCCTTTTTTTACCCTGAATTAAATTCAGGATTTGCTGAATCCCACGACAAAGCATAGGGATGCAATTTTATAACATGAGCCAATTCAAAATGTCAAAGGGAAAATTACTGTTGTCAAGCCAAAATAAGTTTGTTGCCTTTTGGTTCGGGGATTACATCGCCGAATTCCTTTGCTGTATCTATCCACAATTGAATCGCTTCTTTAGCATTTTTTAAAGCATCCTCTGGAGTGCTACCATGTGCCATACACCCGAGAAGTTCAGGCACCTCTGCTATAAAAGCTTCATCTTCACTGCTCCAGTAAATTATAATTTTATATTTGTACATTAATTTTCCCTCCCAATTTATATTTTAGAATAACATTTCTTACCTGTTTCACCTGATATGGTTTTGCCTTATCTTTGTCCTGCTGTAAATTAATCTTTTCAATTACCCCTTCTTTCCTAAAGATATGATGGCTGCCTCTTATCCGTTCTTCAAAACCCAAGTTTTTCAGAAAGTCGCATAGGTCTTTGAAATGAATATTTGCATCTGATGTTCCACTAAGAATCTTAAACAAGAGTTTCTCATGTTTACTCATCGCTTCATTTTACCAGAAATTAATGTGAATTTAATGAGACGGTTCTATTTTTCTCGATAGCCGCACCGCTTTTTCTTAAATTTTTTGATTCGTTGCCAAAATAACTCATTTAATTAGAACCGTCCCCTTTTCCGCTTTTTACTGTTTTTTTGCCTCGTCCCACAATACATCCATTTCTTCCATGGTCATGTCCGACAGGTTTTTGCCAGCATCCGCTGCCTTCATTTCGATATAACGGAAGCGGGAGATGAATTTGCTGATTGTCTTTCTCAAGGCATTTTCGGGATTAACCCCGACAAACCTCGAAACATTCACGAGGACAAAAAATACGTCTCCGAGTTCATCCTCTATCTCTTTCTGGCTCTTGCTTTTCAAAGCTGCTCCGAACTCTTTCAATTCTTCATCCAGCTTTTCCATCACATCTTCCACGCGCTTCCAGTCAAATCCTACTTTAGCTGCCTTTGCCTGAAGCCTCTGCGCCCTGAGAAGGGAGGGAAGTTCCTTGGGAATGCCTTCGAGGACTGATTCCTTAAGCTTTCCTTCTTCCCTTTTCCTTTCTTCCCACTGCCTTAAAACTTCTTCGGATGTCTCGAATTTTTCCCCGCCAAAAACATGCGGATGTCTCGCTATCATCTTATCGCTAATTTTTTTAATCACATCATCTATATCAAACTCGCCCCTCTCCCTTGCCACCTGGCAGTGAAAAACAATCTGAAATAAGAGGTCTCCAAGCTCTTCCTTTATCTTTTCTGGGTCATCTTCATCGAGAGCCTCAAGCACCTCGTAAGTCTCTTCTATCAAAAAAGGCTTTAAGGATTCCCTCGTTTGCTCCTTATCCCACGGACATCCGTTCTCAGAACGAAGGGCCGACATAATGTCGAGTAGTTTTTGGAGATTACTCATCTTGAATTACGTAAGTATTGATAGCATATAGCAGCAGGTGTGCTGAAAAGACTTTACACTTTAGAACATTGTAAAATATCATCTTGAATCCGTCACCTACCTGCCTGTGCGTTGCACGCAGACAGGCTACATTGCTATCTATCTTAGGTAAAGGCGTTAATAGTTTTCTAATATGCATAAAAAGCAAAGACTTTGTAAATAAAGGCTTTGATGCACACCCTGATTTGCCGATAGAAAGCCGTCATTGCGAGCGAAGCGAAGCAATCTCGCCTTTTTGCAATGAGATTGCCACGCACCCTTCGGGTGCTCGCAATGACTGATAGAATAAAGGTTTTCAAGTTCTATCGGCAAAATAGG
>CALGPO010000080.1 GCA_937960465.1 uncultured bacterium
CTAAAGGTCTGTGGTAGACTACCACGTTGATAGGCTGGAGGTGTAAGCACAGTAATGTGTTCAGCTTACCAGTACTAATAGACCGTGTGCCTTGACCTTACTTATTCCCTCTCCCATATCTTGTCAAATTTTTCTATTGCATTACATAAATTGCATTATATAATTAAAGAAAGGGTTTCCTTTCTTTAATTTTTTTTGCATGCAAAGGGGTTAGGTGTAAGTCAATGAAAGAAAGAGATATTTTTGAGGAAATTGTAAATCTTGGAAAGAGGCGCGGCGTCCTCACATACGACGAAATAAATGAGGCACTGCCGTCTGAATTTTTTTCGCCTGATGAACTGGAAGATCTCATGGATGTCCTCAGTGACATGGGTGTTAAGGTTGTTGATTACGAAGAGGGTGTACCAGCAGAGGAAGAAATAGAGGAAGAGGCAGAAGAGGTAGAGCGTGCTGAGGACCTTGTTCAGGCCTATTTTAATTCTATGGGTGATATTTCTATCCTCACAAAGTATGAGGAAACAGAGCTTGCAAAAAAGCTTGAGGAAGGAAGGGAAATAATAAAGGAAACAATATCGAGTCTGCCCCTCTATAATAGGATAAAAGAAATGAGCGATTCTGAAGAAGGAGAAGAAGAGGAAGAGGACCTTTTAACAGAAGAAGAGAAGGTTGATGAAGCCCTCATAAAGACCCTTTCGAGGATCGAAGAATTAATGGAACTTGTTGAAGATGCAGACAAAAAAATAAAAAAATATGGCAATCTGAAGGGGTTGAGGGCAGCTATAAATGAAAAAAAGAAAAAAGGGCAGAACACTAAGAAATTAGAGTTACTCTTAAAAGAGGTACAGGCTGAATATAAAAGAATAGAATCAGAGGCTGGGATAAAGGTCGATGAGTTAAAAGACATATGGAACAGGATATCAAAGGCGAGGTATCTTGTGACCGAGGCGAAGAATGAGCTTATAACGAGGAATCTCAGACTGGTAGTCAATATTGCAAAGAACTATGTTGGCAGAGGATTGCCTCTTCTTGATCTTATTCAGGAAGGAAACATCGGTCTTATGAAGGCTGTTGATAAGTTTAAATATGAAAAGGGTTTTAAGTTCAGTACATATGCAACATGGTGGATAAGACAGGCTATTACGAGGGCGCTTATTGATCAGACCAAAACAATCCGTGTTCCTGTGCATATGATGGAGTTCTATAACCGTGTTACGAAGGCTTCCAGGGAACTCACACAGCAGCTTGGAAGGGAGCCGACTAATGAGGAGATTGGTAAGAAGCTTGTTGTGCCTGTAAGAAAGGTTGAAGAGGTGTTCAGGGCTATCCAGGACCCTATAGCACTGCAAACCCCTATTGGAGATGAAGACACAGAGCTTGAAGATTTTATAGGTGATAAAACAAGCCCTTCTCCTTACTCAGATGCTGAAAGGATAGAGACCTCAGAGCAGATCCAGAGGGTATTAAGGACTTTGACACCAAAGGAAGAGACTGTGATAAGGATGAGATTCGGCATTGGCGTTGACAGAGATCACACACTTGAAGAGGTCGGCAGGTATCTTTCGATAACGAGAGAGCGTGTCAGGCAGATAGAGGCAAAGGCACTAAGGAAACTGAAGCACCCAAGCAGACTAAGGGCATTAAAGATACTCACCACTTAATTAAGAAGGGCTGCTTTAAGCAGCCCTTCTTAATTTCTGAATAGATCGCCAGCTTTAACTTCGCTTAATGCCTTTATTAATAAAGCCACGGAAGTCTTATCTTTGATGCTTATTACCCGTGCTGTTCCAAGAGGAATATGGGGTTTTTCGCTGGAAATGATATTAAACATATCTCCAATCTCAATGCCGTCCAATGCCCCTTTATCGAGATAAACTGTACTGCCAACACCACTCATATTGTATTTATCCCACAGCCTTATAATATTCCCATTGACAGCAGGCCGTCTCTCCTTATCAGGTTCCACAGACACTTCCACAGGATAGAAAGTCATAAGCATATCATCAATTGCTATTTCATTGTATGATTCAATGACTAATGCCTCTTTGTTTCCGTTGTCTTCTCCCACTACTTCTATTACGCCATTAATGCGAACAAGATAGCCGACATCATTCTTTGTTATAGGATGTATTACCTTTTCAGGTTTGCCTATTATGTAGAATTTGTCATTTATGTTTGCAGGTCTGTCAGTTTCTATATACACATAATCTCCACGACCAAGGAGTGTTTTTCTCTGAGGCGACCCATATATTTTACCTACACCTTTTATATCATCTGAAATGTAACCACCCTGTAAGAGGATTTTCCTTGAAGTGAGATAATTTTTCTTTTGTGCTGTTATCTTTTTGTGCGTGATTTTTACAGGGATTATTTCTTTTTCTGCCTTTTTAGAAACAACTCCAACTTCTTCCTGTATTTCCTCTTTTTGCTTTTCTACAACCTCGCTGGGAATGTTCAGTTTCTGCCCAGGGAAAATGAGATTAGGATTTTTAATGTGCGGATTTGCCTTCCATATCTTTTTCCACTGGAACGGGTCTTTCGTTTTTTCCTCGGAAATATCCCATAAAGTATCGCCTTTTTTTATGATGTATTCGCCTGCTATTAGCAGGGCTGGAAATAGAATGAGAACTGACATGACAAGAAACCTGAAAAGATTATTTGATGTATAAATCTTCATTGCCTCTCTCCTGCTTTCCTTATATCTTGCAGTCTCTGTATAACCACTTCCAAATGACCCTGTTAATCCTATTAACAGGGTCTTTCTCTTCTTCATATTTATTTTAACACATTAAGCATTCGAATAAGTAGTGATTTTAAGGTATAGTTTTTTGGCTTATCTCGGATTATGGTGCAATGCCGACATAATTTGATAAAATTCTTCATCTAAGTTGAGCGATTTTGTAAGGCAGGCCTGCCTGTGCGTTGCACGCAGACAGGCACTGCTACAAGACTTTAAAAAGTGCTTGCTCATGTGTATATAAAAGATAACGGATGCATCATCCATCAAGTATCCAATGTGCAGGAGTAGGGGCACGGCTTGCCCCTGCCCTTTTGAGGGCAACTGCGAGGGTTGCCCCTACATTTATCTACATTGTCTATGGATATTCCCGTCATGACGGGAACTGAAAC
>CALGPO010000081.1 GCA_937960465.1 uncultured bacterium
AACTACGTGTTACTCACCCGTCCGCCACTAAGTTATCCCCTGTATTGCTACAGAAAATAACCCCGTTCGACTTGCATGTGTTAGGCACGCCGCCAGCGTTCGTTCTGAGCCAGGATCAAACTCTCAATAGTTTTCCTGAAAACTCAAAATTCATTGACAGAATCTACCAGTAGTTTTCAAAGAACAAAAGTCCCCACAGCACCTTTGGCCTGAGCTCACAGAGGCTTTTTTCTAAGTGGGTACCTTGGTAAGTGTTTAGGCTTCCCCGCACTTCCAAATCATTGGCGTTTGGGGCGTGCATCACTACACTTACTCACTGGCTCCCGTACTCTTATTGTTCCCTCAGCTCACCTAAGCCTTAAGGTACTGCAGAGAAAGGCATGATCAAAGAACATCTTTTAGGAATAGAATAGCAACTTCTGCTATTAATGTCAAGGGGTCAATCTATATGGACAATAAGCTTTGCTTTTCAAAAAGTTAGCAGAACTAGCTATATATCTCTACCACCCTTTATTAAAGAAATTTGGTTCATCTCCCACTTAGTTGCACCCAAATTAAGCGAAAATATATGTCAGGTGCGGCGAAAAGACTTTAAACCACGCACTTGTATTAACATTTATCTTGAATCCGTCATCTACTACATTGGATACTTGATGCGTGATGCATTTATTATCTTCTATAATACACTTGAAACAGCACTTTTTAAAGTCTTTGAGCCGTGCCTGACATATATACTTGCTTAACTTAGTTGCAAATAGCTTGGTAATCAGTGAGCATTTGCAACAACTATTTTGGAGATGAACCAGAAATTTTAACTTTTATTAAATTTCTTTGTAAAAGGGCGTATGGCAAAGCGACTGAAATAACTTCGAATTTAACATTGTCAAGAAGACACTTAATTTCATCCTCAAACTTTGGCCCTTTGTTCAATACAAAAAAACCATCTTTTTTTAAAACATGCCCTGCCTTTTCTATTAAGTCGCTGATACTGAAAAGGGCTCTGGTTACAGCAATATCAAAAAACCTGTCTTTAACATCCTCTACCCTTTTCTCCAGCACCTCGACATTATTAAGTATAAAGGTTCTCTTTATATGCCTCAAAAATGCTGACTTCTTTCTTGATGGCTCAATAAGGACAATATTAAGCTCTGGTCTCACGATGGCCATCGGTATTCCTGGAAAACCTGCACCGCTGCCTATGTCACAAATATTCCATTGTCCTTCCGGCATGACCTTGAGATACAAGAGAGAGTCGAAGAAGTGTTTAACTATTATATCTTCATCGCTTTTTAAGGCGGTCAGGTTATAAGCGCGGTTCCATTTTTTAAGCTCAAAGAGATATTTGTCGAATCGACTAATAATGGTATCAGAAGGCTCAATGCCTAACTCTTTTAGACCGTTTATCAGGAGTTTTTCTCTTTCCAATGCCTCTCCACCGAAACCAATATTATTGATATTGCAGCAGGCGTGATTCCAGGTATTCTACTTGCTTGGCCGATTGTCTCGGGCTGGATTTCTGATAGCTTTTCCACAATTTCCTTTGATAGTCCCGGAATTGCTTTATAATTAAAATTTGTTGGTATTTTTTTAGATTCAAGTTTTTTTAATCTTTCTGCCATCTCCAGTTGTTTCTGAATATAACCTTCGTACTTGACACTTATTTCCACAAGGCTTTCAATTTCTGGCGTTAAAGCCTCAGGAGCAGGAGAGAATTTTTTTATAAAATCATATCTTATCTCAGGCCGTTTAAGTATCTTATCCAAAGCAGTATCTTCACTTATTGCAGTTGTTCCGAGGGCTGAGAGTGTATCGCTAATTTCATCAGAAGGTTTAATACGCACTTTTTTAAGCCTTTCAATTTCGCCAAACAGTAACCTCTTTTTTTCTTTAAATCTCTCATAGACATCTTCAGACACAAGACCAATGCTGTATCCCTTATCCATCAATCTGAAATCTGCATTATCATGTCTGAGGAGAAGTCTATACTCTGCCCTCGAAGTGAACATCCGGTAAGGCTCGATGGTTCCTTTTGTTACAAGGTCATCTATCAGTACGCCTATGTAAGCCTCGTCCCTTCCAAGAACAATGGAATCTTTGCCCTTTAATTTCAGGGATGCATTGATACCAGCCATTATCCCTTGTGCAGCAGCCTCTTCATAGCCTGATGTCCCGTTTATTTGTCCTGCAAGGAATAACCCGTCTATAGCCTTAACTTCAAGGGTATGCCTTAGTTGTGTTGGATAGACAAAGTCATACTCGATGGCATATGCCGGCCTCATGATTTCTGCATTCTCCAATCCTTCTATGCTCCTCACAATCTTTACCTGAACATCATATGGAAGGCTTGTGGATATTCCATTTGCATAATATTCTGTTGTCTTAAAGCCTTCAGGCTCTAAGAATATCTGATGCCTTTCTTTTTCAGAAAACCTCACGACTTTGTCCTCTATGGATGGACAATACCTCGGACCGATACCCTTTATCTTCCCGCTGTAAAGTGGTGATCTGTCGAGGTTTTCGAGGATTATATCGTGGGTTTTTTTATTAGTGTATGTTATATAACACGGTAATTGCGGATTTGTTATTTTTCCTGTAGAGTAAGAAAATGGCAGCGGCGGGTCATCGCCATACTGAGGTGTGGTTTTTGAAAAATCGATACTCCTCGCATCAAGTCTCGGCGGAGTGCCTGTTTTCAGCCTTCCCATCTTAAGACCTAAGTCCCTTAAAGAATCCGCCAACCCCATGGATGGGAATTCTCCAGCCCTTCCAGCCTGAAAGCTCTCAAGGCCTATATGCATTAGCCCCTTTAAAAATGTGCCTGTAGTGACAATCACCGCACGTGCACCATAAAAAACACCGAGCGATGTAATAACACCTTTAACCCTGTTGTCCTCAACCACTATCTTTTCCACCATGCCCTGTTTTATGACAAGGTTTTCCTGCCTTTCGAGGGAGTGTCTCATGTTATTCTTGTAGAGAACCCTGTCTACCTGAGCCCTTAGAGACCAGACAGCAGGACCCTTTGAAAGATTCAGCATCCTGAACTGGATTCCAGACATATCTGTAATCTTTGCCATCTCGCCGCCAAGGGCATCGATTTCACGCACGAGATGCCCCTTTGCAAGGCCTCCAATAGCTGGATTACACGAAAGCTGTGCTATGGTGTCTATATTAATGGTAAAGATGCATGTCTCCATACCAAGACGGGCAGATGCAAGGGCTGCCTCGCATCCTGCATGACCTGCACCTATGACAATCACATCAACGTCTTGCTCTTTATACATTAATCGATTATTATAACATTAATGAGTATCCCTGTTTTCGAACATACAGTAATCTCCCTTCACTCTATTATTGAGAATGAAAATGAGCCTTTGCAAAAAGTTTCGAGGCTGATCAAATATGACCCGGGCTTGTATTTTTCTCTTCTTCAAAATGTTAATGCCCTTACTACAAGGGCAGAAATAACATCCATATCTCAGGCCATATCGCTAATCGGGGCAGAGGGGCTCGAAAATCACATACTCCAGCAGGACCACTTTCTCGATGAAGAATATATGCTGCTATGGTGCTATTCAGTTCTGGCTGGAGAGGCGGCATCCATTATAAACGAGAGTGCAAACATCGCAGAGGACGAAGAGGCATTTTTTGCAGGCATTATGCCATGCATCGGGATTTTATTTATGTATGCAAGGCATCCTAAACATAAAAAAATTTGCGACTTATTGCTCAGAGTCCCTATAGAACATAAAATCTTTATAGAAGAAAGATTGTTCAAGACAAACCTTCTGGAACAATTAGACAAACACGTGACTGCACCCAAGGTTTACAGGGATACAGTAAGTCTCATGACCACCATATTTACCCGTGATGGGCAGAGAAAGGACTATTCGGACCATCCTTCGAAGTTCTCTGTAGCATACAAATCATACCAACTTTTTCAGCTAATGGACGTTAGCGAGTCTGCAGCAAGGGCAATCCTTTTTCCTGCTGTCGTTGAAGCGCAGGAGAAGTTCAGGGAGATGAGCAAAAGGTATTTCAAAATACCCGAAAACGAGGTTGAGGAATTGCTTGCAGACATCGTAGAAAGATTTGAGTATGTGTGCAAAGAATTCAAGGTCGAGGATCTGTCAGAAAAATTCATGGTCAGTGCAGAAGATTATCACTTTCATGGAATAAGCTTCCTAACAAAATCAGAGCCTCTGAAAAATTCCCTTGAGAAAATATATGCCGCAAATCAGGAAGAAAAAAACATCTTCATATATGGAGAAACCAGTGTTGGAAAACGATTGCTGGCTG
Organism: uncultured bacterium; assembly: GCA_937960465.1. Lineage (GTDB taxonomy): Bacteria > Nitrospirota > Thermodesulfovibrionia > Thermodesulfovibrionales > Dissulfurispiraceae > Dissulfurispira. Next base: position 4,300 of record CALGPO010000081.1, read on the forward strand.
TTGCCCTTCACCGTCGTCCTGATAATCCCAGGAAGACAAAGCCCTTTTTATCCATTTACTGCGGGACACTGGACAGCGAAATCCTCGAATTAGAACTTTTTGGAGCAAAGGGAGGTTTTTTAGGAAAAGAAAAGCACAAAGGCGCTTTAGAGCTTGCAAACGGAGGAACCATACTGCTTAAAGATATAGACAAAATCCCTCTGAGCCTACAGGACAAGCTCGCAGAAATATTCTGCAGAGATGAATTCTACAAAATAGGGGAAACCCATCCTGCATTCTTCGATGTCAGGTTTTTTATTACATCAAAAAAGAATATCTTTGAAGAGGCAAAGGAGGGAAGGTTTTCAGAAAGGCTTTTACGCGTCTTAAAGCCTGTAAGTATTTATATTCCGCCATTGAGGGAGAGGAGAGAAGATATTGAGTTTATTGGAAATAACGTCATAGAAAAATACAATCTCAATCTCACTGATAAGGCATTGCTCATTGGACTAAAGGAATATTACGAAACATATACATTTCAAAACAACTTAAAGGATCTGAAGAGACTACTATTTTACCTCTCCGCCAAGCACTGCCTTGAATCTTAAATACTCAAAAAGTCCCCACAAACTTGCAACTACCACCGATAAAAACCAGAGAATGGACAGGGTCATTGCCAGATCCGAAGGCACTCCTATTGTCCCTAACAATATGACAAATGCCCCTTCTCTCAAGCCAATCCCTGATATGGATACAGGAATAAAGGAAATCAGAATAATAATCGGAACAAAGATCAGAAGAGACAGAAACGAGATATTCATAGAAATACCCTTTGATAAAATATAAATGGCGATAATGCCGGAAATCTGGATAACCAGAGAATATAAAAACGCCTTGAGCAAAACTCCTTTTTTTCTGCTGTAAATCTGGAAGTATTCGTATATCCTAAAAAGAAACTTCACCCGCTCCCCAAGCCTGAACTTAAAAACAATGATGCTGCCTGATATAAAGGCAACTAAAATGATAGGCATAAACCATTTTACAGGGGTTCCTTCGAGATAATTAAATCCAAAGGGAAAGGCTATAATACTGATGGATAGAAGGGCAGAAAAGCCTATGTATCTGTCCATAAACACAGAGGCAATGGCAATTGAGAGAGGAGATTGAGAGGTGCAAGATGTGGGGTTATCTTCTTTCAACATCTTACTTAGATAATATGCCTTTACTGCATCTCCTCCTATTATTCCCGGCATATAGGCATTGAAAAATGACCCTATCATATATAGAGAAAAGAGCCTTTTTGCCCTCATATCCTGAGTTATAAGTAAATTCCATCTCTTGGAAGAAAGATAGATTGCTGTTATATACATTCCTACGGCTGCAATAAAGGTTGCTGGATTTAGCATCTTCATATTGTTAATAATTGTCTGCGTGCCAACCTTTGAAAGGAGAAAATAAAAGAGGACAGTGCTTACAGAAAGCTTTGCAATAAGTATCGCTATTTTTTTGATTGCCTTATTTATTTTATTTTCCCGGACCAAGTATCTTCTTTATTGCATATATGGGTTTTTTCTGGCTCTCATGATACACCCTTACAAGCATCTCTCCAATGAGGCCCATACCGACAAACTGGACGCCTACTATTATCAAAAGAGCGCCCAAAAGGAGAAGTGGCCTTCCCCCGATATTGACCCCTTTAAAGAGTTTTTCTATGGAAAGATACAGGGATATACCCACTCCAACCATTCCGAATATCATGCCCATTGGGCCAAAGAACTGCATAGGCTTTGTAGAAAAGCTCTGCAGGAACTTTACGGTTATCAGGTCGAGCAATACCTTGATTGTCATGGAGATGACGTATTTTGATTTTCCCCTAAGCCTCGGATGATGTGTGGTTTCTATCTCTGCCACCCTTACACCGTACCAGCTTGCAACAGCAGGAATAAATCTGTGCATCTCGCCATAGAGCCTGATGTTCTTTACTATATCTCTCCTGTACGCCTTTAATGAGCAGCCGTAGTCGTGAAGCCTGACCCCTGTAACCCTGCTTATTAACCAGTTGGCTATCATTGAAGGGAGCCTTCTTGTGAGAAATGTATCCTTCCTTTTTTTCCTCCATCCGCTTACAAGGTCATAATCCCTTATGGCATCGAGGAGTCTCGGAATATCCTTTGGATCGTTCTGGAGATCACCATCCATGGTGATAACGATGTCACCCCTTGCAAAGTCAAATCCTGCAGCAAAAGCGGCAGTCTGTCCAAAGTTTCTTCTAAGGCTGAGGACCATTACATCTTTATCTGCCTTTTGTATATCCTCGAGGATGCTTAATGTCCTGTCGCTGCTTCCATCATCAACATAGATAATTTCATATTCTGTGCCGAGGACATCGAGGACATCCTTCAACCTCTCATGTAATATATTTACATTTTCTTCCTCATTGTATAACGGAACAACAACAGATACCGACATCTTCTCTCCTAATATCTTTCTGGCATTGCTGTCTTAATGCCTTTGAAATTATAACAAATGAATATGGAATATTCCCTCAATAGATGCCCTCTATCATAAACCTGCAACAACCTCTTGTCATATTTCTCAAAGGCCTCAGCCACCTCTGTAGGCATATCAACATTGTCTATTCTAACAAAAACAGCGTTAATATTGTTTATCCCCTCTTTATTTTGCCTGATTTTTGCTGCATCACTGTTCATATCAGGCCAGAGGTCATACTGATTCATCCTTCTTCCGAGGTTTATGCAGTATGTCCTTGGATGGCCCTTTACATAAAAGGCAAGTTCGCTCGATACCTGATATCTGTCTGAGAAAATAAAGACTTCCCCTTTATTCTTCATCGAGTCATGAATCCTGCCGACCTCCACGCCCAATTCCTTCCAGCCTCTTACCCGTGAAGATGGATCTAATTTAGGGGGTAATTTTATGATTGACGGATAATGGGCTATCACAGTGACGAGAATCGCAAATGTAATACCCGCAATTACTAACAATCTTCCTTGCCCCTTGCCTTTTGTCCCTCGCTCCATAAAATATTTTGCAAATGCGATTATTCCTGTTATATAGCCTGTCATCGCCCAGTTTGGCTGAACCTTTCCATGGACACTCTTTAATAAGAAAAATCCTATAACTGGCATAGAAAAATACAATAAAAACCCGGATTGCAAGCCTTTTGTTTCTAATTTGAATAGTGCATAAAACATCATGACAAAGATGATCGGGGTAATTATTCCTATCTGTGAGCCGAGGAATTCAATAAAGTTTTTTAAAGATATTGTCAACCCTTCTGGAACATGCGCCTGTCCTGCTGTATGCCTGACGGTTACCCAGTCGTGCTGGAAGTTCCAGATGATTACAGGGCTAAAAACGAGGAGGCTAATCAGCAATGCTGTGTAAGGCTTCAGGCTTTTAAGCAAGTATTTTTTTTCTGAAAAGAGCAAAAACAAAAAAGCACAGAGATAAAAAAATGCCATTGTATATTTTGTTAATAGACCAAGCCCAATGGAAATGCCTAAGAGAATCCATTGAGTATAATTTAACCCCTGACCATTACCTTTTGACCCTTCGCTGTTTATTGCGTTCCAGAAAATATACAGCGATAAAATCCAGAAGAATATGAACGGAGAATCTATGGTAAAAATCACGCCGAATGGCGTAAACATAGGGATAATCTGGAGCAGGAGGGCTATGATAAGGCCGCAGGCTGACTAATTTTCGGTTCCAGCTTGCCGTACATGTGATTAACAAGCCTGAACATATAAATACTGCTCAATGCAGAAAAGATTACAGCCATTATCCTTATCCCAAATACCGTGTCTCCGAATATTGAAGTGCCTATATATATGAGATAGGCAATCATCGGGCCTTTTGAGTAGTAACTCAAATCAAGCCTTCTCGACCATTCCCAGTAGTGTGCTTCATCAGGGCTGAGGTCCAATGGCCCATGGAGAATGTAATAGATCCTGAAAACGCTTATCACAAACAGAGAGGAAAAAAGCAGTGTTGAGTGAGGCATGGTCTTAGCCGTCAATGATGCATATCTGAATAATCCTACGATTACAAACGCAATAACAGTACCTAAAAGTGCTCCTGCTACAACATCTCCTGGATAATGGACCCCTACGTATACTCTCGAAAAGGCAACAATGGCAGCAAGGATTAGAGGATAAATACTGAACAACACGGGAATATTCCGGCGTGCAAAATAATACAAAACTACAGCAGCAGCAAAGGAATTGGTGATATGGTTTGAAGGCATAGAGTATGACTTTGTGCAGCCGACAAGGAGCCTTACTCCTTCAAGGGCATTACAAGGCCGTATCCTTCTAATGGTGTGCTTTATTTCATTCCCCAGCCAATCGCTCAATAGAAAAGCAAACGCCGCCAGAACAAATGCCCACAAGACTGTTTCTATATCAAATTCTGACTTCTGACTCCTGTATTTTGTATTCTGTATTCTATATGCCTTACAAAGAACATAAAGCAGGTAGGGAATGAGCAGCAGGTAGTTCTTTGATGTAATAAAGGGCATTGCAATATCAAATAAGGCATTGGAGGCGCCGTAATTTATGAGAAAGAACAAACTTTTATCAATATCAAAAATATTCACAGGTTCTCCCTTTATCCCTTGGCTACTTAAAACAACAGTTATTCGATTTTAGTATTACCTAAATTGAGCGATTCTCTACCTTACAGTTGCATAAAATCACAGGTTACAGCAAGGACTAACATGCTTCAAAGACTTTGCCTGCGACACCTTATAAGATTTTCATACCACCATATCGTATTCAGCATTGGATTCAAGTCTCTGTTAAAACATTTATACTCTGCATGA
>CALGPO010000082.1 GCA_937960465.1 uncultured bacterium
AGACCGCCATATTAGGCTATTTAGAGCCTGTCTGCGCAATTATTTTAGGAATGATATTTCTGGGCGAGGCAGTGAATTATAAGACGATAATCGGCGGTTCGATGATATTATTTTCAGGGTATCTCACGATAAGAAGTGGGATTTAGGATAGAGACCTTATTATATCCACAGGCTGTATAGTGGTTGCCTTTTTAGAAGGGTATATTCCTGCCAGTATTCCCACAGCCGCAGAAGCAGCGAAAGACAGCATGATACCTGCCAGAGAAATTGTGAATGGAAGCTCTGCTATACGGAATATCACGGCACTTGCGATAAAACCGATTGCCACTCCCACCATGCCGCCGATGAAAGATATAAACGAAGACTCCATGAGGAACTGAAGTATTATATCCCTTTTCCTCGAACCAACTGCCCTCCTGATTCCTATCTCTACCCGCCTTTCATTTACGATGAGTATCATTATGGAAAGAATACCGAGCCCTCCTATTAGGAACGAAACCACAGATGATATTCTTCCCAAAACCGTTATCATTGATGTGGCCTGTGTCTTCAAGGCCATTACGTCCTTTAAATCTATTACTGTGAAATCTTCTTTTTTGTCTCCCCCAATTTTATGCCTTTTCTTTAATATATCCTCGATCTCTGCCTTTGCAGCAGGAATTGATCTGTCATTCATAACCTGAACATAGATACTGTTGATAAAATCTTTATTGACGAACCTTCTCAGGTATGTATTCAATGGTATGAATATCTGGTTGTCCTGATCAATTCCAGAGATATCAACACCTTTTTCCTCCATCACCCCGATTACCTGACAGGGAACTCTGAAGATGAGGATATGCTTACCAATAGGATTTTCATCACCGAATAATTTTTCTGCAACCCTCTTTCCAATGACTGCAACCTTATTTAGATTTCTGTTGTCATTTTCTGTGATGAAACTGCCTTCCTTCACGTAATGATTCCTTATTTCAGTATAGTTTGGAGATACCCCTACTACAAGTACTGATGTGAGTGTAATGCCACCATATCTCACAGGAAAAGGCTTGTTTCCAGAAGGGGATATATTGCTCACATATCGAGAATTAGATGAAATTGCCTGTGCATCATGGAGGGTCAGGGTAGTTGCCTCGCTTAAAAGCCTTGTGCCTGAGACAACCCTTCTTACAATACCGCTTCGCACAATAAGGAGATTTTTTCCGAGGTTTTCTATCTCTATTTCTGTTTTTTTAGATAATGAATCCGACAGGTTGGATACGACGATAAGGGAGAATGTACCTAAAAAGACACCCAACACAGCAAGAGAAGTTCTCAGTCTGAAGTTGCATAATGACCGCCATGCGATTTTAAGATTAAGCGTTATCCTCTTCATCTGCCCATTAATCTACCTTACAGTTGCATAAAATCAAAGGTTACAGCAAGGACTAACATGCGTAAAAGACTTTGCCTGCGACACCTTATAAGATTTTCATACCACCATATCGTATTTAGCATTGGATTCAACCCTCTGTTAAAACATTTATATTCTGCATGAATACGGTTTCCTGTCGCTTGTAAAGGCTTTGAAGCATGTTAGTCCTTGCTGTCTATGCAACATTAATCTGTTTAGCCAGTAGTCAGATATTATCCCCTTATCGCCTCTATCGGCTTGAGATTTGCAGCCCTATTTGCAGGCTGTAAACCAAAACCTATTCCCACTGCCCATGAAAGAAGCAGCCCTGTGGCAAATGCCTTCCATGAGAAATGTATCGGAAACTGTGCTATTAATATGAGTAGTTTTGAGGACAGTAGTCCGAGAATGAATCCACACAAGCCTCCAATGGTCGTAATAATCACTGACTCGCCGAGGAATTGCATTAATATATCCCTTCTCTTTGCGCCTGCTGCTCTTCTTATGCCTATTTCTATTGTCCTTTCCTTGACAGACAGCAAGAACAGATTTGCGAGGACAAATCCTGCAACTATCAGGGATATAAACCCTGTGACTCCGAGGAATATCACGAGTGAGCCTGTAAGTGCAACGAGAAATTTTACTATCTCTTTTGGAGAAATAATCCTGAAGTCATCAGGTTCGTCATCTGGGATCTTATGTCTCTGCCTGAGAAATGACCTGAGTTCTTCCGCATGTGTATAAAGATTTTCCTGATCTGCAAATCTTATCCTGAATGCAGATACATATTTCGTCTCATTCTGCAGCTTTCTCATTACTGTAGTCAGAGGAAGTATAATTCTGTCATCGAGATTATGGCCAGAAGGCGAAGCGCCTCTTTCTGACAATACTCCAACTATCTGGACCGGTATGCCTTTAACAAGGATGTATTTACCTACTGGGTCTTCTTTGTCGAAGAGTTCTTTTAAAGGATATTGGCCTATCAAACCCACATTCCTCAATCCTTTTACATCGTCTTCTGTAAAATCAGAACCTTGTATTACAGGCCATGTCCATGCCCGGCTGTAATCGTTGGTCGAGCCTATAACTGTACGGGTCTGGTATTTTTTGTCTTTGTAAGATACGAGAACATCGCTTACCGATGTCATCGGCACTACGAGATAGGCGCTATTGAATGCCTGAGTCACTGCTTCCACATCATCGAGGGTCAAGGTTTTTTGCCTTAGTCCTATTGCCCTTGCTTCTTCACCCCCGCTGCCTACCAGTAGAGAATCAGGACCAAACCTCGCCACGATCTCAAATGCCTTTTTATATGCCCCCTCTGTGGCAGCGACAATCACAGTGATGGATGCGATACCGAGCGCAACGCTTATCAAACAGAAAAAAGTCCTCAGCTTGAATGCCCTTACAGCCCTGATGGACTGCGATATGATTCTAATGAGCCTGTCCATAGTCCTCTCTTTACTATAATTCAGGCTAATTCGATTATTCAATAAGAGGGCGACTGAAAGAGGGATGTAAATTTTAGATTCATCTCTAATCTAAGTTGAGCGATTTTGTAAGGCAGGCCTGACATATATTTTTGCTCAATTTGTGCTGTAACTAAATGGGAGATGAACCAAATTTTATAACTTTTTATTGACATGATTTTTCTCCCTGTGTTATTGTTCAAGTTATGAACAGCGATAAAGCCTCTGTAGAGTTCCTGTGAAAAAAGGCTCATCTCGGATTATGGTGCAAAGGGTAAGGATATGGTCTAAAGATGCCTATGTGATGAACATCCCTATATTATCTTTAGTAGGGGCGAAAAATTTTTCGCCCCTACACTTAACTATTGCATCTGTCTGGGTTACCCTCCTTTCTTGGTGAGGATTTAGAGGGCATAATACCCTTTCAGATGCAACAATTTCAACAGTAGGGGCAACCCTTGCGGTTGCCCTCAAAAGGGCAGGGGTAAGTAAGTAGGGGCAATTCATGAATTGCCCCTACTTGCTTGCACCATATTCCGTGATGAACCGAAAAAAACAGGAATATGTAACTGAGAGGGTAAAGCAGTGCGGGGCAGTAAAAATACTATGGAACTGACGGAAACCTCAGAGTTTTACTATTATGCAGTTCATGGTATAGGCTCATTATCGGAGCATATAGTTATTTTAAATTTCAACGAATGACTGGTATCAAACAAACAAAATTTACAGTGATGTTAACAACAGAAGACAGATATCGGCATAAACATATTAAATTTAGAGGTAGTATTCTCAGTTTCGTTGTCCAATATGAAACCAGATTAGAGGGCAAATGGCTGCCTGTGGTAAGATATGATACAGAACATGGCTTTGCCCATCGTGACCTTTTTGACAACAAGGGTAATAAAAGCAAAACACCAATGTTCACTGAAGATTATAATGAGGCATTGACTTTTGCTGAATATGACATAAAATCAAACTGGAAAATATACAAAAAAGCCTTCCATGTAGGTGCTAAATATGAAGAAGATAACAGATGAAGATTTTTTCATGAAGAACTCAGAATTAAGTATAGAGTTTAGCAGGTATGTATTAGAACATCCTGAGATGGATGATATACTCACAGAAGACAAGGTAGTCATATTCCTACCGGAATTTGACCCTGAATTGAAAGAGTTTAACTTAAACATGGCAAAGGAAATAGAGGCTGAAGGGGGCAAGGTGCTTTACATAAAGGTAAAACAATTGTCTCCAAAGATTACATCAAGATTGGTAGGTGTGGAGGTTGGTGCATAGCTACAACTAAGAGGGTAGGGCAATGCAGGACATTAAAAATACTATGGAACTGACGGAAACCTCAGAGTTTTACTGGTATGCGATTCATGTCAGGTCAAGGCATGAATTCAAGGTATTAAATAGATTGACGAATGCAGGGATAGAGTCATTTTTACCAGTTGTTGAAAGGCTAAATAAGTGGAAAGACAGAAAGAAACTGATAAACTTTCCACTTTTCCCGGGTTACCTGTTTGTTCATATTAATAAAATTTACGATACTATGCTTTCTATTCTGAAAACTCCTGGTGTTGTGAGGTTCATCGGCATAATTCCCGGCGAACCAGAGCCTGTCCCGGAAGAACAGATAGATTTCCTGAAAAGAATTGTTGAAAACAAAGAATCCATTGACCCATATCCGTATTTAAAAGAAGGGCAGAGGGTCAGGATAAAGAAAGGCCCGCTAAAGGGAGTAGAAGGAATACTCATTAAAAGGCCAGAACAGCATCTCCTCGTCCTTTCGGTGGACATACTCAGACAGGGAATTTCAATAAAGATAGACGCATCGGATGTAGAATCAATTTAGAATAATGCGTTATGAGTAATAGGTTATGAAATATGTGTTTCTGCAATTAAAAAAGGGAAATAGTGATGTATAATTAGTCATGAGAATAAAGACAGAGACCAAGAATGCTAAAAGAAAGATTTAAAGAACTCCAGGATAATCTTTTATCTGAAATTAAAGCCTTCTACAGTGACCGGCTTGTCTCTGTCGTTGTTTTTGGTTCGGTTGCCAGAGGAACATTCAGGTTTGATTCTGATATAGATGTGTTGATAATCGCAGAAGGTCTTCCGATGGGAAGAATGAAAAGGGCAGAGGAGTTTGAGGCTATAGAAGACAAGCTTGAACCTCTCTTAAAATCCATGCGGGAAGATGGGATAGATACTTTCATATCAGCTCTCTTTAAAACACCTCAAGAGGCTGAAAAGGGGAGTCCTTTATTCCTTGATATGATAGAAGATGCCCGCATCCTTTTTGACAGAGATGGTTTTTTTTCTAACATACTTGATAGATTGAGGAGTAGATTAAAAAAACTGGGGTCAAAGAGGATATGGAAGGCAAATTCATGGTATTGGATTCTTAAACCTGATTATAAACACGGGGATATTATTGAATTATGACAAGCGAAGACCTTGCACAAAGTTATCTCATTAAGGCTGAAAAGCGCTTAAAAATCCTTGAAATCCTGCTGCAGGAAGAGGATTATTCAGATGTAGTCAGAGAAGCTCAAGAGATAGTAGAACTATCCCTTAAAGGAATGATGCGATATGTTGGTATAGAACCGCCAAAAATCCACGATGTTGGCGGGCTTCTGCTTGAACACAGAAACTTGTTTCCAGAAGATATATCAAGATGTTTGGACAGGCTTGCCTATATCTCAAAAAAACTCAGGAAAGAAAGAGAATTGGCTTTCTATGGCGATGTTGATTTTATTCCAACAGAAGAATATTCAGATGCAGATGCTAAAGAGGCAATAGAAAATGCAGATTTTGTGGTAAAAACAGCAAGGAGTTTGATCAGGGGGATTAAAAGGCAGTAAAAACAGCAACCCTTGTGCATGGAAACTCTATGTTGCTTATTTGACACAAATCGCAATATTATATTTGCAATGGAAACAAACAACTCGATAAATATGATGACGGCAGTTGAAAATCTGCCAAGTCCCGTAATCCTTATTGACCGCTCGTACAAAATTGCCTATGCTAACAGCGCCGCCCGCAAAGTCTATCACAATGGCAGTATCACAGGGAATTTTTGTTATAAAGTTTTTTATGATTATGATGAATACTGCAATGTCCCTATCAATGAATGTCCTGTGAGGTCATTTTTTGAAGCCGGAGAAATAATTACCATTACACGCCACTGCAAAAACGGCGTTCTAAATTCTTTTGACGCAGGGAACGGACTCGTGGGCATAATATGCGCAAATCCGGTAAACAGCGATCTTAATTATGAGCGAATTATACATAAAGGCAAAATGGCAGCGCTCGGCTCTATGCTTGTGCATATAGTTCACAATCTAAACAGCTCGCTTTATGTAACAAACAACTATATCAACACTCTCAAAAAGAGACTTGAAACAGGCATTGAAAAAGAAGAAATCAGCAGGTATATCAACCGGATTGATGAGGCCAACGCGCTTTCCTGCAGCATGACAAAGACCCTTCTTGACTATGCAAGACCCCACGAAACAGGCAGTATGATTTATGCCCGCGAGGCGGTTGAAGAGATTGTCTCAATATTCTCTACAGCGCTTATATCACATGGAATTGAATTAAACGTTACAGAAAAAGAAAGCGGCCCTGTTGTAAACAGACAGGCAATGCTTACAGCGCTGTTTTGTATTATACAAAACGCAATTGACGCCATGCCGTCTGGAGGAAGGCTTTCTATTGAAATAAGCGCCAATGCCGTAACAATAAAAGATACAGGCAAAGGCATGTCTGCGGATGTACAAAAAAAGCTCTTTACTCCTTATTTCACCACTATGCCGTCAGGCACAGGACTCGGCTTGTATATTGCAAAAAATATGATGAACAGCATGAACGGCGATATTAAGATAATAAGCTTAGAAGGAAAAGGAACGGAAGTGAAGCTTATTTTACACGGGACAAGGCAGTGAAGATACTCGTTGTAGATGACAGAAAAATTGACAGGGAAAGCCTCATGGACCTTCTTGAGGCATACGGCTACGCTGTTGCAGGAGCATCAAGCGGACAGGAGGCAATAGACTACCTCAACAACAATATTGACCTTGCCCTCATAGATATAGTTATGCCTGAAATGGATGGCATTGAAGTTTTAAAGGCAATAAAAGCGTTCAGGCCTGATATAGATGTGATACTCATAACAGCTTATGCCACGCTTGAAAAAGCGGTTGCAGGGCTTAAAGAAGGAGCTTATGATTTTCTGTCAAAGCCTTTTACCCATAACGAATTAATAGCGGCAGTTGAGCGTGTAAAGGAAAAGAAAGAACTACAGATGGCTGTAAAGAGCAAAGAGGACAGTCTCCGCAAATCTGAAAGATTTCTCCACTCTGTCCTTGAAAGCATAGGAGAAGCGGTAGTGGTCATAGACAGGGACATGAAGATTGTATCCGCAAATAAAGGCTATAAAACTCAGACTAAAATGCTCAGTGAGGACATTACAGGGAGGCATTGCTATGAAATATCCCACGGCTATCCAAAACCATGCTACCTGATGGGTGAAGATTGTGCTGTGATGCGGACATTTGACGACGGACTGGCGCACACCGCTATACATATTCACAAAGATAAAGACGGCAACCCCTTATTTGTAGAGACAAACAGCTATCCCTTGATTGACGACAAAGGGAAAGTCTATGCAGTGGTTGAAACAATAAAAGACATCACAGAGATTAAAAAACTCGAAGAAGAAAAACAAAAGATTGAGGAGCAGCTCATTCAGGCACAGAAGATGGAGTCCATAGGCACATTGGCTGGAGGCATTGCACATGACTTTAACAATATGCTCACTGCAATATTAGGCTTTGGAGGTCTTATACAGTCAAACATGGCTGAAGATGACCCGAACTTGCTATATCTGAAAGAGATACTTAAGGCAGCAGAGAGGGCGGCGCATCTTACACAGGGACTGCTTACCTTTAGCCGCAAACAGATAATCAATCCCAAACCCGAAAATATAAATAATATTGTTGCAAGCGTCAGAAAAATGCTTGAACGGCTTATCGGCGAAGATATTGAATTAAAAACAATTCTTGCCGATGAAGAGCTTATAGTGATGGCAGACAGCGGACAGATTGAGCAGGTGCTTATGAATCTTGCGACAAACGCCCGCGACGCAATGCCTGATGGAGGAATCCTGACCATAATGACGGAAAGCCTCAACATTACCCAAGAATTTATCAGGATGCACGGCTATGGCGAGCAAAGAAAATACGCTGTAATCTCGGTATCGGACACAGGCAAAGGTATGGATGAAAAAACAAGAAAAAGGATATTTGAGCCTTTTTTCACGACAAAAGAATTGGGCCGCGGCACAGGACTCGGGCTTGCGATAGTTTACGGCATAGTAAAACAGCATCATGGCTATGTAAACTGCTACAGCGAGCCGGACAGAGGCACTACCTTCAAAATATATCTTCCCCTGAAGTCATCAACATATTCAAAAGACGAAGAATCAACGTTGCCGCCTCCTGAAAGGGGTCATGAGACGATACTCCTTGCCGAAGATTACGAACCGATACGCAAATTGATGAAGGATGTTTTTGAAATGTACGGCTATACGGTTATAGACGCTGTTGACGGCATGGACGCTGTTGACAAATTCAAAAGGCATAAAGACGATATTGATATTATCATAATGGATGTAATCATGCCCCGCAAAAACGGCAAGGAAGCCTACGACGATATAAAAAGCATAAAAGACGGCATACCGTGCATCTTCATGAGCGGATACTCTGCGGACATTATTGGAAGCAAGGGACTTTCAGAAAAAGACTCAATTATCATTTCCAAGCCTGTAATGCCTGATGACCTGCTAAGAAAAATACGCCATATTTTAAACGCAAAAGGAAAAACAGCATAATCACAAGTTTGAAGGGCACTGACTTAACCTTAATGTTGCATAGACAGCAAGGACTAACATGCTTCAAAGCCTTTACAAGCGACAGGAAACCGTATTCATGCAGAGTATAAATGTTTTAACAGAGGGTTGAATCCAATGCTGAATACGATATGGTGGTATGAAAATCTTATAAGGTGTCGCAGGCAAAGTCTTTTAC
>CALGPO010000083.1 GCA_937960465.1 uncultured bacterium
AAACTGTTCGGACAGGATGTCTCGTTCAATATCAGAAGCAGACTACACAAAAAACGGTAATCTATTGTTAAAATCCGAATCTCCATACTCTGAATGGAAACCTATAGTCCCGGGATCATATGATGAGGCATTGCAAAAAACAGTGTGTGCGATAAAGACATCCGGGACACAAGAAACAAAAAAATAAAAGTGGAGCTGATCGGGATCGAACCGACGACCTCTTGAATGCCATTCAAGCGCTCTCCCAACTGAGCTACAGCCCCAAGCTATTGTAGTTTAAAACATTTAGACATTTGCTATCAAGTTGTTTTTGGTTACTGTCTGAAATCACATTTGACTGGTAAATATGTCCATATCAAGTGCCTTCTGTTGTATATATGCACCAAACTTAGAAAATTTTCAGCACTCTGTTTTATTTCTTCAGATTTGACAAAATGCCATATAATTCTTACAATGTAATACATGAAGGTAGTAATGGATGCTGATTGCCTTATAAAGCTGACAAAATCTAAACTTAAAGAAGTGGTGTGTAAGCATTTCTCTGTAGTTATACCGTTTCTTGTAAAAAGCGAGGTTTTGGATAACTCCGGCGATCTGCCTGATGCCGTTATTATCAGAGAAAACATTAATAAAAAGCTTTTGCTTGTAAGAAAAGAATCAATATCGGGCGTAAAAGGTGAAGATGCTGTATTGTCGCTATATCGGCAAGGCAGATTTGACGCCATATGCAGCGATGATAAAAAATTCATCAAGAAATTGCGTATCTTGGACATCCCATATATAACGCCGTCAGTGTTTATTATTATTCTACTGGAAAAGGGAATTTTAACGGTAAAAGCCGCAATCGAAAGACTGGATGATTTATCGCCGTTTGTGAGCGATGATGAATACCATACCGTCAAACTGGTATTGGAGAATTGGAGGCTGCAATGAAAACAAAGTCCATAAGAATCCCGGAAGAAATACTGTCCGCTCTTGAGGTCGTTAAACACGAAGAGAAAATAGAAGAGTCGTCCGCTATGAGAAAGCTTATTAGAATCGGTTTTGAAACCTACTTGGGGAATCTCTATAAACAAGGCAAGATAACCCTCCGGCAAGCTGCCAAGCTTTTGGGTATAAACCAGATAGAGGCAATGGACATCTTTCTGGATGCCGGAATCAAAGGGAATCTCCTTGCTTCGGACATACTCTTTTCCCTTAAAAAATTGGGCATCTCGACAAGAAATAGATAACAACTTAAGGCATCTAAGGTCTAAAAATATAGGTTCATCTCCCATTTAGTTGCAGCCTAAATTGAGTGAACAGTTATTAGTAAAAACTAAAAAACTTGTGGTTTAAAATATCATCTTCTGAATAAGGATTGTCAAGGATTGAGCATTCTGGTATCATTTAATCCATGAAGAAAAAAGTGGTCTGCGCAGGGACATTCGACCACCTGCACAAAGGGCATATAGATTTTTTGAAACAGGCAAAGATGCTCGGCGATGAGCTTATAGTGGTTGTCGCAAGGGACGAGACAGTGAAAAAGATTAAAGGGTTTCTTCCCAGCCACGATGAGAGGCTCAGAAGGGATAATGTTGAAGATACAGGCATCCCTGACATTGTTGTTTTAGGCAATCTCGACACTGACCTTTTTCAGATACTGGAAGTGCTTGAGCCTGATATTATAGCCCTCGGATATGACCAGCGGGTCTCAGAAGATGAAATACTAAAGAGATTCCCGAACTGTAAAGTTGTAAGGCTCGCATCATTTCATCCTGAAAAATATAAATCATCGTATTTCAGAGATAACAAATAAATTTGGGGACTCCGTATGGAGTCCCCGCCCTTTCTTATGAAATGTAGTGAAAAAATTAAAGTTTGAAAGGATTTGCAAAAAGAACGATAAGAACGACAACAAGGGCATAAATAGCAAGAGACTCGATCATTGCAAGACCGATAATAAGGGTCGTTGTGATCTTGCCTGATGCGCCCGGGTTTCTTGCCACGCCTTCTGTTGCACCCTTCAAGCCAATACCCTGGCCAATTCCGGTTCCTAAAGCAGCAAGGCCAATTGCAAGGCCTGAACCTAAAACAGCCATTCCATAATAGCTAAGTTTTGCAGGCGATACATCTGCTGCCTTGGCAGCTTCTTCAGCAAAGGCAACTGGTGCAAGCAGTGCAATTGCAATCAATGTGAGTAACATGAGAGAAAATAGTTTCTTCATTGCTCATTCCCTCCTTTCCTTAGAGATTATATTAATGGCCCTCTTCTACAGCGCCGGCAATATACAATGTTGCCAGCAGTGCAAAAACATAGGCCTGGATAACGCTTACAAGCACGCCAAGTCCAAGTATTGCAACAGGCACAATAGCAGGCACCAATAAGCCAAGTATCATCAAAAGCATATGCTTTGCCATCATATTGCCGAAAAGCCTGACAGAAAGCGTGATAGGTCTAACAAGATGACCTATGAGTTCGATGAAAAACATCATTATCATAAGAGGCAAGGCATATATTGACCTCATCGGGCCGAGAAAATGATTTAAATACTTTATGCCGTGAACCTTGATCCCATAAAACTGATAAATAAAAAATACAGGCACTGCCATCGAGGCAGTTGTGTTTATATTGCCTGTAGGCGCTTCAAAGCCGGGTATCAGACCCATAAAATTGCATGTCAGAATATAAATAAAAATGGTCCCGATTAAGGGATAAAACTTATCCCCCCAGTGATGGCCTATATTATTTCGCGCGAGATTCAGTGCAAAATCCGCAACAACCTCCATGAAATTTTGAAGTCCTGAAGGAATAAGGCTCAGCTTGCTCTTTACGGCAAGGGCAGTGACGATTAAAACACCCATTGCAAGCCACGAATAAGAAACATAAGGCGGAATATTAGGCATTACTGCATGTAATATTGTCGGTGCTTCCACGGTGAGCCTCCTCTGAGAAAATTAAAAGCTATCTTAAATTAATCCCGTTTAAATGTCAAGGTTTTGGATGTTTAACTTTTTTATCGTTTTATAAGGTTTTATAATCACTTGACATTAAAAGCATGGAACCCTTTGAAAGCCTCAGTTCCTTTGAAACTACATCGCATTTTGACTGGAAGAGGAAAAAGATATCCCGTGCTCCCATAATCTCAGGGATATATACAGTCTCAAAATTTCCCTGTCCTTTGCTTATTATGAAGCCGGCATTCCTAAACTCCATGTTAAATTCTGGTGACGAGAATTCCAGTATAGTGCCGATACAGTCAGAGCCGTTATCGATAATCTCGCAGACATCAGTAAGGCCGACTTCTTCAGCATCCTCAATCGTTGAATCGTTTAATACAGGCTGCCCTTTGACAACAGCCTTGACCTTCTTACCCATCCCTGTCAAAACCTCAATAAGAATCCTGTCGAGCAATATCTCGCCGGCATTGTCAAGCAGATAAAAGACTTCTGTGTGTTTGTCCAGCGCATCTTTAAAGGTTTTGTATTCATCAATAGTGATTGGGCTGTGGAGCGCCTTTTCGATTGTCCCGATAATATCTACAGATGTGAATATTCCGAAATCTATAACATTGCCTGCAATGGCAAGCCTTGTAGCAGTCCACAAAGGATCGCTGCTGCTTTCAACCTTCTTTTTGAGTTCAGGATACAGACCAAGCGCTATCTGATTATATTTTGATTTTATTTCCCTGAAAGGGTCCTTGCCGAGAAGTTGCCTTATTTTTCTATGCAAGAATGTTGCGGAATATGCTGGGGGCTGAGACATGTCTGTTGTCTTAATCTCATCCATAACACCCTTCAGCACTTCAGCCTGAAGCGTCTCGTTCTTTGTGCCGAGCCTCACAGCAATCAATGTCTGCCTCAAAAAGCAGGGGAAGCAATCTAAATGGACTTTCATATTCAAGTTTTTAGTGTCAATGTCAGTTTTCAGTGTCCGTCTTTCCCCTGACACTGTCACTATTCATTGATACTTTAGTGCTTTATCTGCAATATCACTTCTATAGTGCATTCCTTCAAAATGTATTTTTTTTATTGCTTCATATGCCCTTTCCTTTGCATCCTTTATACCTTTGCCCAGCGCAGTAACCCCCAAAACCCTTCCACCATTGGTAACTATTTCATTGTTATTAAAAGAAGTGCCTGCATGGAAGACAACAACATCGTCCATTTCCTTCGCATCATTAAGACCTGAGATAATCTTCCCCTTCTCATATTTTCCGGGGTATCCCCCTGATGCGAGCACAACGCATACAGATGCCTCGTCCTTCCATTCGATATTCACATCAGACAGCTTTTCATCAGCTATTGCCATGCAAATGTCCACAAGGTCTGTATCGAGTCTTAAGAGTACCGGCTGGGTCTCGGGGTCTCCAAGCCTGCAGTTGAACTCAAGGACATTGGGCTGCCCGTCATCGATCATTAAACCTGCGTATAAAATCCCTTTGTACTTTATCCCTTCGCTTCTAAGCCCTTCGATAGTCGGCCTCATTATTGTGTCCATTACTACGGATTCGAGTTCCTTTGTGATAACGGGAGCGGGACTGTATGCGCCCATTCCGCCCGTGTTCGGCCCCTTGTCATTATCGAAAACCCTTTTATGGTCCTGAGAGCTTGCCATCGGAACAATAGTCCTTCCGTCTGTAAATACCATAAATGACGCCTCTTCTCCCTTAAGACATTCCTCCACAATTACCTTATTCCCTGCATTGCCGAATGCCCTGTCCTTCATGATAAGCCTCAATGCATCTATGGCCTCATCCACTGTTGATGCAACAATAACCCCTTTGCCTGCAGCAAGGCCGTCAGCCTTTATAACAATTGGGGCGCCCTTCATCCTTACATAATCCTCTGCATGGAGATACGATGTGAACACCTTGTATTCGGCAGTTGGTATGCGATGCCTCTTCATAAACTCCTTTGCAAAGACCTTGCTCGACTCAAGCTGTGCTGCTGCCTTTGTTGGACCGATTATTCTCCTGCCCTCCTTTTCGAATACATCCACAATGCCCCTTGAAAGCGGGTCTTCAGGACCTACAATGGTGAGGTCTATCCATTCATACCTCACAAGATCAAGCAATGCATCGAAATTCGACATATCCACATCGATACATTCGGCTATCTCTGCTATTCCTGCATTGCCTCTGGCACAATATATTTTGTCCACATGCCTCGACTGGGAGAGTTTCCATACAATGGCATGCTCCCTCCCCCCGCTCCCTATAACAAGAACCTTCATTATCCTCTACCCTCCGTTCTTTTTACGAGCCAGTAAACCACGCCTATGACGAGTATAGCTGCGATAAGATAATATATGGTCTCCGGCCTTTCGTGTTTAAGCGTGGCAATCATTGTCTCTCTTATAATGGTGACGAGGGCGACCCCTATAAAAACGCTTATATGTAACTCTCCACCCTTGAGGTGTGCGATTTCGGTGTTCATAAGCTCTATCATCACCCACAATATCAACATTGAACCAAGGGCAGAGATGATCCCGTGTTCGAGATTGCCTGTAATAAGATTTCTCACATCATAGGCAAACAGTCCGACCACGCCCAGTGTAAGCCCTATGAGTGCAAGTATAAGGACGAGATTCATTGTCGCAGAGACGAGCCTCTTTTCATCCTCGGCAGTGAAATTGTAATGCAGCTTTATTTCTCTGAATGACCTCATTTTTTATGCATTACTCCATTCTTAGTGTCTGAAATGCCTCGTGCCCGTGATAATCATAGCCATATCATATTCATCTGCTGCCTGTATGACCTCGGAATCCTTGACAGAGCCGCCCGGCTGAACAACAGCAGTGACGCCCATTTCATGGAGGACATCTATACCGTCCCTAAATGGAAAAAATCCGTCAGATGCTACAACAGATCCCTTTGTCGGCTCTGTTGCATTCATTGCTCCTATCTTTGCAGAATAGACCCTCTTTGTCTGGCCTATGCCTATGCCTGCTGTCCTGTCCTTGAATGCATAAACTACGGCATTGGATTTGACATGCTTGCAGACCTTCCATGCGAATGAGAGCGCCTCAAGCTCATCCTTTGTGGGCTGACGCTTTGTAACAGCCTTCATTGACATAATGTCCTCTCCGGAATAATCCCATTCCTGAAGGAGCATGCCTCCTGCAATCCTCTTCATGTCCCATGAACCAGCCTTTTTCTTTTCGAGCATATTTGAAAGTTCGAGAAGTCTTATATTCGGCTTTTTAGAAAATATTTCGATGGCATCTTTTGTAAATGATGGTGCTATCACAACCTCAAGGAACATTTCCGTCATCTCCTTTGCAGCAGCACCGTCAACCTCTGTGTTGAATGCAACTACTCCGCCGAATGCAGAAATAGGGTCTGCCTTTTCTGCCTTTTTATAAGCCTCCACAGCAGTATCGCCCAGAGCAACTCCGCA
Source organism: uncultured bacterium (assembly GCA_937960465.1). Taxonomy (GTDB): domain Bacteria; phylum Nitrospirota; class Thermodesulfovibrionia; order Thermodesulfovibrionales; family Dissulfurispiraceae; genus Dissulfurispira. The sequence goes on from CALGPO010000083.1 coordinate 6,382, forward strand.
TGGGTTGTTGTGCTTTATGATTGCACACGCCTTTTTATCGAACTCAAGGGCAAGCATGAGTGCAGAATGGGTGTCAAGATAATTATTGAAAGACATCTCCTTTCCCTGAAGCACCTTTGCGTCCGGAAGAGAAAGTCCGCTTGTCCTTTCTTTATATATTGCAGCCTTCTGCTGAGGGTTTTCGCCGTATCTTAAGACAGAGACCCTTTTTAAAGAAGTTGTAAAATATTCAGGGAAAGACGGTTCCTTTTCGGTTACTCCTGTTAAATAATCGACGATGAGCGTATCGTATCTTGCTGTATGGGCAAAGACCTTCTTTGCGAGATTGAGTTTTGTCTCCCTGCTTATATCGCCCTTGGATGACTTCATTTCAGCTATTACCTTTGAATAATCACTGGGATCAACAACAACAGCCACGTCCTGAAAGTTCTTTGAAGCAGCCCTGAGCATGGTTGGTCCCCCGATGTCTATATTCTCAATTGCATCTTCAAAAGTCACATCAGGCTTTGAGACAGTCTCTTCAAATGGATAGAGATTAACAACAACCATGTCTATCGGCTTAATGTCATGCTTCTGTATATCATCAATATCCTTTGCATTGCTGCGCCTTGCAAGAAGACCGCCATGTATTTTCGGGTGAAGCGTTTTAAGCCTGCCGTCGAGCATCTCCGGGAACCCGGTGTAATCTGAAACCTCAACAACGGAAACGCCCGCGTCTCTCAGCGCCTTTGCAGTGCCTCCTGTTGAAAGTATCTCAACTCCCATCGCAGACAAGTCCTTTGCAAAATCAACAACCCCTCTCTTGTCAGAAACACTGATCAGTGCCCTCTTAACCATTTCATCTCCTCCTGTTTCTTATTTGGTCGCAAATTAAATCTAAATTACGCAAGTATTAAATAAAACTGCAGTTAAAAGAAGTCTCTTTGAGCCGTGCCTAACATGTATAATCGCTTAACTTAGGTCGGTTTATGATTTTTTAGATGTCACGGCAAAAAATCCCGAATACACAGGCTTAACTTTCACGCTCTTACACTTGGGGCATTTCACCTTCTTCGTCTCTTTTTCCTTTACACTCATAATCAAGGAAAAGGTCTCTCCACACTTCTCACATTTGTAATCATATGCCGGCATGGTAAACCTCCTTAATTTAATATAACCTAAATTGAGCGATTCTATATTCAGACCTGTCTGCGTGCAACGCACAGGCAGGCCTGCCTTACAAAATCGCTCAACTTAGATATGAGCTATTTTATCACAATACGCCCTTCTCTTTAAGGCTTACATATTTTCCATCACCTATAATCACATGGTCAAGTACACTTATGCCTATAATATCACCTGCACTCTTTAATCTTTCGGTAATGGCAATATCGTCCCTGCTCGGTGTCGGATCACCGCTGGGATGGTTATGGACAAATATGACAAATGCTGCTGATTCTCTAACAGCTTCCTTGAATGCCTCACGGGGATGAATAAGAGAATTTGTAAGTGTCCCTTCAGAAATCTTGCACTCCCTTATAAGTCTATTCTTTGCATCGAGAAGGACGCCGATAAAAAATTCCTTTTTAAGGTTTTTAAACCTTGGTGCAAAATATGAATATATAGAATGGCTTGAGGAAAATATAGGCTTGCCATCAGAGGACTCGCCCATTAATCTTTTTCCAAGTTCAAATGCTGCCTTGATCTGGGCAATCTTTGCTGTCCCGAGTCCTTTCATGGAGGAAAGCTCGGAGATTGATGCAGCATCTATGTTTCTCAGGGTTTTAAAGGCATCGAGGAGCGACATTGAGAGGCCCAAGACTCCTTTTTCTCCGCTGCCTGTTCTGAGAATGATTGCAATGAGCTGTGCATCGGAAAGGCTCTCAGCGCCATATTTAATGAGCCTCTCCCTCGGCCTCTCATTCTCAGGCCAGTCTTTTATCTTCTGCTCTGACATTACCCCTCTCCCATTGTTTTCAATGTAAGGAGTATATAATACCTAAATTGAGCGATTTTATGCATGTCAGGCACGGCTCAAAGACTTTAAAAAGTGTCGGTTCAAGTATATATAAAATGATTATAAGCGCATAACCTAACAAGTATCCAATGTTGTAGAATACGGATACAAGATAGATGGTTTTACAAGTGCGGAGTTAAAGTCTTTTCGCCGCACCTGACATGCATTCCAAGCGTAAGAATCGCTTAATTTAGGTAATAACATTTTTGGGGCTTTTACACCTATCGGGTTTAGCATTAGACTGGGGTCAATTTATAGACCTTTAAGCTGCTTATGCGTGCTATGGAATCAAAATCCTTATCGTTATGTAAAAGCAATAAATCGTTTTCTATTGCAATCTGGGCTATCAACAAATCAACCGTAGACCTCAAAGTAATCCCCTTCTTACTGCACTTTCTGTAAAGCTCTGCAGCAGCAATATAAGAATTATGGCCTTTTAAGGAATATACAGGAAAAGACAGAAGCGATATCTTAATCTCTTCATACTCTTTGTCATCTCTTATGCCCTGAAGGATTTCGGTCAGAACAATATCGGCAATGGCTGCATCTTCGTCATTAACTATGATGCGTTCTATTTCCTTGTCAAAAGGCGAGCCTGTGTGATTGAGGAATTCGATAAAGGCGCTCGTATCAATGAGTACCAAATCTCTTCCTTCTCAATTCAGAAAGATTGCCCTGCCATAATCCCTTACGCCTCATGGAAAGGAGCTTTTTCCTTCTCAGGTGATTTATAAGTTCTCTCAGGGCAAGGTCAATGACTTCCTTCTTTGTCTTAAGGGAAGTCAGCTTTTTTGCCTCTTCTATGATTTCATCGTCAAGGACTATATTTGTTCTCGTCTGCAATGCCACCCACCTCCATACACATAAAATATATCATATAATGTGTATTGCTTTCAAGAAATTCTTTTGGTCTAAGGTATGAAATCATCGAAACAGTCCGCTTCATCCCTATTAATTAAGAAAAGAAACCACAATTTTTACTTTACCCTCGCTCCTTGCTTCACTTCCCTGTCGAGGGTAAGAACAGAGAGTCTTCCTTCTTCATCGGTAGCTGCGAGGAGCATGCCGTGTGACTCTATGCCCATAAGCTTTGCGGGCTTGAGGTTTGCAACCACAACGATTTTTTTACCGATAAGGTCATCAGGTGTATAAGACTTTGCAATGCCTGCAACTATCTGCCTTTCCTCTCCTATATCTACTTGAAGTTTCAGCAGCTTTTCAGACTTTTCAACCTTCTCGGCAGCTATAACCTTACCAACCTTTAATTCAACCTTTGCAAAATCATCTATGGCAATCAGTTCTTTAACACCTTCTGTCATTTTCGTTTTCTCCTTCTTTTGTTCAGGTTTTTGTTTTTCTTCTTTTTTCTCTATGCGAGGGAAAAGCTGCTCTCCTTTGGAGACTTTTATCTCATAGTCCGGTTTCCATTCCCACCGTGATATCACTTCCTCTTTTAATGATTTAAGACCAAGCTGCTTCCACATCTTTTCCGCTGTCTCCGGCATAAAGGGATAAATTGAAAGTGCAATAAGCCTCAAAGAATTCCAGATATTAAATATGACAACTTTAAGTTCCTCTGAATTGCTTTGGGCAAGTTTCCACGGCTCTTTCTGAGCAATATAATTATTTGCATCGCCAATCATTTGCCAGATGCTTTCCAGTATCAGATTAAAGCTCAAACGCGACCAGTATTCCTCTTTATGAATATTTTTATTTGTCTTGATGCACTTCTCTACAAATTCATCTGTAGTGGCGGTCAAATCAATCCTTCCATCAAAATACTTTTCTGCCATTGTAAGAAACCTGCTTAAAAGATTTCCGAGGTCATTTGCAAGGTCTGTGTTTATACGCCTTGTCAAGGCATCTTCTGAAAAATCTCCGTCGAGTCCGAAAGGCACTTCCCTAAAGAGAAAATAGCGGAATGCATCAACGCCGTATTTATCAGCCATTGCATTTGGGTCAACAACATTACCGATGGATTTGGACATTTTTTTGCCATCCACTGTCCACCATCCGTGGGCAAAGATATTACCTGGCAAAGGGAAATTTAGGGCCATGAGCATTGTTGACCAATAGACTGCATGAGTAGTAAGTATATCCTTGCCGATTATGTGGTGGTTTGCCGGCCACCATAGCGTGGGGGAGACTTCATCTCCCCCACGAACCCCCTCTTGGAAGAGGGTGTCATTTTCGCTGGCTGCTGGCTGCTGACTGCTGACTGCTGGCACAAGATATCTTGTTGCAGAAAAATAATTCACAAGGGCATCAAACCATACATATGTAACAAAGTTATCATCGAATGGAAGGGGGATTCCCCATGAAAGCCTCTGCTTGGGCCTTGAAATACATAAATCTCCAAGGGCATTGTTCTTTAAAAAACCGAGGACTTCGTTTTTGCGGGTTTCAGGGAATATATAAGCAGGATTTTCTTCTATATGCCTTATTAAGCGCCCCTGATATTTTGACATGAGAAAAAAATAGTTCTCTTCCTGTATCTGCTCAACAGGTCTTCCGCAGTCAGGGCAGTTGCCTTCTATCAAATCCTTCTCTGTCCAGAATCTTTCATCAGGAACACAGTACCATCCGGCATAGCTCCTCTTTTCTATCTCCCCCCTTTCAAAGAGCATCTGCAAAAGCCCCTGAACAGTCTTAATATGCTCAATGTCGGTAGTGCGAATAAATGCATCATTTGATATATTCAGCTTCTTCCAGAGATTCTTAAAATTATCGACCATGCTGTCAGCATGCTCTTTCGGCGTCTTGCCCCTCTCTTTCGCAGCCTTCTCAACCTTCTGCCCATGCTCATCTGTCCCTGTCAAAAAGAAAACTTCGTTGTCTTTAAGGCGATTGTATCTTGCAAGGATGTCTGCTGCAATAGTTGTATATGCATGGCCGATATGGGGTATGTCATTTACATAATAAATGGGTGTGGTCACATAGAATCTGATCATCTTCTGAAATGTCTCCTTTTATGCCTGAATTTCTTATGCCGATGTTCGGTTTGTTCGGATTTCGGCTGCTCAGGCTCTGGCTGCTCAGATTGTGGTTGTGGTGGAGTTTCTATGGATTCTTCGGTTGCATCGCTCTGCTCCAGTTTTGAAAGCACAGCAGAAATACCGCTCCCTGCCTTTTCCTCATGAACTTCCTCAGACTCTATAGGTAATTCGTCGTCAGATGAAATGCTCTCCATGTCCCCATCATACTCATATCTGAGACAGCACATGAGCCTTCCGCAAAGGCCGGAAAGCTTGCCCACATTTAAAACCAGTTCCTGCTTTTTTGCCATTCTTATGGATACGGGCTCAAATGAAGTGAGGAATGTGTTACAGCAAAGCTCTCTGCCACAGACACCAAGACCACCGATAAGTTTCGCCTCATCCCTTACCCCTATCTGCCTCATTTCGATCCGTGTCTTGAACCGCGCAGCAAGGTCTTTTACCAACTCCCTGAAGTCGATCCTGCCGTCTGCAGTGAAATAAAAGATTATCCTTTTTCTATCAAGGGTTGCCTCAGTGCCAACGAGCTTCATCTGGAGACCACGGGCCATTACACGCTCGACACAGAAGTCTCTCGCCTCTTTTTCAAGCTTCCTGTTCTCTTCCACAGCCTTAATATCTTCATCGGTAACGATCCTGATAACCTTCTTCAGATCCCTTTCAGGGGATTCAATAAAATGCCTTCCAGTTATCACCCTGCCAATACTTAGTCCGAAATCAGACTCCACAACCACAGAATCCCCTTTCTTTATATCTATGCCATTCACATCAAAATCGTATATCTTTCCGCAGCTTTTAAACCTTATACCAACAACATCCGGCATCTATACCTCCGTAGAAGTAAATGAGTTGATGAGTGCATGAGTTAATGAGTAGAAATTTAATCAAAAAAGTATTTTCCTCATATACCCATTCACTCATTCACACATTTTCTCATAATACTTGCCACATAATTCCATGCTGTAAAAAAAGAACTTAACAAGGGCTTGAAAATACCACATAAACCCTTATCAATCCTTGCCTTGAGACACTTTTTTATTTTTATCTCTTTTGATATTTTTTGACCTTTTTAATATGTTTTTAGATTCATCTCACATTTAGTTGTAGTCCAAATTGAGCAATGCTAATTTAAAAATATATGTCAGGTTCTGCAAAAAGACATTAAACTCAGTAGATGCTATTTTAACATAACCATTAAGTATTCTACACTCACAGGGGCGGAGAATATCTCTTCCATCTTGGCAAGTTTTTCATAAAGTCATAAGGACCACTGGACACTTCAGAGCCTATAAATAATAAAAGACTCATCTCGGATTATGGTGCAAATAATAAGGATAGGGGCTAAAGATGCCTAAAAGCATGTAGCATGTAGGGGCAATTCATGAATTGCCCCTACAAACTATACAGAACCTCTCCCCGCTCTGTCGCATTGCGGTTATGCCGCTATATAGCACTGTCGTTCTGTTGC
>CALGPO010000084.1 GCA_937960465.1 uncultured bacterium
CATCGTCTCTTTATGTCAGTCTTATTTTCTAAATTATCATCTTTCATTTCCTTTTAGCTTTCATTCTTAACTTTTAATTTTTAACTTTTGACTTTTGAGTTTTGATAAATCCACTTTCACTTTGTTGTTCTCGTAATCAATCTCCAGCACTTTAATCATTTTTGTATTTTGAATCATATTTTTAGTTTTCCTTGTATTGTAAAATGTCTAAGTCTTTTTTCTGCTGCCTTAAAATATTTTTTATCAATTTCGATACCAATAAATTTTCTGTCTAAATTGAGTGCCGCAACGCCGGTCGAGCCAACGCCCATAAAGGGGTCAAAAACCACATTACCCTTATTTGACGCAATGTTAATTATATGCTCCAAAACTTTTACAGGTTTCTGCGTAGGGTGATGAGGCTCTTTTAATCTTTCTGGCCCGTTGCAAATCGGGGTTTCAATGAAATTGTGCATATCTTTTTGATTGCCAAAATTCCATGTATCAAAATTTAAGTTTTTCAATCTCTAACCTATTTCTGTAATAACTGATAATATCATCGTAATGCTTCACCGAAAACCGCTCCTTATGGATTGAATAAGGCTCTCGTTGTAATGTATCGCTAATTTTATCCAGAAACTTTGTGGGCGAAACAACCAGAAAATCTGTTTGAAATTCTTTAAGCTGATACATTCTGCTCAAAGACTCTCCTAAAGTTCCAACACTGTCCACCACTTCAATAACTTTTTTCGGAAATTTATAACCTTGTTTTGTAAACCAAACAACATCAATTCGTTTAGCAACGCGATTTATTTCTGGATAAGTAAATTCTGGGAAATCATGGATAGTCGTTATCTGATTGATAAATACATTTGCCTGAAATGTAGCCGTTGGGTCAGCGCAATATGTGCCAAACTTTTCATAATTGCCCAACTCAACCAATAACCCTTCAATGTATGAGTGCATTCGGAAATTATCTTTTTTAATGTCTTCAACTGCTTTTTCTTCCTGATATTCATGAAGGGCATAAATTCCAAAACCAACACGCTTAAAATTGCGATTGTTTTTTATTTCACGATACAGGACGCCTCGTAAACCAGCTTCCCATTCTCGCGAGGATTTAGCGGCAGGATAGTATTTTTCAATGTTGTCGTAAATATACTGCCACGAAGCGGCACCGCCATTGTCTTTTATCAATGCTATAAGTGCGTCAACTTTTGTCATAATGAGTTTTGCGTTAAACCTTGCCAAAGTGCCATCTCGGCAATGGTCTTTCTAAATTTCATTTTTGTAATCGCATCGCGATACCCTTCCGATACCCATTGATAACCATATTTTGAACGGCAGATAAAATTCCAAAATTCCTTATCAATCAAATAATAATCGCTGTCGTGTCTTTTGATTGGGGCTTTGTCTTTTCCGGCAAGCGAACGCAGAACTTGATAATCTTTGACGTTCGGCTTTATCTCGTGCCTTTTATATTTTTCCAGTAATTCAGCAATAATCCTTGTTTGTTCCGCTTTGAGCGGGCCTTCAACATTCCTTTTTACTTCAAATGAAAGTGTAGCAATGTTTATGGCTAAAGTTTCAAGCATATTGCCAAGCGAACTATCAAGCGAGCGGACAAGAGCGGTGTAATATTGAATTTCTTTCCCCAATGCCTCAATAAAAACATTGTGGATTTTCATATTGATAATCCCTTCGGGATTATCAACTTCGCCTTCATGCTTTGCTTGAAATCCTTGCGCGTATGACTCAACGGCAGTATGAACCAATGTTTTGATTGTCTTTTTGTCTGGTGATTTCATAATTTAGCTCTCCCTATAAGATTTTTTCATTGGCTTTCTTGCTTTCTATCTTTGAAGCGTCAAAATAGAATTTTAAAACACCCCGTCCTTCGGACACCCATCTTTCAGAGGGGAATTCAACCGGAATGCTTCTAAAAATCAGGTCGGTCTTAACATAATAGAGCATCTGTGTCTTCCAGAAGAGAATAACATCCTTTTCATCGGTACAAACCTTTTCGTAGATATTGTTGTGAAAAGGCGTTGAGTTGAAATAGATTGAGCCACTTTCGGTGAAATAGCGATTGAAAAAATAGTAGAGTTTGTCAAACAACTCGTCTCTGAATGAAAGACATTTTTCTAATGCTTTTTCTACATCGGCTTTTAGTAGTTCCTCAATCTTGCGATAGTATTTTGATTTTATTTTCATTAAATTAACAAAACCGCCTTTGCCTTCAATCTTTGCGCCGATAAAAACATCCTGCAAGGCTTTATAAAATTTTTGTTCTTTGGTCATAGCATTTCACCCCCCATCTGTTTAACTTGTCTTTGAGAAAGCTTTTCATAAGTATATCTAAACATATCATCAGGCTTAGGATGCTCTATAGACTCTGCCTTCATTATGGCTTCAGCAACTGCAGCCTTTGCCTTTTCCTCAACTTCTTTTTGATATTGCTCTGTCCATAGTCCATTTCTCTCCATAAATAATTTCAGCCTCAAAATTGGGTCTTTGGCCTTCCATGCCTCGACCTCTTCCTTTGAACGATACCTCGTTGCGTCATCCGCTGTTGTATGGTCTCCCATTCTGTACGTGAAGCATTCGATGAATGTGGGGCCATTGCCATCCCTTGCCTTATCCAAAGCCTCCTTTGTTGCCTTATAAACAGCAAATACATCATTGCCGTCAACCTGAATGCCTTCAAATCCATAAGCAAATGCCTTCTGCGCAAGGGTCTTTGATGCGGTCTGCTTTTCCCTCGACACCGATATTGCCCACTGGTTGTTCTGGCAGATGAAGACCACAGGCAATTTAAACACTCCTGCCATATTGAAGCCTTCGTGGAAGTCACCCTTTGATGTTCCGCCGTCTCCGAAATAACAGATCACTGCTGCTTTGTCCTTTTTGTATTTAGCAGCCATCGCAGCGCCGACAGCATGCGGCACCTGCGTGCCAACAGGAACAGCCAATGGAAATATATTAAGATCACCCGGACATTTCATTCCCATCTCGTCTCCTGACCAGTACTGAAAGAGCATATGAACTGGATAGCCCATAGTTATATAAACACCCATCTCTCTGAATGACGGAAATATCCAATCAGATTTTTTTATGGCAAAGGCGCTCCCAATCTGTGATGCCTCCTGACCTAAAATGGACGCATATGTGCCCATGCGCCCCTCCCTCTGGAGGCTTAAAGCATGATGGTCAAAGGTTCGCGAAAGGATAAGCAGTTCATAAATTCTCTTTATTTCAGAGTCTGATAGGGAAGGCGTGAGGGATTCATCCGCATTTCCATTCTCATCGAGAATGTCGAGCCTCTTTATATTAAATGATTCTATTATCCTTTCAGGCATAGATTAAAGAATATCACGGAGAAAATCTCCAGTCAAATATTACATTATTTTTCTTCAGTTTTTTTATATTCAAAAAATAATCCGATAGCAATCAGGAATATCCCGATGGTAAGGGCTGAATCAGCCACGTTAAATGCAGGCCAGTGGTATCTGCCCACATACACATCGAGAAAGTCTATGACATAGCCGCGGATAATCCTGTCAGTAAGATTTCCTGCAGCACCGCCAAGTATCAAGGAAAGGCTTAACCTGTTGTCTTTGCCTTTTATGATAAGAATTGATACGAAAACCATAGCCAGTGCTGCAACTGCTATAAAGAAGACATTGCCGAGGCTCTTAAACATGCCAAATGCAGAGCCGATATTCTCCACATAGACGATATTGAAAAAAGGCAATACTCTTATAATGTCATATGGACTCACATAGCTCTTTATGAGGTATTTAGTGAACTGGTCAAGGATAAAGATAACAAGAGCAATAAGAAAGGCATATTGGGGAGTAATGGAGTAATGGAGTTTCGTCATTTAATTGCATTATAGCATCTTTCGCAGATCTGAGGATGGGCTTCGAATTTACCAACGGATTCGCTCCAGTTCCAGCACCTTTCGCACTTCTGCCCAGATGCCTTTTCGACTTTTATGAACATGTTTTTAATCTCCATGCTTTCATAAACCTCACCTGTCTTCTGCCCTGATGGATAAATCTCGACTGCCGAGACAATGAAAAGTGCAGGCAGAAAGTTTTTATAGGCATGTAAGAGATTAAACTCTTCATCAGGCAAATAAAATACAAGCTTTGCCTCAAGGGCATTGCCGATAAATTTGTCCTTTCTCTTTATCTCAAGCGCTTTATTGGCCTCGTCTCTTATCGTGATAAGTTTCTCCCATCTCTTTTCCAGAGCCTCATCTGAAAATTGTTCATTCGATTCGGGAAATCCTGCCCAAAAAACACTCTCCTCTTTTTTATCAGGGATGTAACCCCATATCTCTTCTGCTGTAAATGAAAGCACGGGGGCCATAAGCCTTGTCATGTCCGTCAATATCCGATGCATTACCCACTGCGAAGCGCGCCTCTCAATAGAATCTTTTCTGAACGTGTAAAGGCGGTCTTTCAGTATATCGAGATAGAAGGAACTCATATCAACAATACAAAAGTTGTAAATAGAGTGAAACACCTCGTGGAAACTAAAATCTTCGTATGCCTTCGTGACTTTTTTTATCAGACCCTGAAGCCTCGACATCGCCCATTTGTCTATTTCAAGAAGATCATTACTGTAATCCTTTCCATCATAATCATAGATATTGCCTAAAAGAAATCTCCCTGTATTCCTTATCTTCCTGTATGCCTCTGTAAGCCTGTTTATTATCTCCTTTGAAAGCCTTACATCGTCACGGTAATCCTCTGCAGAGACCCACAATCTGAGAATGTCTGCGCCATTGGCTTTTATAACCTCCTGCGGCGCTATAACATTTCCGAGGGACTTTGACATCTTCTTTCCCTGGCCGTCAACAGTGAATCCATGTGTAAGGACTATGTTGTAAGGTGCCTTTTCCCTTGTGCCAACAGATGCAAGAAGAGAACTCTGGAACCATCCCCTGTGCTGGTCGCTCCCTTCAAGATACATTTCAGCAGGCCATGAGAGCCTTTCATCCTTTTCCAGAACCGCTGCATGGCTTACTCCTGAATCAAACCACACATCTAAAATATCCATTTCCTTCTTGAAAGATGTACTGCCACATCTGCATTTATAGCCGTCTTTCAGCAGGTCTTTGACATCAGCCTTAAACCAGATATCAGCACCTTCCTGCTCTGTAAGTTTCACTATTTTGTTGAACAATTCTTCATCATCGATAAATGCTCCACAGTCTTCGCATGTGATAAGTGTTATAGGCACTCCCCATGACCTCTGCCTCGAAATACACCAGTCCGGCCTGTTTGATACCATTCCGTATATTCTATCCCTGCCCCATGAGGGAATCCATTCAACCCTCTCTATCTCCTTCAGGCATTTCTGCCTGAGATTCCTCTTTTCCATAGATATGAACCACTGGGCAGTTGCCCTGAATATGACAGGTTTTTTGCATCTCCAGCAGTGGGGATATGAATGCCTGATTTTATCAACTCCTAAAAGGGCATTCTTTTGTTTCAGTGTTTCTATAATCCCTTCATTTGCCTTAAAGACAAACTGACCCTCGAATTCAGGAACATGTTTTGTGAATTTGCCTCTGTCATCAACAGGTGCATATATATCAAGTCCGTATTTAAGGCCTGCCTCGTAGTCGTCTTCGCCATGGCCGGGTGCAATATGAACAATGCCAGAGCCTTCGCCAACAGTAACGAAATCTCCAAGAATAATCTTTGATTCCCTATCTATGAAAGGATGCCTCGCCCTCATGCCTTCGAGCTTGTCGCCAGAAATTTTCAGGATAACATTTCCCTTGATGATATCCTTCCCTTTGAGATTTTCAAGATTATCCTCTGCAACTATATGTATTTCTCCATTATCTTCAACAGCAGCATAAATAAGCTCTGGATGCACTGCAAGCGCAAGGTTTGCAGGAAGCGTCCATGGAGTAGTTGTCCAGATAACGATATATGTCTTTTTACCTGCTAATTGTGGAATGTACTTTGAAATGTCATCTTCTACGACCTGAAATCTTACAAATATAGAAGGAGATTCCTTTTCTGCATACTCAACCTCTGCCTCTGCAAGGGCAGTAACGCATGAAGGACACCAGTGCACAGGCTTCTTGCCTTTATAGACTGAGCCGTTCTTCACAAATCTGAAAAACTCCCTTACAATGGATGCCTCATAATCATAAGACATTGTGATATATGGCCTCTGCCAGTCTCCAAATACGCCGAGCCTCTTAAACTCATCCCTCTGGATATTTACGAACTTATCAGCATATTCCCTGCAGAGCTGCCTCTTTTGTAAGACATCAACGCTCTCCTTTTTGTCGCCAAGATTCTTATCCACCTGAAGCTCTATGGGGAGGCCGTGGCAGTCCCATCCCGGAACATAGGGAGAGTAATATCCCTGCATAGATTTGTATTTGACAATAATGTCCTTGAGAATTTTATTCAGCGCATGTCCAATATGGATATTGCCGTTTGCATAAGGCGGCCCGTCATGGAGGATAAAGCTCTTATTGCCTTTATTTTTTTCCTGAAGCCTTCTGTAAATTGCCTTTTCTTCCCATAATTTCAGTATCTCGGGCTCCCTCTGATTGAGATTGGCCTTCATGGGAAAGTCTGTTTGCGGTAAATTAAGGGTATCCTTGTAATCAATTGGCATAACAGAAAAATTACCACTAAAGGGTTTTTATTGTCAACCCAAATTCCTGTTTTTAAAGACCTTCAGGTGGTAATACGATTCTCTCTCCCTTTCGCCGAGATTATGACAACGCTACGAGATTATCTCCGTCCCTATTCCCTCTTTTGTGAATATTTCCAGAAGCAGGCAGTGCGGAATCCTGCCGTCAACGATATGAGTTTTTTTCACTCCTGCATCGATAGCGCGGGTACATGCCTGAACCTTTGGAAGCATGCCTCCTGAAACAGTGCCGTCATCAATGAGTTTTTTAATGCCTTTTTTATTAATCGACGATATTACATTGTCATTTTTATCCTTTATCCCCGGCACATCCGTAAGCAGTATAAGCTTCTCTGCCTTTAAGGCCGACGCAATAGCGGAAGCCACATAATCGGCATTAATGTTAAATGCCTCTCCGCTTTTTCCGACACCGATTGGTGAAATAACAGGTATAAAACCGTCCCGTTCAAGGGAATTCAGTATCGCAGGATCAACTGACTCAACCTCGCCAACCAATCCAATGTCGATTATCTCTTCGTCTCCTGTATCGGTAGCCTTCTTTATGACTTTCTTCTTCGCCTTTATAAGACCTCCGTCTTTACCGCTCAATCCCGCCGCCTTGCCGCCATGACTATTTATCAGGGCGACAATCTCTTTATTTATAAGCCCTCCAAGCACCATCTCCACAATATCCATCGTCTCTTTATCAGTTACACGCTGACCATGAATGAATGTGGGCTCCTTGCCCATCTTCTTCATGGTTGCGCTGATTTTAGGGCCTCCGCCGTGAACAATAACAGGCTTAATACCGATGAAGTTCAAGAGAACCACATCCTGGGCAAATGAATCCTTCAAATCATCCTCGACCTGCGCAGCCCCGCCGTATTTTATTACAAATGTCTTCCCATAAAAATTACGGATATACGGCAATGACTCAATTAAAATATTCGCCTTTTCGATGAGTTTTTCCATTATTTATCTCCTTATCTCTATTATCCCGCTTTTTCCACTAATTCAAAAAATCTATCTCTGCTCATTCCAGCGGTCGTCATATTTGTGCGAATGTGTGTGACAGGAACTAATCTTGGGCTGGTTTTTATTACGAGGGGTCTTTTAATCCCCTGCTTTGTCATTATGATATGATCTCCCTTTTTCCTCTGGACAACAAAACCATCAAGCTCAAAAACCTTAATCAGAATCTCATAATGGATGGGAATAATCTTTCTTTCATGCATTACTATATAGCAAGCGCAAATTCTTCTTCAGCAACAGGTTTCTTAAAAGTCCAGACATCATTTATTTTCTGAAAGCCAGACTCCTCCAGAACATCATACAATGTTCCCATCTGCTCGCATGCTTCAACAAATGCCTCTATTGCCTCTTTTAGAGATGCTTTTGCCTCATCTATTGTCTCACCGAAGCTCGACACATTTAATTCTGGAGCAAGAGCGACATAGACATCATCTTCCTTAAATACCTCGATTTTTAAGTTTATATTCATTGTTACCCCCTGATTTATGACTCAATTATAGCACACAGATTATGATTCAAAATACGGTATGCACACAAGATTTCCATCCTTCATATCTGCTGCTCGAATTTGGTTATCAAAACATTATAGCCCTCGTTGGCAAGGGCATTTCCTATTTTCTGTGCATCTACTTTGTTATTAAACTTCCCGATCCTTACCCTGTAGTACTTTATGCCGCCTACATTGGCCTCAATTATATAAACATGCTTATAACTCAGTTCCAGTGCTGTCTTCAGCCTCTTTGCATTTGACTCGTCTTTAAAAGAGCCGACCTGAATCGTCAAAGTGCCGCTGGACACACCGTATCTGACATACTTAACATATCGCAAATCCCTTCCCACGGGCTCTATTATCACATTACCGGTGCCAGGCCCTATAAGGTCTATCTTTTTTGCAGCCGCATAAGAGAGGTCAAGGTCACGGCCGGCAATGAAGGGACCCCTGTCATTCACGACACATTCTACATCCTTGTTGTTCTGGAGATTAACAACCTTGAGCTTTGTTCCAAAGGGATACTCCCTGTGGGCACAGGTTAAAGCATACATATTGAATAGTTCCCCCGATGATGTCGGTCTGCCGTGAAAATCTGGGCCATACCACGACGCAACAACCTTTTTTCTGTCACCTTTGAACGCCTCAAATCCCTGCGGCTCTTGTTCTTTTTCGACCTTCTTTTCAGGAGGCGTGTCCGATGGCGTTACAGGGACTGTCTCATATCGTGCAGCAGTGCAAGAAGTCAGACATAAGACAGAGAACAGAAAACAGACTTTCAGATAACAGAAAAAGAAGTCTGACCTCTGTTTTCTGTATTCTGTCTTCTGTCTAAAGTATATACCTGCTAAGGTCTTCATCCTTCACCACATCTGAAAGTTTCTTTCTTACATATTGCCTGTCTATGACAATCTTTTCATCCTTCATTTCAGGCGCATCAAAGGATATGTCCTCAAGAAGCTTCTCGATCACTGTGTGAAGCCTTCGTGCTCCGATATTCTCTGTCTTTTCATTCACCGTAACCGCAATGTCTGCTATTTCATCAATGGCATCTTCTGTAAATTCGAGTTTTACATCCTCTGTCTCAAGAAGTGCTGTGTATTGTTTTATCAGTGCATTATGCGGCTCTGTGAGTATTCTTACAAAATCATCTTTGCCAAGGGATTCAAGTTCAACCCTTATGGGAAACCTGCCCTGAAGCTCGGGAATGAGGTCAGACGGCTTGGCTATATGGAAGGCACCGGCAGCGATAAACAGTATATGCTCTGTCCTGACAGGACCATGTTTTGTGGCAACTGTTGATCCCTCCACGATTGGCAGCAGGTCTCTCTGAACTCCCTCCCTCGACACATCAGGACCATGGCCATGGCCCCTGCTTGCAACCTTGTCTATCTCATCTATAAAAACAATCCCTGTCTGTTCTACCCTTTCTATTGCCTCCTTTGTAACCTTCTCCATATCTATAAGCTTGTTTGCCTCCTCCTGTGTGAGCATGGCCAATGCCTCAGGGACTTTAACCTTCTTCCTCTTCGATTTCTCGGGCATGAAGCTTCCGAGCATCTCTTTGAGATTAATTTCCAGTTCTTCTAATCCTACATTGGATATAACGCCAAATGGCATCATCTTTTCTCTGACCTCGATATCCACATATCTGGAATCAAGTTTTCCTTCCCTCAGTTGCATCCTCAGCCGCTCTCTTGTATCTTTGTAGCTTTCCTTCTCTTCCTCCTCTGAAGCAGCAACCCCTCTAACAGGTCTCGGAGGCGGTAATAAAAGGTCGAGAACCCTGTCTTCTGCGAGGGTCTTTGCCTTCTCCTGCACCTTTTCCATATGCTCTGTCTTAACCATGTTCATGGCAATTTCGGTGAGGTCCCTTATCATTGACTCCACATCCCTGCCCACATAGCCTACTTCCGTAAATTTCGATGCCTCTATTTTCAGGAAAGGCGCATTGGCAAGCCGCGCAAGCCTTCTCGCAATCTCGGTCTTACCGACGCCTGTCGGGCCTATCATGATAATGTTTTTAGGCAGGACCTCGTCCTTCAGATCTGGAGAGAGCCGCTGTCTTCTCCATCTGTTCCTCAGAGCTATTGCAACTGCCTTTTTAGCGTTATCCTGACCAATGATATACTTATCAAGCTCTCCTACTATCTTTTTAGGTGTAAAGTTATCCATTTAACTCCTCTCGCCTCCGTAGAAATATTTATACCCAGTTGAGCAATTCTAAGCATAAGAATATATGCCAGGTGCGGCGAAAAGAGGCGTCTTTGAGCCGTGCCTGTCTGCGTGCAACGCACAGGCAGACCTGACATATATAAAATCGCTCAATTTAGATTACAGTTCTTCTAACACTATATTTTTATTCGTATAAATGCATATATCCGCTGCTATATCCATAGCCTTTTTCACTATCTCTGCTGCATTAAGGTCTGTAGTTTCGTACAATGCCCTTGCTGCTGCCTGTGCATAGGGGCCGCCGGAACCGATGGCTGCAACACCGTCTTCAGGCTCGATGACATCGCCTGTCCCCGAAAGTATAAGTGTATGTTCATTATCAGCAACAATAAGCAGTGCCTCGAGTCTCCTTAGAATCTTATCTGTTCTCCAATCCTTTGCAAGCTCCACAGCAGCCCTCGTAATATTTCCCCTGTATGATTCGAGTTTTCCCTCGAATTTCTCAAAGAGGGTAAAGGCGTCTGCAGTGGCTCCGGCAAAGCCTGCGAGTATTTTATCATTATACATCTTCCGTATCTTTTTGGCATTATGCTTTAATACTGTGTTTCCCATAGTCACCTGCCCATCACTGGCAATGGCAACCTTTCCGTTACGCCTTACGCATAGAATCGTTGTCCCGTGAAACATAAATCCTCCTTTTTGGGTAAATAAGTCAATGGGTAAAAGAGTTAATGGGTTACCCATTTACCCATCCACTCATTCACTCATCACTTCCAAACGGATGTGCCTTATCATAAACATCTATCAAATGCCCTATATCGAGATGTGTGTACTTCTGTGTTGTCGAAAGTGATGAGTGCCCCAGAAGTTCCTGAATCACCCGCAAATCCGCACCCCCGGACAAGAGATGGGTTGCAAATGTATGTCTTAATGTATGCGGGCCTATCTGCCCATCAATGCCGATTGCGCGGGCATATTTAACTACAATCCTTCTTATCTGCCTGTCTGTCAGCCTTTCACCATTCCTGTTCAAAAAAAGGGCGTTATCACCGTCAGAAATCGATTTCTTCTTCTTGTAAAGCTTCCTTTCGATCAAATAAGATTTCAATGCATCCATGGCCTTGTTGCCGACAGGGACAACCCTCTCCTTCTTACCCTTTCCTTTAGCCTTTACCATCCCTTCCCTAATATTCAGGTCATCGATGTTAAGACCTGCAACTTCGCTTACCCGCAAACCGCTGGAATAAAGCAATTCAAGAATTGCCCTGTCACGCACCGGCAGGAGCCCTATTCCTTCGGGGGTCTGAACAAGATTGAACGCATCATCCACAGACAGGAAGTTCGGCAGATGCTTCGGTGTCTTTGGAGCAGGGACAAGCTTGGCCTGATTAATCTTTATATAACCTTCCTGATAGAGGTAACTGAAGAATGACCTCAATGTTGCGAGCTTTCTTGAAACAGTGGTTTTTGATTTGCCCGAATTTATCTGTTCGGAAATAAAGCCCCTTATATCTATCATATCTATATCTTCGGGCTGCGCATGGCAGTATTCGGAGAAGTCCTTTAAATCCCTATCGTATGCCCTGAGTGTATGACTTGAGACATTCCTTTCTATCTCAAGGTATTTGAGAAATTTCTTTATGTATGAGCGTAACCCTTCGTCTGACATAAATCCTTAGCCTCACCTTTAATTTTATTAATATACTCCGTCCATTTCTTTAATGCAATCTCCGCAAGCTTTTGTCTCCTGAGCCTTTTATCCCTTATTTTTAAGATATCTTCATTAACCTGCATCAGACCAAAATTTATGTTGCTCGGCTGGAAATGTTCTGGGTCGGACTCTGTTATATGAGCAATCAGAGAGCCATGAGCAGATTCCCTCGGCGGATAAACAATCTCTTTTCCCAATATCCTCCTTGCTGCGTTTATTCCTGCTATCAAACCCATTGCCGTTGACTCTATGTATCCCTCAACGCCTGTGATCTGTCCGGCAAGATAAATATTGTTTTTTTCTTTTAATGTAAGGTCTGCATTCAGATGCATCGGTGAATTTATGAATGTGTTCCTGTGAATGCTCCCGAATCTCATAAATTCTGCATTCTCAAGACCGGGTATCATCCTGAAAACCCTTTTCTGTTCAGGCCATTTAAGCCTTGTCTGGAAGCCGACCATATTGTATGCTGTTTTTTCCCTGTTTTCAGGCCTCAACTGAACAACAGCATACGGTATCTTTCCTGTCCGAGGATCAGGAAGTCCCACAGGTTTTAAAGGACCGAAAACAAGGGTATCCCTTCCCCTTTTACCCATGACCTCCACAGGCATGCATCCTTCGAATACCTTTATATCCTCAAAATCCCTTGCAGAAACAGTATCAGCTTCCATTAATGCATCATAAAATCGATTGTATTCGTCTCTTGTCATCGGGCAGTTCACATAATCGTCACCGCCTTTCCCATATCGTGACGAGAGATAGACCCTTGAGTAATCAATACTCCCGGCATCGATTATAGGCGCTATTGCATCGTAAAAGTGGAGATGCCCCTCGCCGATGACAGACTTAATGGAATCTGCCATTGCATTGGATGTAAGAGGGCCTGTGGCTATAATGGCTATAGTGTCAGGGAGTTCGGTGATCTCTTTCCTGACGACTTTTATGTTTGGATGACTCTCTACAGTCATGGTTATAAATTCAGAGAAGATAGTCCTGTCAACTGCAAGTGCAAAGCCTGCAGATACCTCCGATTCCTTTGCTGCCTTCATTATCAGGGAATCTGCGACCTCCAACTCCATCTTCAGCAGACCCGGGCCCGTAATAACCTCTTTTGACCTTAATGAATTGGAACAGACAAGCTCTGATAGCAAAGAGGTCTTATGGGCATCTGTCATCTTCTCAGGCCTCATCTCAAGAAGAAGGACATTAACACCCTCTGCAGCAGCCTGCCATGCAGCCTCGCAGCCCGCAAGACCGCCGCCTATAATAATCAATTCTTTCATATAAATGTTTTTAATATATCTAATTTTCGATTGACACGGTCAATATACTACTGTTATAAATAATAACCTATGATCAATAAAACAGAAAAGATATGGATGGACGGTAAGTTTGTCAACTGGGATGATGCAAAGATCCATATCATGACGCATACATTGCATTACGGACTCGGTGCATTTGAAGGGATACGCTGCTATAATACTCCAAGAGGGCCTGCCATTTTCAAACTCGATGAGCATGTGAAAAGGCTCTTCCAGACAGCACATATATTTCGCATGGATATACCTTTTAGCAAAGACGAGATCAAAAAGGCTGTCATCGACACGGTTAAAACAAACAAACTAAAGGAGTGCTATATCAGGCCTCTGGTATATATAGGGTATGGGGCAATGGGTCTTTATCCAAAGGGCAATCCCATAAACGTCACTATTGCTGCATGGCCGTGGGGTGCATATTTGGGAGAGGAAGGCATTGAAAAGGGAATAAGGGTCAAGGTGTCCTCCTTTATAAGGAACCATGTGAACTCAAACATGTCCAGAGGCAAGGTAAGCGGCTACTATGTCAATTCGCAGATTGCAAAGAAAGAGGCCATATCCAGCGGTTATGACGAAGCGCTTTTGCTCGATACGGAAGGATATGTGTCGGAAGGCAGTGGTGAAAACATTTTCATCATAAGAAACGGAGTATTAAAAACAACTCCTCTTACCTCAATACTGGAAGGCATAACAAGGGACAGCATCATCACAATAGCAAAGGATCTCAAGATGGAGGTCAGGGAAGAGAGATTCACAAGAGATGAGGTCTATATAGCTGATGAGGCATTCTTCACAGGGACAGCAGCAGAGGTTACACCCATCAGAGAACTGGACGGCAGAGTGATTGGGGATGGCAAGAGGGGCAAGATTACCAAAAAATTGCAGTCCATCTTCTTTGACATAGTCAAAGGCAGGAACAAGAAATACAACTCATGGCTTACCTATGTTAAATAAAAAAACTAACCGATAAAAAAAGGCGGCATGTACATGCCGCCTTTTTTTATGCTGATATTATTTCTTATGGCATTTTGCACAGTTTCCGTCTGTTGCAAAGCCTTTTTTACCATTATGGCATGCGAAACAGAACTTATCGCTCTTGTGATCCGCCATCTTCGGCTTTGCTTCCTTTTTCATCTGAAAAATCTTTGTGTGGCAGTCATTGCATTTGAGACCATTGTCTGCGTGGATCTTGCCGTCAAATACGACCTTTCCAGGGGCACCGCCTGCATAGTCAACAGTCTTTCCTGGAGCCACTGCCATTGCGCTGCCGACAAAAACAACTGCTATCAGGATAGCCAATACTGCTGTTAAAATCCTCATATGTTCACCCCCTTTCCTTAGCCCTTTTATGAAATTAGCAAATAACATGCCATGCATGTTAAGCCTTATTATCAAAACGTATGTGCCTGCTGTTTTCCAATTTGAGGATTTTCTTTCCCCTTTAAGAAACTTTTAACTGGGCATTAATATATATTAGCCAATAAAATTTTTCAAGTATTTTAGCCTAATTTCTTCTTCAGCAACTCGTTCACCATCTGTGGATTTGCCTTGCCCTTTGTAGCCTTCATAACCTGTCCGACAAAGAACCCCACCAGCTTTTCATCTCCGGCCTTATAACGCTCAACCTCTTTCTGGCTCTTTGCGAGAATCTCGTCTATCGTCTTCTCTATCTCCACTGCATCGCTTATCTGTACAAGACCCTTTTCTTCTACTATCTGCCCAGCGTCCTTTCCGCTCTTATACATCTCCTCAAAAACAGTCTTTGCTATCTTGCCGCTAATAGTGCCGTTATCAATGAGCTTAAGCATATCCACAAGCTGTATTGGTTTTAAAGGACACTCCTCAATACCTTTATTTTCTTCATTGAGAAGTCTCATCAACTCGCCCATCATCCAGTTAGAAACAGCTTTGGGACCTCCACCCAGCCTTACAGCTTCTTCAAACCATTCAGCAACAGCTTTTTCAGATGTAAGCAAATCTGCATCGTATTCGGGTATTCCGTATTCAGAAACAAACCTCTCCCTCTTTGCATCAGGCAGTTCAGGGAGTTTAATCCTGATTTCATCAATCCACTCCTGACCTGCAGTTATAGGCACAAGGTCTGGTTCAGGGAAATACCGATAGTCATGGGCTTCCTCCTTGCCCCGCATAGACTCTGTTATCCCCTTATTTGAATCCCAGAGCCTTGTCTCCTGTATTACCCTTCCGCCTTCTTCAACAACCTTTATCTGTCTTTTAATCTCATATTCCAGCGCCTTTTCAACAAACTTAAATGAGTTGATATTTTTTACCTCTGTTCTTGTCCCGTATTCCTTCTGGCCAACAGGCCTTATCGAGACATTTGCATCGCATCTCAGAGAGCCCTGTTCCATGTTGCCGTCACATACACCAAGGTATCTCAGAATGGTTCTCAGCTTTTTCATATATTCGGCAGCCTCTTTAGGGCTTCTTATGTCCGGCTCTGAAACTATCTCCATCAATGGAATGCCTGCACGGTTTAGATCCACAAAGCTGTAATTGCCTCCACCTTCATGAATATTCTTGCCCGCATCTTCCTCCATATGAATTCTTGTGATACCGATTCTCTTCACTTTGCCGTCAACCACAACCTCTATGTATCCACCCTCGCATATTGGGAGATCATACTGGCTTATCTGGTAGCCTTTTGGCAAATCTGGATAGAAATAATTCTTTCTCGAAAACCTGCTGTAAGGGGATATTTTGCAGTTCATAGCAAGCCCTGTCTTTATTGCGAACTCTACGGCCTTTTTGTTAAGCACAGGAAGCACTCCAGGCATACCTATACATACAGGGCATGTCTGCGTGTTTGGCTCGGAGCCGAATTTGGTGGAACAGCCGCAGAATATCTTTGTATCTGTGAGCATCTGCGCATGGACTTCAAGACCGATAACTGCCTCGTATTTTCCAACTCCTGACTTCATAGAGACGGTCTCCTCAAATGCCACTCTGTGCTCTGCTCATAGGCATAGGCAAGCTTGAATATTGATTCTTCGTCAAAATGTTTTCCTATAATCTGCAAACCAACCGGCAGGTTGTCCTTTGTAAAACCGCACGGAATGGAAATGGCAGGCACGCCTGCGAGGTTCACCGATATGGTAAATATGTCCGAAAGATACATCTGGAGAGGATCTGTTGCCTTCTCGCCAATCTTGAATGCAGCGCTCGGCGAAGTAGGCGTAACAATCACATCCACATTTTTGAATGCATTATCAAAATCCTGCTTTATCAATGTCCTCACCTGCTGCCCCTTCTTATAATAGGCATCATAATAGCCTGCGGATAAAGCATATGTGCCGAGCATTATCCTTCTCTTTACCTCTGTGCCAAATCCCTGAGACCTTGTATTCATATACATTTCGAGCAGGTCTTCTTTACCTGATTGGCTGGATGACCTGAATCCATATTTGACACCATCGTATCTCGCAAGGTTTGAGGATGCCTCTGATGTGGCGAGTATATAGTAAGTGGCGACTGCATAGCCTGCATGCGGAAGAGAGACCTCAACCGGAATTACACCAAGGGATTCGAGTTTCTTTATTGCAGAACGCACAGAGTCTTCGACATCTTTATCCATTCCTTCGATAAAGTATTCCTTTGGAATACCAATTTTTAACCCTTTTATTTCCTGACCGAGCACCTCTGCAAAGTCTGGAACATCAATTGGTGCAGACGTCGAGTCTTTTGGATCATGTCCTGCTATGGCATTGAGCATTATTGCAGCATCAGTAACATTCTTTGTAATAGGCCCTACCTGATCGAGGGATGACGCAAAGGCAATAAGCCCGAATCTCGAAACCCTGCCGTAAGTTGGCTTCAAACCGACAACTCCGCAGAGCGAAGCAGGCTGCCTTATTGAACCTCCTGTATCAGAGCCGATGGCTGCAATGCATTCATCAGCAGCAACTGCTGCTGCAGAGCCTCCGCTGCTTCCGCCAGGAACACGCTTCATATCCCAGGGATTTCTTGTTGTATGAAATCCTGAGTTCTCCGTAGAAGAGCCCATTGCAAACTCATCGAGATTCGTCTTTCCTGTGAGGATATATCCCTGTTCTTTTAATCTTGTTGTTACTGTGCTTTCATAGGGAGGCTTGAAATTATAAAGTATCTTTGATGCACATGTGGTCAGTATATCCTTTGTGCACATGTTGTCTTTCACTGCAACAGGTATTCCTGTCAGAAAGGATGTCTTATTCTCAAGGATTGCATGCTCTGCATCCTTAGCCATTTCATAGGCAGCATCTTTTGTTATTGTAATATAAGATTTTACTTTATCCTCTACTGCATCAATACGGCTATAAATATCATCAAGAACTTCCTGCGGCTTTATTTCCCTGTTATCAAGAAGCCTTCTTAGTTCAGAGATAGTCAATTCATTGAGCTTCAAAGTATTCCTCCGGATTGCATTAATCGTTAATGAGCATATAAGGTTTTACCCATTCACCGATTCGCCCATTCGCAACAGCGATAATTTTATACACTCTGATATAATATTTGCAAGAATATGAACAAAGCCTGTAGTCTGGAATACATCTTTGTTTCCACGACAGATATTTCTAAAAGACTGGATATTTTTGTATCCGAAAAAACAGGCATTACCCGCTCTCAGGTTCAAAGGCTCATAAAAGAAGGCCTCGTTCTTGTGAATAACAAGACAGAAAACCAAAACTACAAGGTGAAAACAAACGATGTCATTACAATCCACAAACCCGAAGAAGAAAAGGAAATACTCATACCAGAAGCACTCCCGATAAATATACTTTACATGGACAGGCATCTCGTTGTGGTAGATAAACCATCGGGCATGGTGGTATATCCTGCAGCAGGACATAACAGAGGCACTTTACTTAATGCACTTGCCTATCATTGCAAGAACATGGCAACTGTCGGAGGGCCTTTGCGTCCGGGTGTAGTCCATAGGCTTGATAAAGACACATCAGGGGTCATGGTTGTAGCTCTCGATGATAAGGCATATTATGACCTCGTGGAGCAGTTCAAAAAAAGGACAATCAACAGAAAATATATAGCGCTCGTTTACGGCAATATCAAAGAGGATTCAGGGAAAATCGAAATGAAGATAGGACGGGCCGCCTCTGACAGGAAAAAGATGTCAACACGAACAAAAAGGGGAAAGGAGGCAGTTACCAGATGGAAGGTCTTAAAGAGATTCGGCGCTGCTACACTTATAGAGGCAAAACTTGGCACAGGAAGGACTCATCAGATAAGGGTTCATTTTTCAGCAGTAGGACATCCTGTGCTTGGGGATAAAACATACGGCAAAAAGGTTGAGGTTGAGGGAAAGAAAAAAAAGATTGTTTTCCCAAGGCAAATGCTGCATGCAGAGACACTCGGATTCATCCATCCTGTAACCAAAGAATATCTGGAGTTCTCAAGCCCCCTGCCGGAAGATATGGAGGAGTGTATCCGTCACCTGAACTCCACCGCCTCTTTTGCAGATACCCTCGGCGGTGCAGACGGTATCCTCGACGGATAACCTACAGGAACAATTGCCACAGGCCTTAAATTATTTGGCATATCGAGCACCTCAAATACATCGCTTTCCTTGAACGCACCGACCCATACACTGCCGAGCCCATTTTCCCATACAGTGAGCATCATATTCATGATACTGCATGCCACATCCTGAATTGTGTAGAGATGAACGCCCCTGTCTCCGTACCGATTCTCGATCCTTCTGTCAGTGCATCCAATGACAACAAGCGGTGCTTCGGCAATGAAATTCTGGTTGAGTGCAGCAACAGCAATATCATGCTTTGTCTTTTCATCTCTGACAAAATAGAACTTTCTCGACTGAAGATTTCCTGCGCTGGGCGCCCATATGAGTGCATCTATCAATTTTTTGATTATTTCTTCGGGGATATCCTTTTTCTGGAAATTCCTGATACTGCGCCTCTCTTTTATGATTTTCAATACAGTGTCCATAACACCTCCTACATTTTACTTGTCCAGCACTTCCCTTATCTTTCTTATCTCTTCATAAGCCTCCATGTTATTTTGAAACCACATGTACATTAAATCAATCACCTGATGCATAATGATAATTAATAATTGGTTCATCTCCCATTTAGTTGCATCCAAATTAAGCATGTAGGGGCGAAAAATTTTTCGCCCCTACACTTAACTGTTGCATCTGTCTATGTTACCATCCTTTCTTGGTGAGGATTTAGAGGGCATAAGCGGTTGCCCTCAAAAGGGCAGGGGCAAGCCCTGCCCCTACTTGCTTGCACCATATTCCGTGAAGAGCCATAATTATACAAACATTTTCTGTAAATATCATGTAAAGTTGATAAAACCTCTGAATTACTGATAGAATTCATGAGTGCGCCCATAGCTCAGCTGGATAGAGCGTCGGACTACGAATCCGCAGGTCGGGGGTTCAAATCCTCCTGGGCGCATTTAAAAATCATTTTATACATCAAAATTTTCACTGTTTTCTTTGGTAAAATTAATTATTAATTCATTAGATTATTAAGATAAAACCTTCACTGATGCCACATCTTATAAAGCCCAGACTGCACATTAAGCATTACTCTTACTATCTCTTTTAAATCTATAAAAATAAAAGCAGTAAAGGAGGACCTTTCCTTTT
>CALGPO010000085.1 GCA_937960465.1 uncultured bacterium
TTGAATCCAATGCTGAATACGATATGGTGGTATGAAAATCTTATAAGGTGTCGCAGGCAAAGTCTTTTACGCATGTTAGTCCTTGCTGTAACCTGTGATTTTATGCAACTGTAAGGTTTAATTGACAACACTACAGACATTTTTTATATTATTAAAGGCTAATAATAAATTAGCCGAAAAATTTTCAAATGGAAAGATTATTAAGGATATTAGGCTCATGGGCACTTTCTGTCATCAGGAGAATGGGGCATATGTCCACATTCCTCATGAATGCCTTTTATTTTATTTTTGTGCCTCCGTTTAAATTCAATCTGCTTCTGAAGCAGATTAGGTTTTTCGGAAACAAGTCCATGGCGATAATCCTTCTTACAGGCTCATTCACAGGTATGGTGCTTGCCCTTCAGTTATTTTATACCCTAAGAAAATTCGGCTCCGAGGCATTATTAGGTCCTGCTATAGCCTTAAGTCTTATAAGGGAGCTTGGTCCCGTGCTTTCTGCCCTTATGGTCACAGGAAGGGCAGGCTCTGCTCTTACTGCTGAGATTGGCATAATGAGGATCAGCGAGCAGATCGATGCCCTTACTGCAATGGCTCTGAATCCAATGAGGTATCTGATCGTTCCAAATATGGTTGCTGCGATAATGGTCTTCCCCTTGCTTGCAGCTATTTTCGATGTAATCGGCATATATGGCGGATACGCAATAGCAGTGAAACTCCTCGGAATGAGTGAGGGGACTTATTTCTCCCAGATGGAGGTCTTTGTCGATATGGAAGATATAAGGCAGGGATTGTACAAATCCCTCAGTTTCGGAGTTATTGTCTCATGGGTATGCTGCTATAAAGGTTTTTATACCGGCTACGGAGCAGAAGGCGTCAGCAAGGCAACCACAGAGGCGGTTGTCATGTCTTCTGTATTAATTCTTATATGGGATTACTTCTTAGGCTCGGTATTGTTGTAAGAGGTAAATGTAATGATAGAAGTTATAGACCTTGAGAAATCCTTCGATAGCCAGAGGGTGCTGGATGGTGTAAATCTTACTATTTTTGATAAAGAATTAATGGCCATCATTGGGAAGAGCGGAGGAGGCAAGAGCGTGTTTTTAAAGCACCTTATCGGACTTCTTAAGCCTGATAAAGGAAGCGTGCTCATTGATGGCATTGATATTACGAGGCTTGGCGGAAGGGAACTGGACAGTATAAGAGAAAAACTTGGCGTGGTGTTTCAAGGGGGTGCACTATTTGACTCTCTGACTGTTTATGAAAATGTAGCATTTCCACTGAGGGAAAAAACAAAGGTGAGCAAAAAAGAACTCCATGATAGGGTAATGCAGGCACTTGAGGATGTAGGGCTATGGGGTATGGAAAAAAAATATCCAGCGGAAATAAGCGGCGGTATGAGAAAGAGAGTAGCACTTGCCCGTGCCTTGATAACAGAACCGAAGATCGTATTTTTTGATGAACCGACTACAGGCCTTGACCCCATTATTCTTAATTCCATTCACAGACTTATAATAGATACCCATAAGAAATATGGCTTTACAGGCGTGATAATAAGCCATGATATTCCTGAAATATTTGATGTTGCTGACAGGGTTGCGATGCTTCATAATGGAGTAATAGTAGAGGTGGGGACGCCTGATGAGATTAAAAACTCTTTAAATCCTATAGTGAGACAGTTTATAATTGGTATGGAAGTTCCATCATTTAAACCTTAAAGGAGTTATAGTAATGAAGAAGTTTGACCTTGAGCTGGCTGTAGGATTTTTTGTGCTGGTAGGCATTCTTGCCCTCGGATACATATCCATAAAATTGGGGAAGCTTGAAGTTATAGGCGGAGGAGGATATACTGTGTATGCCGAGTTTGAAAAGGCAGGCGGGATCAAATCGGGCTCTATCGTTGAAATAGCAGGAGTAGAGGTCGGGAAGGTAAAGAGCATAAGGCTTAATGATTATCAAGCATTGGTTGAACTCACAATTTATAAGGATGTAAAGATTCAAGAGGATGCCATAGCCTCCATAAAGACAAAGGGACTTATAGGCGAGAAGTATGTCCAGATAGCACCTGGGGGTTCTGAGAAGATTATCCCGGATGGGGGAAAAATCAGGGAAACCGAGTCTGCAGTGGACCTCGAAGAGTTGATTTCCAAGTATGTATTTGGAGGTGTTTAGAAATGGCAAGGCAAGCGTTAGGCATCAAGCGTAAAGCGTTAAAAAAATTTGTTGCTCGTTACTCGTTACTCGTTACTGTTTTTAGCTGTTTGCTGCTATCTGCTGCATACGCTCAGGACAATCGAAAGATTGTCTTAAACCTTGACCAATGCATTAAAAAAGCCATCGAGGTCAGTCCCGAGATAGGCGAAGCGCACTATGATGAGGAGGTATATAAATCGAAAAAGCTGCAGGCAGATTCTGCAGTCTATCCACAGATTGAGGTGCTTGCAATAACAGGACCTTCTCCAGAAGCAAAAAGGGAATATATAAGCCCTTCAATTAATACATCAGTGGCAACAACGGTTAATGGAATATTTGGCAGCGCTGATGTGACATTAATCCAGCCTGTATATACGTTCGGCAAGATAAGCAGTTATAGAGAAGCTGCATCGAGCGGCATAAAAGTGGCAAAGGCAGGTGTAGACAAGAAAACATCGGAAATCGTTTTAAGGACCAAGGAATTGTATTACAGCCTTCTCCTTGCAAAGGACATGAGAAACCTTGTCCTGGAGGTCAAGGACGAGCTTGTCGAATCCATAAAAAAGACAGAAAAACAGATCGAGATAGGCTCTCCATGGGCAGATGAGGTTAATCTCTTTAAACTCAGGGCGTTCTTAGGAGAGGTGGATAAGAATCTGAACGAGACAGAAAAGGGCATCGCACTCGCAAAGGATGCCCTTGCTACCAGCATAGGGCTTCCAAGGGGAACTGATTTTGATACTGACGAACTGTCCCTGACACCAGAAATAAGAATTCCGGAAGATCTGAATAATTATCTAAAAAATGCCGTGGAGTTAAGGCCTGAATTTATCCAGCTTAAAGAGGGGCTAAACGCAAGAAATGCCCTTGTCGATGTAGAGAAGAGCAATTACTATCCTCATTTGTTTGTGGGTTTGAAGGCATCTGTAGCAGGTGCAACAAACAGGGATAAAGTGGACAACCCATATATTTACGATAGTTTCAACCATTCTTACGGCGCTGTGTTTATGGGGCTTAAATGGTCTATAGATTTTGGAATAACAGAGGGAAGGGTGAAAGAAGCCATGGCTGAATATCATAAATTGATAGAGAAGAAAAAGTTTGCCGACGAGGCCATACCTTTTCAGGTTAGAAAGGCGTATCTCGATATGGAAGAGGCAAAGAAAAACATTGTGGAGACAGAGAAGGCATATAAAAATGCGAGGAAGTGGCTTGTTGCAGCAGTGGCAAACTTTGATATGGGAATAGGCGATGCAAAGGAAGTGGCAGATGCTGCAATGGCTTATGCACAGATGAAGGCAAATAATCTCCGTTCCATATATAATCACAGGATGTCATTTGCGAACCTTTTATACGCAACAGGAATGGACTTGAAAGAGATAAGATGAGGAGGCGATTGTGTTTATGAGATTCAAAATTCAAAATTCAAGAAACTTATTACTTGCTACTCGTTACTCGTTACTCGTCGCTGTTTTACTGGCTGCTATCTACTATCTGCTGGTTACTGGTTCAGAGGCATATGCTGATACTCCTACACAGCAGGTCAAACAGACGGTTGATAAGGTGCTCGACATATTAAGGGATAAGGAGCTTAAAAGGCCAGAAAAGACAAAAGAACGCAGGGTATTATTGCGCAGGACAATATCAGAGATATTCGATTTTGAAGAAATGGCGAAGAGATCCCTTGCCCTTCACTGGAGAAAAAGGACGCCGGAGGAAAGAAAGGAGTTTGTGGCTTTATATACAGATCTGCTTGAAAGAT
Organism: uncultured bacterium; assembly: GCA_937960465.1. Lineage (GTDB taxonomy): Bacteria > Nitrospirota > Thermodesulfovibrionia > Thermodesulfovibrionales > Dissulfurispiraceae > Dissulfurispira. Next base: position 3,953 of record CALGPO010000085.1, read on the forward strand.
CGTATATCAAAAAGATAGAGAGTTATACTGATGAGAAAATCCTGTACACAGGTGAAAAGATAAATGGTGAATATGCAGAAGTCGATACAAAGATAATCACAAAGAGGAATGTTGAGATTCCCATAGAATACAGGCTTCTCAAGAAGAACAGCAAATGGGAAGTGTATGATGTGGTAATAGAAGGCGTAAGTCTGGTAAATAACTACAGGACGCAATTCAATAAGATTATCCGCACAGACTCCTACGAAGAACTTGTCAAGAGGATGAAGAACAAACAGGAAGAAGAGCTGTTTGAGGAAAAGGCAAAGTAGAGATTGCAGGCTGCAGGTTTTATCTGCAGCCTGTTTTTTTGGGAGTAATACTTGACAGAAACAGTAGGGTATTATAGGATAATATATGCTGAGATTATCGACAAAGGGACAGTATGGTGTCAGGGCCATGTATGAGATAGCAAGGGGTTATCCTGAAACTCCTATAACGATCAAGGAGATTTCTGAAAGGCAGGATGTCTCTGTTGCCTATCTCGAGCAGATACTTAATAGACTCAGGAAGGCTGGCCTCATAAGGAGCATAAAGGGCCCTGGAGGCGGTTATATATTGGACAAGAGCCCTGAAAATATAAGCATAGCCTCTATTTTAAACGAACTGGAGGGCCCTGTTGCATTAACCTCATGTCTTGATCCCGAAGGTGGATGTGTAAGGGTTGACAGTTGTGTCACGCATTTGTTGTGGAAGGCATTGGGAGAGCAGGTTGAGGCATTCCTGAGAACAATAACCCTTAAGAATTTAATAACAGGAGATTTTTTAAAAGTATCAAAGGGTCAAAGTGTCAGAGCAAAGCCAAAATCTCAAAGCATCAAAGAGTCAAAGGCTATGACACTATTGAAACTGTAACACTCCGGTACTTGTTATGAAATTTGTCCACGATGTAAAGGCGGATGTAACAGCAGACATTGTGTATATGATGTGCCCCATGCATCTCCTAAAACTCGACGAGATGATAAAGGGTCTCGAAAAGGGACAGGTGCTTGAAATACTCACTGATTATGACGGGGCACTTGAAGATATACCGCAATGGTGCAAAAGGACAGGGAACGAGTTTATAGGAATGGATGAGGATGAGGACTATTACAAGTTTTATGTGAGAAAGACAGTTCAGTAAATGGGTGGATGGGTGAATGGGTGAATGGGTGAATGGGATAATATCTTACCCATTAACTCATAAACCCATTAACCCATAAACCCATTAACCCATAAACCGATAAAGGAGACAAATTATGAGGAAGTGTTATTTTGACCATGTTGCAACAAACCCGTTGCATCCGGATGTTCTGGACGCAATGATGCCTTATTTTAAGGAAGAGTTCGGAAACCCTTTGAGCATATACGAACTCGGTATAAATGCACGAAATGCAATAGAGAATGCACGCACATCTGTCGCCTCTCTTATAAACGCAAAACCATCAACTATTGTTTTTACTGCAAGCGGTGCAGAGGCAAATAATTTTGCCATCAGGGGAATAGCCCTTGCAAAACAGAATCAGGGCAAGCATGTGATTGTATCGAAAGTGGAGCACCATTCTGTACTCAATTCAGCGCGATTTCTCGAAAAGAACGGCTTTGCTGTCACATATCTTCCTGTTGACAGGTATGGGCTTGTCGATTTAGATGTTGTTAAAGACTCAATAACAAAGGAAACTATACTCATTTCGATAACACATGCAAGTAGCGAGATTGGTTCTATAGAGCCAATAAAAGAGATAGCAGCAATAGCAAAGGAAAAGAATATAATACTCCACTCGGATGCAGTGGCGACAACAGGAAACATCCCAGTTGATGTAACAGAGCTTGGTGTTGACCTTCTGAGCATGGCAGCGCATCAGTTCTATGGGCCTAAAGGAGCAGGCGCTTTGTATGTGAGAGAGGGATTAAGGATAGTCCCCCTCATTTACGGAGGCATTCAGGAAGGCGGCAGGAGGGCAGGCACAGAGAATGTCCCTGCCATAGTTGGAATGGGCAAGGCTGCAGAGCTTGCAAAAAATGAGATGGGAAAGAGAATGGAACACTGTAGAAGGCTCCGTGATAGAATAATCGAAAGTGTGCTTAAAATACCGAATGTATATCTTACAGGGCATCCTGCCGATGATCTTAATAAAAGATTGCCGCATCATGCGAGCTTTGTGGTTGAATTCATTGAAGGAGAGGCAATGCTGTTAATGCTCTCTATGAGAGGCATATATGCAGCGAGCGGCTCTGCTTGTTCTTCAAAGGCACTTAAGTCTTCGCCGGTATTGTTGTCTCTTGGAATTTCATCAGCCCTTGCACAGGGATCTATTGTATTCAGTCTTGGTATGGGCAATACGGATGAAGATGTAGATTATTTCATCAACGAGTTTCCGCAGATTATTAATAAGTTGAGAGAAATGTCTCCATTTGCAAAAGGATGGGATGAAGCAGGAGAAGGAGAAAAATGTTACACAGGATAAAGGAGGTATTAGAGATATGTATTCCCAAAAAGTAATGGATCATTTTATGAATCCGAGGAATGTGGGCGAGATCCCTGATGCGGATGGTGTAGGTATGGAGGGTAATCCCACATGTGGCGATGCAATGCAGTTGTTCATAAAGGTCGAGAATGACGTAATCGTCGACGCAAAGTTCAGGACATTCGGATGCGGCGCGGCAATTGCTGTGAGCAGCATGATTACAGAAATGGTCAAGGGCAAAACCCTTGATGAGGCATTAAGCATATCTAAAGAGGCGGTTGCCCAGGAACTGGGCGGACTTCCACCTCAGAAGATGCATTGTTCCAATCTCGGTGCCGATGCATTAAGGAAGGCAATAGAGGATTACAGGAGTAAGAAAAAATCTTGACAAACAGCGTCATAGCATTATAGAGTTTATAACCTGTACGACAAAGGGGGATTATGCCTTATAAACTGCTGTTAGCGGATGACAGTCTTACTATCCAGAAGGTGGTCGAGCTCGTCCTTGCTCCTGAAGATTTTGAGATAAGGAGCTTTAATGACGGAGAGCAAGCCATTCAGGCATTGGAGTCATTCAAACCCGATATTATTCTTGCGGATATCGAGATGCCAAAATTAAACGGCTATCAACTCTGCGAAAAGATAAAGAATGACATGGCCACTGCCATGATCCCGGTAATCCTTCTTGCAGGCGCATTTGAACCATTTGACGAAGAGTATGCGAAATCAGTTTATGCGGATGATTTTATTATTAAGCCTTTTGAATCTCAGGAATTGATAAGCAAGGTAAAGGCTTTGCTTAAGAGCTTTGAACCTGCAAAACAGGCTGAGGCCGAAGAAACTCAGAAGGAGGAATTGCTGTCTGAGGTCGGTACTCCTGAAGTCTCTGTTGAATTATCAGGAGCTATGGCCGAATCGGTTGAATTATCTAAATTGGCAGTTCAGGAGCCGAGGTGGGATGAGGAGATCCCTGTATCTGAGGAAAAGGTAGAGGAACAGGCGGCGGCAGAAGAGGAATATGAGGCAAGGGGTTTTGAGTCTGAGCTATCCGCAGCTATGGCCGAAGCCATGGCCGAGACAAAGAAAGAAGAAGAAATCCCTGCTGCCGAAGAACTTAAAGAGCCGTTGGCAGCACCTGTAATTGAACAGGTTTCAGAAATATCACAGGAAATTATTGAAGAAAAAATTTCGGGTGCAATAGTCAGCGATGTGTTGCCCAGGATATCTTCAGCAATAAAGGATTCGGTTGAACAGGCAGTATCATCAATAGCACCGGATATTATTGAGAATGTAACAAGGGAGTTGATGAAGGACTTGATGAGATCCATGAGGGGCGAGATAGAGGCTGCAATTAAAAGGATCGTACCTGAAGTTGCCGAAACATTGATAAAGAAAGAGATAGAAAAAATTACTTCAGAAATAAATTAGTAAATGAGTTGATGTGTGGATGAATAGATGAGTATGAGTTTTTTACTCATTTGCCCATTCGCCATTTACTTATCAACCCATCAACCAAATCATGATCGAATTAAAGAAGACTTACAGTCCGGAAGACATAGAAGACAGATGGTATGTTTTTTGGGAAGAAAAGGGATATTTCAGGCCTGATCCTGATGCTGCCCAATCTCCTTTCTGCATAGTCATACCGCCGCCTAATGTTACGGGATCCCTGCATATGGGACATGCCCTCAATGCCACGATTCAGGATATCCTCACGCGATGGAAAAGGATGTTGGGACATAAGGTCTTATGGCTTCCCGGAACAGACCATGCCGGGATTGCGACCCAGAATGTTGTAGAGAGAGAGATCTCAAGGGAAGGGGTTGACAGGTATAAGCTGGGCAGGAATGCATTTATCAAGAGGGTCTGGAAGTGGAAGGCAGAATACGGCGGGAGAATAATCCATCAGCTTAAAAAGCTTGGTGCGTCCTGCGACTGGTCAAGGGAGAGATTTACCCTGGACGAAGGATTATCGAGGGCTGTCAGAGAGGTCTTTGTAAGGCTATTTGAAGAAGGTCTCGTATATAGGGATAACCGCTTAATCAACTGGTGTCCGAGGTGCCATACTGCACTTTCTGACCTTGAGGTGGAGTATGAAGAGATTGACGGCAAACTGTATGACATAAAATATCCGCTTTCAGATGGTGATGGCTATATCACGGTTTCAACCACAAGGCCTGAGACAATGCTCGGCGATACTGCAGTTGCAGTGCATCCTGAAGATGCGAGATATAAAGAGCTTATCGGCAAAAGTCTTGACCTGCCGCTGACTGGCAGAAAAATACCTGTAATTGCGGATCCGGCAGTTGACCCTTCCTTTGGAACTGGGGCAGTGAAAATAACGCCTGCACACGATTTCAATGATGAAGCAATTGGCAAGCGCCATAATCTTAAGTCTATAAGCGTTATTGCAGAAGACGGCCGTATGTCAGCAGATGCAGGAGAGCGATATATAGGCCTTGACAGATATGCCTGCAGGAAAAAGATCATAGAAGATTTACAGGAACTCGACCTGCTCGAAGGCGACAAAAGGCATCGCCACTCTGTTGGACATTGTTACAGATGCAAGACCATAATTGAACCTCTCCTTACGGTTCAATGGTATGTAAAGATAGAATCCCTTGCTGCAGAAGCGGTAAAGGCAGTTGAGGAAAAAAGGATAAGGCTTATTCCAGATCAGTGGGAAAACAACTATTTTGCATGGATGAGGGATATAAAGGACTGGTGTATATCACGTCAGATATGGTGGGGTCACCAGATACCTGTCTGGTATTGCCCTGACTGCAAAGGCTCTGATGGAATGCCGCCTCATGGAGAGATGATAGAGCATATATTCTTTGAACCTGCCATGCTCAAGGACGGAAGAAAGGTCACAGGCGGTGTATATTCGGAACTAAGAAAGTCGGGAATAAGTCATGAAGACATAATCAAAAATTCGAAGATTATAAGAATATCAAAAGGTGTCAAGCCGGTCTGCAGGAGGGAGGATTTAAATGAGTGTCCTGAATGCGGCAGCAAAAATATTATCCGTGACCCTGATGTCCTTGACACATGGTTTTCATCTGCATTATGGCCTTTCTCTACATTAGGATGGCCTGAGGAAACAGAGGATTTAAAGACATTCTATCCAACCAGCGTCCTTGTTACAGGTTTTGATATTCTTTTCTTCTGGGTTGCACGCATGATTATGATGGGGCTTAAATTCATGAATGATGTGCCTTTCAAGGATGTCTATATCCATGCCCTTGTGCGTGATTCAAAGGGACAAAAGATGTCCAAGTCAAAGGGAAATGTTATAGACCCTCTTGTGATGATAGATAAATATGGCGCTGATGCATTCAGGTTTACCCTCGCTGCATTTGCTGCACAGGGAAGGGACGTTAGATTTTCTGAGGATCGGGTGGAAGGATACAGATACTTCATAAATAAGCTATGGAATGCAACGAAATTCATAGTGAATAATGAAGAATTATGGGAAAGGCAGCCATTGCACGGACATGACAGGGACATTGACCTTCCGAGTAGATGGATTCTGAGCAGGCTGGCATTTACAGCAGAAGAGGTGAATAGAAATCTCACAAACTATAGATTTAACGATGCTGCCAACAGCATATACCAATTTGTCTGGCATGAATTCTGTGACTGGTACATAGAGTTTACAAAGCCTGTCCTCTATCAAGGAAGCAGCGAAGAAAAGGCAACGATTATAAACTGTCTGTTCTTTGTCCTCGAAAAGACAATTCAACTGCTTCATCCATTTATGCCATATGTTACCGAAGAATTGTGGAATAGTGTATTTAAACAGAGCAAAAGCATTATGGCCTCTCCGTATCCCAAAGAACTGCCGAAATATCCGGATGCAGAAGAGGAGATGAATTATGTGATAGACGTAGTTACAGGTATAAGGAGTGTGAGAGGTGAATTGAATATAGCTCCTTCGCTCGAAATCAGGGCAGATATAAAGACCTCATCAAAAGAGGTTGAAGATATTCTTAAAAATAATCTCACCGCTATAATGAAATTAACGCGGTGCAAAGAGATAAACATCGGACCTGATATTACGAGGGTAAGGGGCTCTGCGGTGTCTGTGAAGGATAAGATGGAAATCTATATTCCAATAGAAGGCCTGATAGATGTGAAGGCGGAGATAGAAAGGCTTCAGAGGGAGAAGACAAAGATAGAAGATGCAATGGCAACCCTCACCAAAAAGCTTTCCAATGAAGATTTTGTGAAAAACGCTCCGCAGGCTGTTGTGGAAAAGGAGAGAGTGAAGTTTGAAGACCTTACACATAAAAAGGCAAAAATAGAGGAGAACATAAAACTATTAAAGACAGTAGATAGTAGTCAGAAAAAAACTGGCTACTAATATATAACAGGGGGTAAAATCATGGAGAAAGAGATCATAGAGATGGAGAATAAAAACCTTAGTATGGTCGAAGCAGAATTTATGAACATAAGACAGAGCACTGTCAGGTCAGTAGAAGGAGGCCATATCGAGCTGCAGCAGGTCGGTGCATTGAGCATTGACGGTGAGCGGGTTGAGGTTACGCAGGGAGCGTCTGTGTTGATGCGCGGAGCAAACCTTTCTTTAAACCAGAGCATAGGAATTCTGACAGCAGGAAATACCACAAATCTTAATTTTTCATTTGCGCCTGTTGCAGTTTCAGCAGAAGAGGCAGTTGTAAATAAGAGTGCTGCTGGTATTATTGCTGCGAGGCAGATAAATTCCAACAACAGCACTTCGATACTCATGATAGGGAAAAACATAAACGGCAATGTGACCACACTCCTTGACTGGCGTTCTGCCCTTGCGATAGGCGCTGTTGCCGGAGGGATATTCGGATTGTTTTCAATTTTTAGAAAGAGGTGAATGAGTGGATGACTTGAATTATTCTTGCCTGTTAAAGGAGACAATCCGTATTGCCATTTATGAAGATATAGGTCATGGCGATATAACATCCTTTTTGATTGTTCCAGATGATAAAAAAGCCAAAGCGAATATCATTGCAAAGGAAAATTTTATACTTGCAGGGATGCCTTTTGTAAAGGAAGTATTTAATGCGATAGACCCTATCACTGCAATGCAAATATATTTTGATGAAGGAGACTGTGTTAAAAAGGGCGATATAATCGCCAGTATTTCAGGGAAAGCGAGAAGCCTTCTTGCAGGAGAGAGGATTTCTTTGAACATCCTTCAGCGCATATCTGGAATTGCTGTAATGACAAATCAGTTTGTGAAAAAAGTTAACGGATTATCCGTGAGAATTGCTGATACCAGAAAGACCATACCGGGAATGCGTATTATGGAAAAATATGGCGTGAGAATCGGCGGAGGAATAAACCACAGGTTCGGACTTTATGATGGGATTTTGATTAAAGACAATCACATAAAAATTGCAGGTGGTGTAAAAAAGGCTGTTGGGCTTGCAAAGAAGGGCCACCATCTCTTAAAAATTGAGATCGAAGTAAAAAATCTCGATGAACTCAAAGAGGCATTGGATGCAGGGGCTGATGTCATTATGCTCGATAACATGTCTATCCCTGATATGAAAAAGGCGGTAAAGATTGCAAAGGGTAAGGCAATTCTCGAAGCATCGGGAAATGTGAATCTCGAAAATATCAGGGGCATTGCAGAGACAGGAGTTGATATAATATCCATCGGCGCATTGACGCACTCTGCAAGGGCTGTGGATATAAGCATGAAGTTTGTTTAGAGATGATATGGAAGAGTTAACGTATAAAAAGGCTGGCGTTGATATTGACGAAGGCGACAAATTTGTGAGCCTTATCTCGCCTCTGGTGAAAAAGACATTCAGGCCAGAGGTGATGATGGAGATTGGCTCTTTTGGCGCATTGTTCAAACTCGATATTAAAAAGTACAAAGAGCCGGTGCTTGTGAGCGGAACTGATGGCGTAGGGACAAAATTAAAGATTGCATTCATGATGGACAGGCACGACACAGTCGGCATCGACCTTGTGGCAATGTGCGTAAATGACATTCTTACCCTCGGTGCAGAGCCTCTATTCTTTCTCGATTATTTTGCAACAGGAAAACTCAGGTCCGAAAAGGCAAAGGATGTGGTAAAAGGCATTGCAGAGGGCTGCAAGGAGTCAGGATGCTCATTGATCGGCGGAGAGACGGCTGAGATGCCGGGATTTTATGGGGAAGGCGAATACGACCTTGCAGGTTTTTCAGTCGGTATTGTGGATAGAGATGAAATCATTGACGGCTCAAAGATAAAAGAGGGGGATGCCATTATAGGCTTAGCATCGAGTGGCCTGCACAGCAATGGCTATTCCCTTGCAAGAAAGGTATTTTTTGATGCGGCTAAATTCAAGGTTGATACATATGTCCCTGAGCTTGGCACTACAATCGGAGAAGAACTCCTTAAGCCTACGAAGATATATGTAAAGGCATTTAGTGCATTAAAAGATAGAATGAATGTTCATGGAATGGCCCATATAACAGGTGGCGGCATTGTGGGCAATGTGCCGAGAATAATCAGAGATGGACTGACCGCAGTAATAAAAGAAAACTCATGGCCAATGCCGCCTGTGTTTGATATTATCAAAAGACTTGGTAATGTCCCTGATGAGGATATGAAAAAAACCTTTAATCTGGGCATCGGATATGTTATAGTATTACCTGAAGAAAATTCTGATCTCTCGATTTCCATTTTAAAACAATATGGGTTTGATGCTTACCATATTGGATTTATAGAAAAAGGAGGAGAAAAGATACGCTATGTATAAACTAAGAAGATTTTTTAGGAAACTTTTCACCCCCGTCACTATAATGCTCATACCCCATGACAGCAAGCGGACAATCAATATAAAACTCCCATCCATCGGTGTTGCGTCATCCGTGATATTATGGCTGGTTGGCTCTATATACATCATCTCGCTTGCCATAGACACCATCGAATACTACAATATGAAAAGCAAATTGGATTTTTATATGGGTCAGTTTGTGAAGCTTAAAACAACCATATCTATGCTGGAAAAGGCAGAGTCGGAGTTTAAAAGACTTTTATCCTTTAAGAGTAAGGACAAGATACTCGAAAATGTCAATACTAAAGTCAATATACATGATGCCGGCTCGCTGGACATGGATCTATTGAAAGACCAGATAAAGAATACCGTTGAGAGAGTTGCCGAGATTCAGGATTTTTTGAAAAACCAGAAAGACATATACATGTCTACTCCAAAGGGCTGGCCTGTTATAGGAAGAATAACATCGGAATTCGGCAACAGGGAGAATCCAAGGTATGGAGGACAGGAATTCCATTCAGGGCTTGATATCTCTGCAGGCACAGGCACACCTGTGAAGGCAACTGCTGACGGAATAGTCAGCTTTTCCGGATGGAGCGCCGGCAATGGAAATCTCGTAGTTATAGAGCATGGATTCGGATATTCCACGTTTTATGCCCACAACAGTTCGATTGTTGTCAGGGTAGGACAGAAGGTAAAAAGGGGAGATATCATAGCTAATGTTGGCTCTACAGGAAATACTACAGGGCCTCATCTGCACTATGAGGTATGGCATAACGGCAAGCCGGTAAATCCAATAGGTTTTATTAAAAATAATAGTTAGGGGGATTTCATAAGGGGGACAAAGTCCCCCTTATGCACAGGGAGGCAAAAATGTTCCTGAAAAAAAATAATAAACTTGAGGCATTAATCGGTCCCGATTCAGAATTTAAAGGCGATATAACTGCCAATGGAACTTTAAGGATTGACGGAAAGTTAACAGGAAATGTTATCGCAGATTCGGTTATTCTCGGAGATGACGCATCTGTTAAAGGCGATATAAAGGCGCGATGCGTGGTAATCGGCGGCAGTGTGGAGGGAAATGTGAATGCGGATGAACTTGTGGAGATCAAGCATACCGGCAAGCTATTTGGTGATATTCACACGAGCAAATTGTCCGTTGCAGAGGGTGGTATATTCGAGGGTCGCTCTATTATTCAGAAGGATGAGACAAAGGTCATAGACTTTCCGGGCAAAGAGGCATCAGCAAAATAAGTATATCTTTAAAAACAATCTTACGATTCTTCCGGTCTAATATCAAGACTTGTTATACTTCATACCAAACGACGCTGCATATAATTGCAAAAAGCAAAAGTTACAGAAGAAATTCGCCGAATCCTTTGGGGATGAAAAGAATGGCTTGAGTTGAATAATTAAGAAGGATTTGAATATCATAAATCTATGAAACAGGTATTCCTTGACAGCCTTTCCCTTGAAGGAGCAATTTCGATTTTATTTAAAAACCTTGATGCAATGGGGCTTAATCGCCTTTCTTCTGAAGTCATAAAAGTTACCGATTCCCTTGGCCGCATAACCTCATCACCTGTATTTGCGAGGTGCTCATCGCCTTTTTATTACTCTGCTGCAATGGACGGTTATGCAGTGAGATTCACTGATACTTTTACCGCTTCAGAGACTTCTCCATGTATGCTCAAAATCGGATACGATGCTGTGTATGTCGATACTGGAGACCCAATGCCGGAGGGCTTTAATGCGGTTATTATGATCGAAGATGTGAATATAATTACGGGTCAAGGGGAAGGATATATTGAGATTTACGAGCCTGCCACCCCTTATCAGCATGTGAGAACAATCGGAGAAGATATTATTGCAACAGAGTTGATCATTCCTGAAAATCACAGGATAAGACCAATAGATATTGGAGCCATGCTTGCAAGCGGCCATACAGGTGTATCTGTACGGAAGAAACCGAAGGTTGCGATAATTCCCACAGGCACAGAGATTATAGAGCCTGAGACAGTGAAGGACAGACTACCCCGGCCTCCTGAAATAATTGAATATAACTCTGCAGTGCTTTCAGGACTTGCTGTGGAACTTGGTGCCGAGGCCATCAGGTTTTCAATAGTCAAAGACAATTTACAGGAGATTAAAAATGCAATAATTGAGGCATCAAAGATATCCGATATAGTCCTCATAAATGCAGGCTCAGGAAGGGGCTCAGAAGATTATACATTAACTGCAATAGAAGAGCTTGGCGAGGTGATTGTGAACGGAGTTTCCATTAAGCCGGGCAAGCCTTTGATTGCAGGATTTGTGAACAATAAGCCTGTGTTCGGCATTCCGGGCTATCCTGTCTCTGCATATCTTACATTTCAACTGTTTGTGAAGCCTGTTATTGCAAGATTTCTTGGTATAACAGCAGAAGAGAACGAAAAAATAAAAGCAACGATCTCAAGGCAGATTACATCGCCAATGGGTATTGATGAATTCATAAGGGTAAAGGTCGGTGTTGTTAATGACAGGTACATTGCAACACCTGTTGGCAGAGGAGCAGGACTGCTTATGTCCCTTGTAAGGGCGGACGGCATCGTAAGGATTCCTGCATACACAGAGGCTTTAAGTGCAGGGACAGAAGTTGATGTTGAACTCATAAGAAAGAAAGGCGAAATTAGAAAGACGGCGGTATGCATAGGCAGCCATGATAATACACTCGACATCCTTGCAAATACTATAAAGAAAAACTATCCGGGATTTTCTCTATCATCTGCCCACGTAGGTTCAATGGGCGGCCTTATGGCATTAAAGAGAGGGGAGTCGCATTTTGCAGGAACGCATCTTCTGGATGAACACTCGGGCGAATATAATATACCGTTCATAAAAAGATTGCTGTCAGATAAAAAAATTGCACTCGTGAATCTCGTCTACCGCCAGCAGGGGCTTCTGGTAAAAAAGGGCAATCCGAAGAATATCAAAGGTTTTGAGGACCTCATAAGGGATGATGTTATTTTTATTAACAGGCAGGGAGGTTCGGGCACGAGGCTTTTGCTGGACAAACATTTAAAAGAACTCGGAATCAATCCATACATGGTGAAGGGGTACGACAGGGAGGAATATACACACATGGCAGTTGCATCTGCAGTGCTCACAGGCATTGCAGACACCGGCCTTGCCATCTATTCCTCTGCAAAGGCACTTGGCCTCGATTTTATTCCGGTTGCCAATGAGCGCTATGATTTAGCAATTCCTGCTGAATTTGTAGATACAGAGATGATAAGGATTTTGCTTGATATAATCAGGAACGATAAGGAGTTCAGGGCTACCGTGGAATCTCTCGGAGGATATGATATAAGGGATATGGGGAAGGTGATGTTTGAGGGCTAACGCCTGAACTGTGCGGTGGTGAAACGCCATCTGCACGAGTGATTTATTAGCTCTTTTTTATTGGTAATCCCAACCTAATCCAGCTTTATGCGGAACTTTCTTTAATTCATAACCGGGAATTGTTGTGATAAGCTTACTAAAGTCAACTTTCTTCTCAAAGTTTAACCCTGTTATCGTAGTGCCCCCGCCAGCACCTCCTGTCTTCATTTTTTATATTCTCCCTGCAAGCATAATGTTGCATTTTTTTCTTTAATTGCTTGTTCAAGACGGTTTCTTGAAAGATGTAAATACTCATCCTCCAAATCAATGCCTACATATTTTCTATTAAGCATGATTGCTGCTACTCCTGTTGTTGAGCTCCCACAAAATGGATCTAAAACCAGATCGCCCTCTCTTGTTGATGCAAGTAATATTCTTGTCAAGAGTTCTACTGGTTTTTGTGTAGGATGTTTACCTAACTTTTTTTCCTCTGCAGGCGGTGCCGAAATCTCCCAGACATTTCTCATCTGCTTGCCTTGATTTATCTTTTTCATCAATTGATAGTCAAAGTAATGTTTGCACTTTTCATTTTTAGCAGCCCAGAGAATGATTTCTGTTGAATGTGTAAAATATCGGCAAGAAAGGTTAGGTGGGGCATTGCGTTTATACCAGATAATATCATTGAGAATCTTATAACCAAGCTCCTGCATAGCAAAGCCCACAGAATAGATAATATGGGTTGTGCCTGAAACCCAAATAGTGCCATTAGGCTTCAATATTCTTTGACAAGCCTTTAACCATTCAAGGGTAAATTTATGATTTTCTATAACACCTTTTGATTTATCCCATTTGCCTTTATTTACAGAGACCATTTTACCAGCATGACAGGTAATGCCACCATTGGAGAGGAAATAAGGGGGATCGGCAAAAATCATATCAACACTGTTTTCTCTTGCCTGATTCAATATTGCAATACAGTCTCCTTTGAGAAGCCTGACCGAATGTTCGGGATTATCATAGTAAATTGTGAAAGGTTTTTTGCTATTATTGACATAAGAAGCGGTTTCTTCTGAAATATAAAATTCAATAGGATTTTCAAGATTTGCATAGGTATTCATCTTTTTATCTGCCGTTGATGTTTTGATCGTTTTTTTATTTGTTATTGGTTTTAATATAGATCAATTGTAAAAAGGTTGCGGTTTAAATTTCAATCTTTATTTGAGGGCTAATGTCTGAACTGTAAGGTATCTTTTATTCATAGAAGCGGCCTCATTTAAAGGGACAACAGGTGCATTCCCCGCAGCTTGCTGCAGGTAAGATCAGTAAATTTTTGGATAAGACAGTTTAATCAAGGTCGTTTCCTACCTCAACAACTAATGGACATTGTGTTCACTCTCCCAGATAAGCATTTTTCACATCCTCGTTGTGCAAAAGGTCTTCTCCGCTTCCATGCAGTTTGATCGCGCCGTTTTCAAGGACATAGCCTCTGTGTGAGAGCCTCAATGCCGCCTTTGCATTCTGTTCAACAAGAAGGATTGTAACTCCTTCCTCATTTATTTCCTTAATTGTCCTGAATATCTTGCTCACCATTATGGGTGCAAGGCCAAGGGATGGTTCATCGAGGAGAAGTAGTTTTGGATTTGCCATTAAAGCCCGTCCTATGGCGAGCATCTGCTGCTCTCCTCCGCTCAGCGTCCCTCCATGTTGTTTTATCCTTTCTTTAAGGATAGGGAATAGGCTAAAGACCTTTTCAATGTTATTTTTGAAATTTGATATTTGATATTTGGAATTTACAGAATACGCCCCCATTTCGAGGTTTTCCAGTACTGTAAGCCTTGGAAAGATTCTTCTTCCTTCAGGTACCTGACAGATGCCTCTATTCACAATACTGTGTGGAGATATGTTTTTTAAGGATTTGCCTTCAAAAATTATATCCCCTGAATCGGGTTTTAATATGCCTGAGATTGTCAAGAGAGTAGTTGTCTTTCCAGCGCCATTGCTGCCTATGAGGCAGACAATTTCGCCTTTATTGACTTCAATATCTATTCCCTTTAATGCCTTTATATTGTTGTATGAGGTGTGTATGGATACTAACTTCAGCATATTAAACCATTCAACTTATTGATGCATCTCCCTTCCGAGATACGCCTCTATTACCAATGGATCGTTTTTTACATTCTCTGGCAGTCCTTCTGCAATCTTGACTCCATGGTCTAATACAATCACCCGGTCGGATATGCCCATCACGAGACGCATATCATGTTCTATGAGAATTATGGTCTTTCCCAGTTCCTGAATTTTTTTTATTAATGACATAACTTCCGATGTCTCTATAGGATTCATGCCGGCCGTGGGTTCATCAAGAAGAATTATCTTTGCTTCTGTTGCCAGAGCCCTTGCGATTTCAAGCCTTCTCTGGCTTCCGTAGGGGAGGCTGCTTGCCATGTCATCAGCATAATTTTCAAGACCCACAAGCTCAAGATACTCGAATGCCTTTTCCCTGATAATCTGCTCTTTCTTCTTGAAACTGTTCCCCTGCATTACTATACTGAAAAAGCCGTATTTTATTCTTGTGTGCTGAGAGACCATGATATTTTCTATTACCGTCATTTCTGAAAATAACCTTATATTCTGGAATGTCCGTGCAATGCCCATCTCTGAGACTTTATAGGCAGGGAGCTTTGAGATTTCATTGTCCATAAAATATATGTGTCCTCTATTAGGCTTTGTTATTCCGGTAAGACAGTTGAAAAGTGTTGTTTTTCCTGCGCCATTGGGGCCTATGATGCTGACTATGTCTCCTTCCTTTACCTTAAAACTCACATCCTCTATAGCCCTTATTCCGCCGAAGTGCTTGGTTAATTCCCTAACTTCTAAAATGTACACCCTTTACTCCCCCTAAGATTCCCTGAGGCCTGAATATCATGAGAAGGACAAGGCCGATTCCAAGAATGAGCATCCTGTATAACTGGACTTCTCTCAACACCTCGGGCAGAATAACAAGAATAAATGCACCAATAATCGCACCATATGTATTTCCTATCCCGCCGAGTATAATCATGCTTAGGATTAAAATAGATTCCATGAATGTAAAGCTTTCAGGCGAGACAAACTGCATCTTTGCAGAAAATAATATTCCTGCTATTCCTGCCCAGAATGTTCCAAAGGTAAAGGCGTATAGTTTATATTTCGTTGTGTTTATTCCCATCGAAGATGCAGCGATTTCATTCTCCTTTATTGCTATCCATGCCCTTCCGATCCTCGATGATTCAACTCTTTTGATCACCACTACAGCAAGGATTACAAAGACAAATATGAGATAGTAGTAATATTCGAGTTGTGCAAGAGAAAATCCCATGATCAAAGGACGGGCTATACCTGTTATGCCATTTGGGCCGTTTGTAAGGCTGTCCCAGTTGTTCAAAATAAGGCGGACTATTTCGCCGAATCCCAGTGTTACGATTGCCAGATAATCTCCTCTGAGCCTCAGTGCTGGTATTGCAAGCAACAGCCCTGCAATCGCAGCAAAGGATGCAGAAATGGGCAGCGATGCCCAGAAACCGAGACCTATCTTTGTATTGGCAATAGCATATGTGTAAGCGCCTATGGCATAAAAGGCAGCAAAGCCTAAATTAAGAAGCCCTGTGAAACCAACTATGATATTTAAGCCAAGGGCAAGAAGAATGTATATCCCAGACATTATTAGGACATCTATATAATAATCCTTCAATATAAAAGGGAGGGCTGCAGACGAGATCAGAAAGACAGGGATGAAAAATCTCTGAAATCTCTTGATTTCAGGGATGCGAATGGTTTTTATTGCATCGATAATTTTTGTTTTTTTTAAAAGAGAGACAACAGACAATAAGGCGAGAATGCATATAAACATTATGCCTGCTGCATTCAGGCCTTTGAATGGAAGGAATAATAAGGCAGTAAATAGGGCAATAGAGCAGTAGCGCAGTAGCGTAATAAGTAACAGTTTGAACTGTTTAAGCTGTTGTATTGCTCTGCTACCCTGTCTCATACCTTTTCCTCTGTGGTTTTCCCGAGTATTCCTGATGGTTTTATAAGCAAAATAATGATAAGTATGATGAATGCATATGCATCCTTGTATTCGCTGGATATGTATGCTGATCCTGTGCTTTCAACAAGGCCGAGGATTATTCCTCCTAACATTGCGCCTGGTATATTCCCGATTCCACCCAGAACTGCTGCTGTAAAAGCCTTAATCCCTGCGATATATCCGATAAAGTAATTTACAAGCCCATAGTATGAAGCGACCATGATTCCTGCTACTGCTGCAAGACCTGCGCCGATAATAAATGTGGCGGATATGATGTTGTCCACATTTATTCCCACAAGGGCTGCCATTGTCTTGTCCTGTGCAGTTGCCCTCATTGCCTTGCCCATTCGTGTCTTGTGAATGAATAGATGAAGGAAAAACATTAATAACCCTGAGACTAAGATTATCAATGCCTGAAGATAAGTCACATTGACATCCATAAACTGAAAGCCTGCTTCTCCAAAACGATGAGGAAAGACCTTATCTGTTGCTCCCTGTGTGAGCATGACATAGTTTTGAAGAAAAATGGATACCCCGATTGCGCTTATCAAAGGGCTGAGCCTTGGCGCATTTCTCAATGGCTTATATGCAACCTTTTCTATTGTAAAGCCGTAAGCAGAGCAAAAGATTATTGTCAGTATGGCAGTTAAAATAAGTGCGATGGGAATGCTTGCTGCTGTTAATCCCATTGCAGTAAAAAGACCCAGGAATATGATTGCGAGGTAAGCGCCGAGCATATAAATCTCGCCGTGGGCAAAGTTTATGAGTTCGAGTATTCCATAGACCATCGTATAGCCGATGGCTATAATAGCATACACTCCGCCCAGTGTCAGACCGTTTATCAATTGCTGCAGCAACATGGCAGAAAATTTTAGCAGAAATGTTACTATATTGTCATGGCTAAATCGATATTAACCGGACTGGATAGAATTGAAAAACATTGGCCGAAGCAATTGAAAGGCGCAAAGGTGGGGCTTGTGGTGCATCCTGCGTCTGTTAATAAAAGACTTGAACACGCCGCAGATGTTGCATTGAAATCGAAGATGTTTCGATTAAGTGCATTCTTTGGTCCCCAGCATGGGATCAGGGGTGAAACCCAGGACAACATGATTGAGTGGGAAGGATTTATAGATAAAAAAACAGGACTTCCTGTTTACAGTCTTTATGGCCGTACAAGAAAACCTGAACCTGAAATGCTGAAGGATGTAGATGTTATGGTAGTAGACATGCAGGATGTGGGCTCACGCTACTATACATTTATATGGACAATGGAGCTTTGTATGCAGGCGTGTCTTGGGAATAATAAGTCGGTTGTTATCCTTGACAGGCCAAATCCTATAGGAAGTCATATTATTGAAGGCCCTGTGCTTGATATGAATTATACATCCTTTGTTGGGCAAAGACCGCTTCCGGTAAGGCACGGTATGACAATCGGCGAGATAGGGAATTATTTAAAGAATGAATTTTACCCATCCTTAGATTTTCATATTATTTCCATGAAGGGATGGAAGCGAAAGATGTGGTTTGATGATACAAAACTTCATTGGGTTCTACCATCACCCAATATGCCAACATTAGACACTGCCATTGTATATCCCGGCATGTGCCTTCTTGAAGGAACGATACTTAGTGAAGGACGTGGCACAACAAGACCCTTCGAGATATTTGGCGCGCCATTTATAAACCCTGATGTATTGGTAAAGCGGCTTGATGAATTTAAATTAAAAGGAGTAATTTTCAGACCCGTATATTTTCAGCCCACATTCCAAAAGCATGCCGGCAAGCTATGCGGTGGCGCACAGATTCATGTTACAAACAGAGAAAAGTTCAAGCCGTTTAAAACAGGAGTTGCCATTTTAAAGTCTGTCCATGAGCTATATTCGAAAGAAAATTTATGGAAACAGCCTCCTTATGAGTATGAGACAGAAAAAATGCCGATAGATATTCTTGCAGGGAGCGACAGACTCAGGAACGACATAGAAAATGGCGTAGCCCTCAATAAGATGGAAGATTGGTGGAGCGAGGAGTGCCGGAGATTCGATAAAACCGTGCGGAAGAATTTTTTAATGTATGACTAAGGAGAGTAGTTATCTTCGCATGCTATTTGTGTCAATCGCTCCAGATGACTGGTAATGCCCCGCTTTTGTTGACAATGTATGCATTAATTATGCATATTTATACATATAATGAAGAGGTGGGATTTTATGAGGACAACCTTAAATATCGAAGACAAGCTGATTGATAAAGCGTCAAAACTGACAGGAATCAAGGAAAAAACAACTCTGGTTAAACTCGGATTGGAGGCGTTGATTGCAAAAGAAAGCAGCAAAAGGCTTGCTCAATTGGGTGGAACTGAAAAGGAATTGAAAATGATTCCTCGCAGAAGAATGGCAGATTATTAAAATGGTTCTTGTTGATACATCGGTGTGGGTCTCCCATTTGCGTGATAGGAGTGTTGGCCTTGAGAAATTATTGAATGGTGGAGACGTAATATGTCATCCGTTTATAGTTGGTGAACTTGCCTGTGGAAATCTCAAAAACAGGTCTGAAATTCTTTCGCTCCTCCAAGCACTTCCTATGTCGGTCGTGGCTGAACATGAAGAAATTTTGGAGTTCATAGAGAATAATCAACTGATGGGGAAGGGATTGGGCTATATCGATGTCCATTTGATTGCATCGGCTGTATTGACAGGAGTGCCGCTCTGGACATTTGATAAGAAACTGGACGAAATTTCTAAAAGCCTCGGCATGAGTTATCGATGATCATTATTTTCATTCTTACATCTGCGCCCTGTAGATGCATAGCTCAAAGCAGGGAGGAATAAATTGGTATCTAAGTTGAGCGATTTTGTAAGGCAGGCACTGCCTGTGCGTTGCACGCAGACAGGTCTGAATATATAATCGCTCAATTTAGGTATTAGAAAGATGTCAGGTAAGGTCAGGATAGATGACCCTGGCGATACCGGTTTTTTAATCGGTGAGCTTGTTAGCAGAAAGGAATCTTATGAAGAAAATGCAAAGGTTCAATTTGAAGGCGGGAGACAGGCACAAGGAAGTCCTTTATATAGATACATTTATAAAGGGCAATTTTTACGATATGCAAGGCAATCTTTGATATAATAGAAACAAAAAGTGAGGTGGAAGGATATGTTATTAGAATACAAAGAGAAGATATTAAAAGAGATTGAGAAGGTTCCTGATGACAAAATGCCGGGACTTTACAAAATTATTCATCTACTGACAGATGAATTAATATCAGGAGCTAAAAAGACAGGCAAAAAGGGTTCTTTAAAAGGGATATGGAAAGGCATCCATATTGACAATTCTTTATTTGTTGAGGCAAAAAAATCATTGTTCCCATATGAATATAAGTGAGGCGCATCTATGAATTATGTAACTGATACACACTCACTTGTGTGGTATTTTACTGAAGACCCCAGATTAAGCGAGACTGCTTTAAATGCCTTTGAAAGCACAGTTGATGAAGGGACTATATTTATTCCCGCTGTGGTTTTAGCTGAAATAATGTTTATAGCTAAAAAAGGGAGAATTGCCATTAGTTTTGAAGAGACCATCAAAAAGATAGAAGAAAATGAAAACTTTGAAGTTGCATCACTAAATATAGATGTTCTTAAAATTGCCGACAAAATTGAGACTGATATGGAAATGCATGACAGGCTTATTGTTGCAACTGCTAAATATCTGGAGGCACCTCTGATTACAAAAGACGAAAACATCCGAACTTCAGAGATAGTTTCAACTGTTTGGTAGAACAAGGCATGAAGATTGCTCATCTCCAGCACAATGCCTAATGCAATTAATAATTGGGTAGAGTAGAAAACAAGAGACCTAAAATAGAAAAAGCCCTCCATTTATGGTATAAATAGTTTTGACAAAAAAACAAAACCATAAAAAAGGATGGCAATATGGGAGTAACCCCACGTAAGAATAGTATCACAGTAGAATTTGATTGTCAATTTAGGGTTGAGTTAACTGTGGTTACTATTTTGAAATGTCACATATATGGGCAAGGCAAGACCAACCTAAGAGGGAATTAAGTATTCAGAGGCAAGATATCCTCTGCCCAAAGGGTTTTTAAAATCGCATTCGGGCAGCCGCAAGGGCTGCCCCTACAGTTTTTTAATCTTTGGACACAGCGTGCTGTGCCCCTACAACTATTTTTTTCGTATGGCAGAGCTTGCACCTGCCTCAATCTTTTTTGTAGGAGGGGCGATTCACGAATCGTCTAAGAAGTGATTTTAAAAATCGTAGGGGCACGGCATGCCGTGCCCCTAAAAAATACAAAAATCTCTTTTGAACATAGTAAAAATCATCAAGTAAAGTAGAACGAGTTATGCGAACGATTAATATGCGGGTAAATGTAAGTAAATGGAGTGTTGCTGG
>CALGPO010000086.1 GCA_937960465.1 uncultured bacterium
TTTGTAAGATAACGGCTGCAATTTCTGAAGGAATTAATAACAAGATCAAGCGGCTAAAGCGCATGGCTTACGGCTATAAAGATGTAAAGTACTTCCTACTGAAGATTCATCAACATTGTGGACTGCTTGATCCTAAGCTTCCAACTTAAATACGAATGAGGGAAAGTTTATTATTCGTCGTTAAGACATTCTCAACGAAGTTTTTCTGATCGTCTGACAAGCTGAACTTCTTATCTTGTTCGAACTTTTGAATGCCCTCTGTTGCTTTTTTTTATCTAAAAAAGCAGTAGAGGTATATGGAAAGCAAAAATATGTTACTACATAGAAAATATTTTGTGCAACCAAGTATAATTTTCAATTATGTGGAACTTACGGATGAGAGCATCAAAGAGCAGAAGTCAGAAGACAGAAGTCAGAAATCAGAATTTTAAAACCTATGAAATACACATATCAGGGGCAGAGGGTATATATGAAGAAGCAGAGATTCTAAAAATAGTCAAAGGATATACTAAAAGGGCATTAGACCATCCAAGGGGCAAGCCGGATAAGATTGTAATAACAATCGAAGAGATAAAACAGGAGCCGAAGAAAATCCAACTGCTTCCTGTAACTACCCTTAGATGCAAATCTCCGGATGAAGCTAAAAAAATAATATTCCAAATGCTATCGGATATCGGCGTTTCAAAAAAAGGTATCAATAATTCATTCAAGGTTCTAAACTCACAAAAGACAATGCGTGGAGCATCATTAATTCTAAAAGAATCAGGAATAAGAGTAGAGCCTGATAAAGAGCGGGGGATAAGGGTATCGAGACTTGGCATAGAGAAATCTGCAGAAAAGGCATTGGCATGGAAACTTTCAAAGATGAGAATCAACACTACTACTGTCAGAGAGGCACTAATCCTTGCTTCAAAAGTAACATCGCATCCGGATGTAACAGCAGAAATCTGCATATCCGATGACCCCGATTACACGACAGGTTATATAGCAACAAAAAAATTGGGATATTTGAGGATACCGAATATTAAAAAATATGGAGAGAAGCATGGTGGAAGAGTGTTCATTGTTAAGGAAGATACCGATATTGATAGCCTGATCCATTATCTCGAAAAAATACCAGTAATCGTATCAGGAGTAAGGTTTGACTAAAAACATAATCCTCATAGGCAACCCCATTGCAGGAGGGGGCGCTTTAAAGAAAATTAAAAGGTCAGTAAACATTCTTGAAAACAGGGGGTTCGATGTCCGCTTAATGCTCACTGCTCAAAAAGGGGATGGGGAATCCTTTGCGAGACAAATCAGTCAGGATGGGCAAGGGGAATTATTAGTAATTGCAGCAGGAGGTGATGGCACATACAATGAGGTAGCAAATGGCCTTGCCCATTCAAACATTCCCATGGCAATACTTCCTTTAGGCACAACATCCGTGCTCGCAAAGGAGTTGAATATACCTGAAGACTTAGAAAAGGCTTTAAATATTACACTGAATGGAAAAATACAGACGATCCATCTTGGCAGAATAACATGCACAGAAGTCAGAAATTTAAAAATATTAAGCAATCAAAACTTAGATACTCATCTCTCACCACTCATCACTCGTTACTTTATTCTTATGGCAGGCATCGGCTTTGATGGAGAAACTGTTTACAACGTAAGTCCATGGATTAAAAGGATTACAGGTAAAGGCGCTTATATATTGAGCGGAATCAAAACAATCATCAGATACAATCCATCTCAAATTACTCTGAAATGCAATGCTGAGCAAAAATCAGGATATAATGCTATCATAGGCAAGGCTTCATGTTATGGCGGAGAGTTTAGAATAACACCGGATGCTAAGCTCACAGAGCCTTCATTTTATGTATTCTTGATGCACAAAAAAGGCAGACTAAAACTCCTCCGCTACATATCAGGGATAATAACTGGAGGTCATCTCAAACTAAAGGATATAAGCTATTTCAAGGCTTCAGAGATAGAGATAAAAGGCAATGCACACATCCATGTCGATGGAGACTATTTAGGCACCACACCCGCAAAGATAGATGTAATGCCTGATGCATTGAAGTTGGTAACACCAAATAATTAGGGCTCTTGCAAAGACTTCTTTGCAAGAGCCTTTTACGCTGCTTATGTCTGTATAAGCTATTTACTGTTCTTTAGGAACTTCTTCTGATTTTGTAAACTCTTCTTCCTTTAAAAGTCTCTCCCAGTATGCATTCACATCGTCTTGTGCCTTTTTAAGCAGCCATTCGTTCTCAGGCGCAAAGAGGTGCTTGAACCTTCCCTGTGGTTTGAGAAAATCCACAAGCGGTTTCTTTTCTTTCGGCTTTACTGTAACCCTTGTCACTCCGTTCTCTATCTCATACAACGGCCAGTAGCACGTCTCAACTGCAAGCCTACTTAGAAGTATAGCGTCATTCGCAGCTGACCTCCAGCCACGGTTGCATGGTGAGATTATGTTCATAAACTTGGGACCTTTTATTTCCAGTGCCTTCCTCACCTTTTTCATTAAATCTGACCAGTGGCTCGGAGATGCCTGTGCAACATATGGTATGCCATGGGCAGCCATGATTTTTGTAAGGTCTTTCCTCTCCTGAAGCTTTCCGGGAACAACACTGCCTGCAGGGCATGTGGTTGTATCTGCACCAAGAGGCGTTGCGCTTGAACGCTGTATGCCTGTATTCATATAAGCACCATTGTCATAGCAAATATAAAGCATATCATGCCCTCTTTCCATGGCGCCTGAAAGACTCTGGAAGCCTATGTCATATGTACCTCCGTCACCGCCGAATGCAATGAATTTTATCTCCTTGTCTATCTTTCCCTGCTTCTTCAGAGACCTGTACATCGTCTCAACGCCAGATAAAGTGGCAGCAGCATTTTCGAATGCATTATGGATCCATGGAATCTTCCACGCAGTATATTCTGATATACATGTAGAAACCTCAAGACATCCTGTAGCATTTGATGCTACAACAGGGTAGTCCGATGCAAGGAGCACCATTTTTACAACCGGTGGTGCGCCGCAGCCCGAACACATTCTGTGGCCTGCTGTTAAAAGCAATTCTTTCTTTGAAAGCTCTTTTAAGCTAAGTGGTGTCGCCATATTACTCCCTCACTCCAATGTATTCTTTAAAGGTTTTTACTTTTCCTGTCTTTGCTATCTCTGCAAGCTCATTGAGTACAAGCTCTGCATGTTCAGGCAGATAATCCCTTCCGCCAAGTCCGTATATCTTGTTAATGAGTATGGGTTTGTTCTTATAATGATAAATACTGGATGCAATATCCATGAACAATGGCCCGTAAGAAGCACCAAATGCATCAGCCCTGTCAAGCACGCATACTGCCTTCAGATGCTTCAATGCCTCTCCAACTTCTTCGTAAGGGAATGGCCTGTAAAGCCTTGGCTTTAAGAGGCCTGCCTTGATTCCCCTGTTTCTGAACTCATCAATAACATCCTTTGATGTTCCTGCGGCAGAGTTAAGGATAACAAGTCCTACCTCTGCATCATCGAGCCTGTATGTCTCGAAGAGTCCATATTTCCTTCCGGATATCTTCTCGAAATCCTTTGCCACATCTAAAACAACTCCGGGCACCTTCGACATTACCTCTGCATGCGCTCTTCTAAACTCCATGTAATAGTCAGGAAGTATCAATGGGCCGTAACTTACAGGATGTTCTATATCAAGAAGCGGATTTAACTGCTTATACTCTCCCACAAAGTTCTTTACCGCATAGTCATCGAGATATTCTATCCGCTCTATGGAATGGCTTATTATAAATCCATCCATACATGTCATTACAGGAAGTCTTATATCCATATGCTCTGCAATGCGGAATGCCTGTATCGTATTGTCATATGCCTCCTGAGCGTTTTCCGACCAGAGTTGTATCCATCCGCAGTCCCTCGCGCCCATTCCGTCGGAGTGGTCTCCATGAATATTCAGGGGAGCCGAAAGTGCCCTGTTAACCAAAGCCATAACAATCGGAAGTCTTGAGCCAGAGGCAATAAAAAGTAGCTCCCACATCAGCGCAAGCCCCTGCGATGCAGTAGCGGTCATAACCCTGCCGCCCGCAGCAGATGCTCCTATGCATGCGCTCATTGCGCTATGTTCGCTCTCCACAAGTATCATCTCAGTCTTTACAAGCCCGTTGGATACGAAACTCGTAAATCTCTGCATAATGTCCGTGGCAGGAGTTATAGGATAAGCGGCACTCACATCTGGATTTACTTGCCTTAAGGCATTGGCAACAGCTTCGTTTCCGGTAACAGCAACTATTTTCTGACCCATTATTTTCCCTCCTCTTCCATAACAATTGCCTTGTTGCCCTTTTTGCCCGGGCATTCGAGGGCGCATATGCCGCAGCCCTTACAGTAGTCGTAATCAAACTCAGCCCGCTTTCCGTCTTTCACCTTAATAGCCATATCAGGGCAATAAATCCAACAGAACATGCACTGTATGCAGTTTTCTGGTATCCATTTTGGCCTGAACGCCCTCCATGAGCCTGTCTTAAACTTCAATGCGCTGCCTGCTTCTGTAATAACAGCGCCTGGTGTAAGCTCTTTCCATCCTTTCAGTTTCATCCTTCCCTTACCTCCTCATAACCCCTTTTTACTGCCTCTAAATTGCCGTCTATTATCTTCTGCGAAAACTTCTTACCAAAACTATTTTTCACATCTTCAAGTATCACATCAAGACTCACAACCCCTGAAACTTTTGCAAGAACACCGACCATTGGTGAATTCGGCATAGGCCTTCCGAAACACTCTATGGCGATCTTTGTTGCATCTACCGTAAATACCTTCTGTGTTGGCTTCGCCTTCAGCTTCTCCCTCAGTTCCTTGGGATCTCTGGAGGAATTAATGATAAAGACAGCATCATCAGGAGTCCCCTCTGTAATATCTATTCCGTCAAGCAACGTTGCATCAACAACTGCAACGATATTGGGTCTTAAAACAGGACAGTGCATCCTGAGTTCTTTAGAACTTACTCTATTGTATGCCCTCAGAGGAGCCCCCGACCTTTCAGGGCCATACTCCGGGAATGCCTGAACATACCGTCCACCGCTCAGGCATGCGTCGGCAAATACCTTTGCCGCGGTAACAGTACCCTGTCCCCCTCTGCCGTGCCATCTGATCTCCAAAATTTCAGCCATCTCTTTCCTCCTGTATGTATTCTAAATCTTGAGTTATTACTTTAACGGATTTTCATTAATTATTCAATAAGGTTAAAGGCAGATTAATAAATTTAATATAACCTAAATTGAGCGATTCTATATTCAGGCCTGTCTGCGTGCAACGCACAGGCAGGCCTGCCTTACAAAATCGCTCAATTTAGGTATAAAATATACAACCAGCGATAAAATGGGTCTCTGGAGTGAATCGTGATGTTAAGGATATACTATTGACTCTAATGCCTCTAAATCCTTTATGAGAATCTTTCCATCCTTGTCAGTAATATAACCCGATTTCTTGAACTTGCTCATAACCCTGATAGTCGTCTCTACAGTTGTGCCGACCATCTCGGCGATGTCCTGCTTCGTAAGTCTCATGTTTATAAGTATTGTCTTATCCATTTTTTCACCGGTTTTATCGGCAAGCTTCAGGAGCAGTGCTGCAATCCTTGACTCCACCCTTTCGAGGGCAATATTTTTAAGTGTATCGTGGAACTCTCTTATTCTGTCTCCAAGGTTGGCTGCCATGTCATACATGACATTGGGGAATCTGTCGATAATTTTTAACAGATTATGCCGTGAAATCTTGATGACATTCGAATCTTCCATGGCAACCGCATTGGCGGGGTATGGAAATCCCTTTAGCACAGCAAACCCTCCGAAGAAGTCCGGCGGCGATATTAACTCTATTATTATCTCCCTGCCGTCGACGGACATCTTGGTTATCTTTACCTTCCCATTGATAAGTATATAAAACCAATCCGAAGGGTCTCCTTCTGAAAATATCTCCTGTTTCTTCTTAAAGTTTTCCTTGCTCAAATAAGACTGGATTTCTTTCAGTTCTTCATCATTGAGGGCCGAGAATATGGAAATCTTTTTTAAATCCTCTAACTTTTCACCCTTCACTTTTCACTTCCTGGTGTAGAAATAATCGGGGCGAGCCGATTCGAACGGCCGACCTCTCGCACCCCAAGCGAGTGCGCTAACCAGACTGCGCTACGCCCCGAATTGTTGATTTTACTTATTTTCTCTGCGATTAGTCAAATACCTTTTTTGCCTACTGTCATAAAATCGTAATAGTTTGCTGATTTCCTTCAGGCTTGATTTTTTCTGCTGTCTTTTTGTCAATGGTTCCTGTTGAACAGTGATACTGACGACGATTACAACTAAATGACATCCACCAAATTGATGAGTCTTTTCTTCTAAATAGTCCCATGGTCCCTTCCTCCTCTCCATAGGACCCATACCACCATTGTCAAAGAACTAATACAATTATAGCAAAACATACTAAACCTCTAAACCTAAAAATTCAATGTTCATAACTTTCTCTTGGAACTTTTATGTCTATTAACTTCACTTTCATAATCTCGTTCTCCTTTCGATGTGTATTTGACACCCATTACTTAAATGCAATTGCGTGTTCTGTCTTAATAGACACCACCCCCTCTCTCTACTGGAAAGAGGTAAAAGAAATGCCTCTAAAACGCATTTAGAGGCAAAATAAGAGGCTAAAATAATTAAGGGTATAACACTTATATGGGTTTTTTTGCTTAAAAAGTGATATAATTAATTATGAGGTACAGGGACCGGCGTAAGGAAATCGGCAAGGCTCTGGTTGACATTGGCAAATATAGTTTTACGGCGGGTATAATAGGCAGTATTGTTACTGAGAAATGGACTCCTGCTGTTATTGCTTTGTGTGCCGTTATTTCTATAATTGCTTTTATCATTGGCTTTTATACCATTCCACAAAACAAGGAGGATAAGCTATGATTGGAATGATAATAATGCTCATCGCTATTATTGTTATAGGCATTTTTGCCCTTACTGTCTCCTACCAAGACGAGAATCCCAAAAAGGCATAAGGCGGCGTAAATCATACCGCCACCCTTTCGGAATAATTAATTTTTAAAGCATAATTCGGGACACATCCCCTATTTTATTTAACTTTTCCATCCCATTTATAAACTCCTCTCTACCAAATGGTCTTCCAGTTCTCGTGGAATACTTTAATCGTTTTATCTCCTCTTCTGCAATGCTCTCTCTAATAAAT
>CALGPO010000087.1 GCA_937960465.1 uncultured bacterium
CAGGGCAGATTATATTGTATCTGGAGATAGGCATTTATTGAATCTGAAAGGATATGAGGGAATACAAATTCTCAGCGCCTCAGAGTTTCTAAAAATCTTTTCTAATCAGAAGCCATAATTTATGATTTTTGCCTTCTCTCAGTACAGCATGAAATTTAAGAAATATGGGAAGTGTCCCGAATGGCACCAAATGCAAAAGGAGTATAAAGCAAATGGAATTAATTGAAAAGATCAGACAACACCCCAAGGTTTTTTCGCTAACAGGAAGAAAATAATGAAGGCAATTATACTTGTAGGTGGCAGCGGCACAAGGCTTTGGCCACTCAGCAGAAAGAACTATCCCAAGCAGTTTCTAAAACTTAACGGTGACAGATCTCTTCTTCAGCAGACAGCAGAGAGGCTGTTAAAGGTGGTCAAGCCAGAAGATATTATTGCGATGACAAACAAGGACTATAAATTCCATGTTCAGTCAGATATCTATGCTTTTAACTCTGAACTCTCAACTGCAAACTCTAACATCATCCTTGAGCCTGCAAGCAGAAATACTGCCCCTGCAATAGCCCTTGGAATTAAATACTGTCTTGACAAATTGCAGTGCAAAGAAGATGAAATTATCATTGTATGCCCTTCTGATCATATATCGGTTCGACAGGCTCACGATTAATTAAGCCATCCCATAAGTTTGCAGAGCATATCAGGAAGGCAGAAGATATTGCAAAACAAGGCTATATTATAACATTCGGTATAAAGCCAGACAGACCAGAAACAGGATATGGCTATATTAAAGTCAGGAGTCAAGAATCAGGAGTCAAGAGTTCGGGACTATCACCGCAAACAAGAGGGTTTTATCATGTTGATAAGTTCATTGAAAAACCTGATAAAGAGACAGCAAAGCAATATCTATCGGTTCGACAGGATCACGATAACGAAGGTGGTTACTACTGGAACTCGGGGATGTTTGCCTTTAGCATAAGGGCTATGCTTAATGAGTTTAAACAGCACGCGCCTGAAATAAGCAAAAATTTAGGACTGAGTTTTGATGAGATGTTGTTAGGTTTCGAGCAGATGCCAGATATATCTATAGATTATGCAATTATGGAAAAATCAGATAAAGTTGTGATGCTGCCTCTTGATTTATATTGGAATGACATAGGTTCATGGGATTCATTGTATAATGTCCTTGATAAAGACGAAATGGAGAATATCAAGAAAGGCGATGTAATTGTAATAGACACAAAAGGGTCGCTAATAATCGGCAATAAAAGAGTAGTAACAACTATAGGATTAGAGGATTGCATTGTAGTAGAGACAGATGATGCAATACTTGTTTCTAAAAAAGGAGAGACCCAGAAAGTAAGGGATGTAGTAGATAAGCTTAAAAAAGCCAATAGAAAAGAGGCAGATGAGCATGTTACAACATACAGGCCATGGGGAAGCTATACTGTTTTAGAAGAGGGATTGAGATACAAGATCAAACGGATAGTGGTAAATCCACAAGAAAAGTTAAGTTTACAGATGCACTATCACCGTTCTGAGCACTGGGTTGTTGTCAAAGGCACGGCATCGGTTCGACAGGCTCACGATAAGGTGACAATAGGCGATAAAGAGATATTCATACATGAAAATGAATCGGCATATGTTCCAAAATCAACGCTTCACAGGCTTGAAAATCCAGGCAAGGTGCCGCTTGAAATCATAGAGGTCCAAAACGGAGAGTATGTAGGCGAAGATGACATCGAGAGATTTGATGGCAAATACGGACGCTGATATTGAATGCTTTAAGGCCTATGATGTCAGGGGCAAAGTCCCAGAACATCTTAACGAAGACATAGCCTACCGCATAGGCTGCGCATATGCACAGTTTATCAAGAAAACACTTACCTTAGATAATGGGAGGATAGCGAAGGTTGTAGTTGGTAGGGATATCAGGCTTACAAGTGAATCCCTTGCAAAAGCGCTTTCCGATGGCATCACAGACAGTGGTGTGGATGTCTTTGATATAGGCTTATGTGGCACCGAAGAGGTATACTTCTCAGTATTTAATGAAAAGATGGACGGCGGCATCATGGTAACGGCAAGCCATAATCCTGCTGATTACAATGGCATGAAATTTGTGCGTGAAGAGGCAAGACCAATAAGTGGCGACAGCGGATTGAACATCATCAGAGATATGGCAAAACAGTGCTCGGTAGTTAGGAATCAGGGGTCAGAAGGCAAAGGGAAAATTTACTCATTGGATATTAAACAGAAGTATATAAGACATCTGCTTGGATATGTGGATATAGATAGTCTTAGGCCATACAAGATAGTTGTAAATGCAGGCAATGGATGTGCAGGCATGATAATTGACTTGCTTGAACAGCATCTACCTTTTTCCTTTATAAAGATCAACCATGAACCTGACGGCACATTCCCAAATGGCGTGCCCAATCCTTTGCTGATTGAAAATAGGAGCGCTACAATAAATGCAATAAGAGGGCATAATGCGGACATCGGCATAGCATGGGATGGAGATTTTGACAGGTGCTTCTTTTTTGATGAGAAGGGGAATTTTATAGAAGGATACTACATAGTTGGGCTTCTTGCCTCTGCAATGCTCACAAAACATCCGCAATCAAAAATAATCCATGACCCCCGGCTTACATGGAATACAATTGATATAGTAAAGAGGGCAGGGGGCATTGCAGTAATGAGCAAGACAGGACATGCTTTTATAAAAGAGAGGATGAGGATAGAGAATGCGGTTTATGGTGGCGAGATGAGCGCTCATCATTATTTCCGCGACTTTGCATACTGCGACAGTGGGATGATACCGTGGCTTATGGTTGCAGGGCTTATGTCAAAAACAGGCAAGTCATTATCAAATTTGGTTGGAGAGCGACTCTCTCTTTTCCCTGTCAGTGGAGAGATAAACAGGGAGGTTAAAGATCCTCTTTCTGCGATA
>CALGPO010000088.1 GCA_937960465.1 uncultured bacterium
AAGATATATATCCTTTCCCTCACTCAGATACTTCTCATAATACCTCTTTGCCTTTATCTGCTGTAATGGGTCTTCATTAGTAACCTTTATCTCCATGATGTAGATGGTCTTTGGAAATTTCACTGTCAAATCAATCCTTCCCCTGTTTGTCACATCCTCTCCAACTATGTCTATCCCTATGCTCTGTAAATAAACATAAACTACAGTAGCATAAAATCCCTCTGAATGCTGAAGACTGTTCTTTACATAATTCGTATAGGGTATCGATGCAAAGAGCGATATTAATGCCTCCTTGAATCCCTCAAGGTCTTGGTTTGATAGGAAATTGTAGAGTTCTATCTTTTTCTTTGCTACCTCTTTGTCTTCAAAGAGTCTGTTAATTATATAGTCATTAAAAGATAGCCTAACCTCCTTGTTGGGTATCTTTAGCCTATAATTAATGGCACCAAAAGGGGTCTCCTCTACACTATCTATGGTCAAATACCCTGCCTGATATAGGATTACCTCTATGTCAAGATTGTCTATGTCAAAGCTGTCTAAGAGTTGCTCTCCTACTACAAGGTCCGTTAGCCTCGGTAAAAAATAGTCCTTACTCTCTACGAGGCTTATTAAAAATGTAGGTGTGCCTGTGCTAAACCAGTAGTTCTTGAAGGTCCTATGGTTTTTTAAAAATAATAGTATGTCAAAGGGATTGTATAGCTCATCACCAAGGAAGTTATAGCCATTATACCACTCCTTCACCTCTTGCATATCTACACCACTAAGCCATTCCCTGAAGTGTTCTTCTAACTCCCCTTGGGTATATCCACAGATATTGCCATAGGCCATATCAAGGCTTATGTCATTGAGATTATTCAATCCACTAAATATGGAGGTCTTGCTGAACTTACTCACACCTGTTAAAAAGACAAACTTGATATACTGGTCACTGTCTTTGATGACTGAGTATATATTCTTTAGCTCCTCCCTCGCATACCTCGCCATCTCAATATCATCAATATTGTCCAATATGGGCTTGTCATACTCATCTATTAAAATAACCACCTTCTTGTTGTATTGACCATATGCCTTTTGGATCATCTCTTGAAAACAGACAGAATGGTCAACCCCCTTCTTACACTCAATGCCCAAATGCATTTGATTATCTTCAAGGACCTTCTCTATCCGACCCCTTATCCTCTCTTTTGTGTTAAAGACCCCACCGCCAAAGCTTATGTGTATCACTGGATACCTTATTGACCAGTCCCATTTGTCATAGATATACAATCCCTTAAATAGTTCCTTATTTCCCTCAAATGCCTCCTTAAGGGTGTCTACAAACAAGGACTTGCCAAATCTCCTTGGTCTGGAGAGGAAGTAATACTTGCCTGTGGTGGCTAAGTCATAGACATACTTGGTCTTATCTATATAGATGTACCCATCATTGATTATCTCTCTTAAGTTGCTTATGCCTATGGGGAGTTTCTTCATCATGGTGTGGATATATTTTAGCACAGTTAAGGCTGGGTTCTGCAGGAAGGCAAGTTGTAGGGGTAACCCTTGCGGTTGCCCACGCCAGTCGTAACCCCTCCCGATCAAGAGGTCATTTCAAGGTATAGGAGCGAAAAATTTTTCGCCCCTATACACGATTGTCGTAACCCCTCTCCTTGTGGAGCCTATTATGCCCCTTTTGCCACCCCATCCTTTTTCTATTCCTGTATAACTGTATAAAGCATCTCAGCATAATCTTTATCTCCCAGTTCTATTATCGTCGGGTCTGCCCATAGCGTGTATTCTTCGTTGCTGTCCATCTTTAGCATTTTTATTGCTGCTTCCCTGTGTACTTTTCCATCCTTTCAATTCCATTTCCCTTGCCCATCTGCGGCAGTTGGTCCCCCACTGCGAAATCTGACGGTATGCCTTTAAGCCCTGTAGCCTTCTGTAAGGGGTTTTAATCTTCTATCACGGTCTATGTCTTCAGGATTTGAATTTATATAGCTGAAATGATAATATAGAGGCAAAATAAACAGAAAGACGAAAAACTTTTAACTCTTCAACAATATTTTTAATTTAACAATGGCAAAAGTCATTCCTTTCAGGGGAATTCTTTACAATCCGGAAAAGGTTTCAGGAGATGAGGTAATAGCTCCTCCCTATGACATTATTACATCCGAATACAGGGAAGTCCTTTATCAAAAAAGCCCTTTCAATATAGTCAGGATAGACTTTGGCAAAGAACTCCCCGATGATACCGGTAGCACTAACAAATATACACGGGCAAGGGATAGTTTTGAACAATGGATTAAAGAGGGCATTCTTGTCAGAGATGAAAAGCCTGCATTTTATGCCTATGAGATTGACTACAGTCTGCATGGTGAAAACAAAACATTAAAGGGAATTATGAGCTTGGTCAAGATAGAAGAACTGGGCAAGGGTGTTTATCCCCACGAGGCTACCCATTCAAAGCCAAAAGCTGACAGGCTGAACCTCATGAGGGCATGTCTTGCAAATATAAGCCCTATATACTCCCTTTACAACAGCCCTGAGAAGATTACATCAAGGATTTTAGAAGGCATAGAAGAGACACCGTACATTAGTGCTCACGATGCGAATGGATTTTTACATAAGCTCTATAAAATATCCGAAGAATCGAAGATAGATTCCATAATAAAAGAACTATCGGATAAGGCTATATTCATAGCAGACGGACATCACAGGTATGAAGTCGCATTAGAGTTTAAAAAGGAAATGGGTGAAGGCCCGTGGGAATATGCGCTTATGTTCCTCGCAAACATGGCAGACCCCGGGATCGCCATACTCCCTACCCACCGAATGGTAAAGGGGATAAAGAGGGAAGATGTTTTGGGCAGGCTGGAGCCTGACTTTGCTATACAGACCTGTGGACTTGAGTGCAATATTGTCGAGAGGCTTTCGCATGAAGGTAAAAATACGTTTGGTCTTTATCTGGGAAGCAATGAAAAATGGTATATCTTGAAATACAAAGGGACAGACCTTGAAGATGTGCCTTCTGTTTTGAGGTCGCTGGATGTCGTGGTGCTTCACGAGCTTATTATCAAAAAGGATTTAGGGATAACCGATGTCGCATATGAGATGGATATAACAGAATCAATAAATAGGGTGCGGAAGGGTGACTTTGATGCGGTATTTTTCCTCAATCCAACAGGTGTAGGTGATGTGGAAAGGGTTGCACTGTCAGGGCTCAGGATGCCGCCAAAGTCCACATATTTTTATCCCAAGCTTTTAACCGGTATGGTTATGAATAGTTTTAAATAATAACTTTAAAAAGGTTCCCTGCAAATTTTTAAAAATTTTACAGGGAACAGAAGGAGGATGTTATGGCAATAAGAGTGGCAATCAATGGTTTTGGCAGGATTGGAAGGAATTTTCTAAGGGCGTGCAAGGGATACAACGGTATAGAAATCGTTGCTATCAATGACTTAACAGATGCAAAGACTCTCGCACACCTGCTTAAGTACGATTCTGTTCACGGTATATTTGATGCGGATGTAAAGGCAGGCGACGGCTTCATAACAGTTGACGGCAAAGAGATCAAGATTTCTGCCGAGCGATCTCCAGAGAACCTTCCGTGGAAGGCCATGAATGTGGACATAGTCATAGAATCCACAGGTCTTTTTACAGACAGGGAAAAGGCATCAAAACATCTCGACGCAGGAGCAAAATGGGTTATCATTTCAGCACCTGCAAAAGAGCCGGATATAACCGTTTGTCTTGGCATAAACGAAGAAAGCCTCGATCCCTCAAAGCACAGGATAATCTCTAATGCATCGTGCACAACAAACTGCCTTGCTCCTATTGCAAAGGTGCTCCACAAAGAGTTCGGGATTATAAGAGGACTTATGACTACAGTGCATTCATATACCAATGACCAGAGGATCCTCGACCTTCCACATAAGGACTTAAGAAGGGCAAGGGCGGCTGCTGTATCAATGATACCTTCTACTACCGGAGCTGCAAAGGCTATAGGCCTTGTACTGCCCGAGTTAAAAGGCAAGCTCGACGGATTTGCAATAAGGGTGACTACGCCAAATGTCTCGGTTGTAGACCTCGTTGCTGAATTGAGCAAAGATGTGACTGCTGAGGATGTCAATGCTGCCATGAAGAAATGGGCTGAAGGTCCAATGAAGGGTATTCTCCAGTATGTAGAAGAGCCACTCGTGTCCATTGATTTTAATGGCAACCCTCATTCCTCGATATTTGACTCTACCCTTACCAAGGTTATGGAAAAACGTATGGTAAAGGTCATATCGTGGTATGATAATGAGTGGGGCTACAGCTCGAGGTTGAGAGACCTTGTCCTTTACATAAGCAAAAAATAAAGGAGCTAAATATGGCAAAAAGGAATGATATACCTGTAGAGATAAAGGATATACTCGGCAAGCTTACAATAGAAGACCTTCAGATAAAGGGTAAGAGGGTCTTTATAAGGGCGGATTTCAATGTACCACTCGATGACAACATGGTTATTACGGATGACAGGAGAATACGTTCCACCCTTCCGACAATCAACTATGCAATAGACGAGGGTGCAAAGGTTATTCTTGGGTCTCATTTAGGCAGGCCAAAGGGAAAGGTGGAACCGAGATTCAGCCTTGCACCTGTTGCAAAAAGATTACAGAGGCTTCTTAATAAAGAGGTTATTTTTGCCACTGACTGCATAGGCCCGCATGTGGAAAACCTTGTGTCAAAGATGAAGGATGGAGATGTGCTTTTGCTCGAGAACCTCCGGTTCCATCCAGGCGAGGAAAAAAATGAAGAGACATTCGCGAAGTCGCTATCAAAGCTTGCTGATTTTTATGTAAATGATGCATTTGGCGCAGCACACAGGGCACATGCATCTATAGCAGGGATTACGAAGTTTCTTCCTTCTGCAGCAGGCTTCCTGCTGAAAAAGGAGATAGAGTATCTTAAGGGAGTTGTGGACAATCCTGTAAGGCCGTTTGTGGCAATACTTGGAGGAGCAAAGGTATCCGGAAAGATAGGTGTTCTGAAAAATCTTGCGGACAAGGTTGATAAGGTCATTGTTGGCGGAGGAATGGCATACACTTTTATAAAGGCGATGGGATATGAGATCGGCGATTCCCTTGTCGAAGACGATATGCTCGACCTTGCAAAGAATATAATGGATAAGCTCAAAAAGAACAACGTGAAGTTCTATCTCCCTGTTGACAGCGTTGTAGCCCAGAGCCTGGAGCCAGGGGCAGAAACCAAGATAGTCACCACACAGGAGATTACAAAGGGCTGGAGGGCGCTGGATATAGGCCCTGCATCTGTAAAGCTCTTTTCAGAGGCGCTTCAGAATGCAAAGACCATAATATGGAACGGGCCAATGGGGGTATTCGAGATAGACGCCTTCTCCAGAGGTACATTCGCCATTGCCCATGCTGTTTCCGATGCCTATGCGCTGACCATTGTGGGCGGCGGCGACACGGATTTTGCAGTCCACAGGGCAGGGGTCAGCGATGCCATAACATTTATATCCACAGGCGGCGGTGCATCGCTTCAGTTATTGGAAGGCAAAGATCTTCCGGGAATATCGGCGCTGACTGATAAAAAATAAAAAGTATTTAAAAAAGGCCAGCCGCACGGCTGGCCTTTTTTATCTCCTCTAAGAAACCATTTCGAGTTCAGCATCGCATACCTTGTGCGGGAGTTTTTTGTTTGAGCATGAAAGAATGCCTCTCTTCATTTCTACAATAGATGGGTTCTTGCTCTCAAACTGGTCGATCAGATAATTGGCAGCGACTTCGGGTTTGATGATGTCTCCACAGGTAAATATGTCTACTGCTGCGTAACCATATTCAGGCCATGTGTGTATGGAGAGATGGGACTCAGCTATAACCACCATACCGCTGATCCCGAAGGGATTGAACTCGTGGAATGATACATCAATAATTGTTGCCCTGGCCTCTTTTGCGGCTGAAACCAGTGCGTCCTTAACCTTACCTAAGTCTTTGAGAATCTCAGGATTACAGTCCCTCAATTCCACCAAAAGATGGGCACCTAAAGCATGCAATTCTCTACCCCCTTCAGTTTAGAATCGAAGGAGCAACCGCTCCTTTTAAGCTAAAAATAATACAGCAATCTGCGATTTTTTGTCAATAGACAGGAGACTTCGAAATTGTCTTTCTTTAATATTGCCATAAAAAGTTTCTGTTTGCTATAATATTTTTCCCTTTAAGGCGGTGTAGCTCAGTTGGTCAGAGCATGCGGCTCATATCCGCAGTGTCCGGGGTTCAAATCCCTGCACCGCCACCAAAATATTATTATTATTATTATCCTAACTAAGTGTCAAATTATTCAGCGGACACTTTTCACAGAGCGGTTTCGGTTTGCAGTAATCCTTTCCCAGTCTTACAAATAACGCGTGATATTCGTTAAACAACTGAATATTCTCGTCCAATTCCTTATGAAACAATGCTTGGTACTCCTCATACGATGCATTGTAACTTAGAATTTTGTGCCTTGAAAGAATCCTTTTCGTATAGGCGTCAATTACAAACACAGGCTTATCGAGCGCATAGAGAAGAATTGAATCCGCTGTTTCCGGTCCGATTCCATGAACATCCAGAAGTTTTTTTCTAAGGGGATACACATCCTCTTTTTTTATCTTCTTCATGCTGCCGTTGTAGTTTTCTATTAAAAAATCTATGAATGACTTAAGCCTCTTTGCCTTTATATTGAAATATCCGGCAGGTCTTATTAGAGATGCGAGTTTTTGTACTGGCAATTCATGCAATGCCTTTGCAGATAATACCTTTGCATCTTTGAGATTCTTAATAGCCTTTTCGACATTGCCCCAATTTGTATTCTGTGTAAGTATTGCTCCGACAGCAATCTCAAAAGGCGTATCTCCCGGCCACCAGTACTGAGGACCATAGAAAGAGTAGAGTTTATTGTATATTTCTGTAAGGGAGGGATTTTTTTTCATTGCACCTTTTTCGTCATCCTATACACAAACGCCAGCACCTCTGCAACCGCCCTATATAGCTCAAACGGAATCTCCTGATAAAGGTCGAGTGTTGACAGCACCTCCACAAGCTGAGGATCATCCTTTATAGGGACATTATGATCTTTTGCTATCTGCAGAATCCTTTCTGCAGTTTTGCCGCTCCCTTTTGCAACAACCTTTGGCGCCGCATCTTTTTTGGCATCATACCTTAATGCCGCTGCCTTTTTGCGTATATCTGCCATAACTAAACCTTAATATTTACCTGATTCTCAAGGGATTCGAGTCTCTCAAACTGCTCCATAGATGTGTCATTGCTATCTAAAACATTCACTGCCTTGAGATTTAAACCCCTTGCGATGAATGCATCCTGCAGCACATTTACATTGTTGCTGAGAATTGCCTGAAATGCGGGGTTTTCTGCCCTGAAAGAGACAAGGAATTCCTTGTTATATATCATCACCATTACTGAAAGTTTTCCGAATCTTTCGAGGTCGAGATTAATCCTGCAAGAGTAAGATATTCCTTTTGCATCGCTCCGCCCACGCTTGAAAGATACTTCTCCATCTTTCAACTCTTGCCAGTTGATGGGCAAGAATGTATAAAATGAGTCTGTTGTTTTCGATAATACCTGAAATGTTTCGATATCTTTAATGAGCCCATCAATAACCCTGACAGCGATTTCTCTCTGGGTAGGTGTAAGGTCTGCAGTGGAAAAACCTTTTACGGTCTCCTTGCCTTCTTCCATAATAAGCTGCTTTAACTGAAGCAATCCTGCCTTCAAGTCTTTTTTAATGGCTGTCATGTCATGCTGTAGCGATTGTTTCTGCTCATGCGTAACAGTATCTTTACCTTGAGGCAATATTGTTGCTTCTTCCTTTAGGTTTTCTGAATATTTCATCTGTTGAAACATCTCAACAATGGCCTTTAGTTTTGCCTCGAGGGCAACGCCTGTATCCTGCAAAACGCCTTTCATTGGAGTCTGCAATAGTTTTTCTATACTGACCGTCAAATCTTTTGTAAGATTCTGCACAAGGGGATGATTTTTTATGCCTTCCGGAAGCTGTTTTATAAAGCCCTCAAGTCTTGTCTGGATGCCTTCACCTGCTGTTTTTAAGCTTGCCTGCAGTAGATTCTGAAGCTGTGTCCGAATTTCTTTCGGCAGGGAATTGATGTCTGTAGGCAGTGCCTTCAGTATTTCGGAATTAATGTTTTGCAGCTTGACAATATTTGCATCCGCATTTCCTCCGCCGGAGGCAATGCCCTTTTTGATGTCTGTAAGGCTATTTGTCAGTTCCTGAATAAGCTTCGGGATCGGGCTCTCTTTAATGTTGAAGGAAGACAAAGTCATTTCATGGTCTTTAGCTGATTCAGGGGTATAGCCCATGAACTGGAGCTTTAAATCCTTGCCTTCGACCGGCAGGTCGGTTACTTTAAAGAATGCGAGTGAGCCTTTTTCCAGCGGTATATCTGTCTTTGCTGTAATGAAGTCACCCTTGACTTTCAGTGTTACCCCACCTGTTGGTAGAATATCCATCACCTCTGCCTTTACTATCTCTCCTGATTTGAGCGATATGGCCTTCCCTGTAGGCTTTTCGATGGATATGAATGTGTTGTCAAGACCTGTAATCTTGAAATTAATCATGTCTAATACCTATTATATCGTAATATTCGTTTTGAAGTTAAGGATTCGAGAATTGGAGGTTGTATGCTTGATGCAAGGTTTGTGAGAGAGAATATCGATGTCTTGAAAAGTGCTCTAAAAAAGAGGGGATACGAAATCGACCTTTCGGAATTTTTGTCCCTTGAGGAAGATAGGCTCAGGCTCCTCAAGGAATCAGAAGAGTTGAGAAACAAAAGGAATGTTGTGTCCGAAGAGATAGGAAAGATAAAAAGACAGGGGCAGAATGCAAATAGCCTTGTCACTGAGATGAAAGGTGTTTCTGACAGGATCAAAGAGATAGACGAAATCCTCAGGGCAATAGAGGAAAAGACGAATTCGTTTTTGCTAAACATACCGAATATTCCACACGAATCCGTGCCTGCTGGCAAAGACGAGACAGAGAATGTGGAGGTAAGAAGATGGGGAGTTCCGAGGGAGTTTGATTTTGAGCCGCTCAATCACTGGGATATTGCAGAAACTCTTGACATTATTGATTTTGAGAGAGGGGCAAAGATTGCAGGTGCAAGGTTTGCTGTAATGAAAGGACCTGGAGCAAGGCTCGAGAGGGCTTTGATGAACTTCATGCTTGATTTAAACACATCAAAGGGCTATAAAGAGATATTCCCTCCAATACTCGTAAACAGGGGGAGCATGACAGGCACGGGACAGCTACCGAAGTTCTCAGAAGATCTTTTCAGGACTGTCGATCCCGAATTTTATTTGATACCCACTGCTGAAGTACCTGTAACAAATATTCACAGGGATGAGATACTACGAGAAGAACAACTGCCCATTTATTACACTGCATATACACCATGTTTCAGACGCGAGGCGGGTGCTTATGGAAAGGATACAAGGGGACTTATAAGGCAGCACCAGTTCAACAAGGTAGAGCTTGTTAAATTTACAAAACCCGAAAACTCTTATGAGGAATTGGAGAAATTAACCAACGACGCAGAGGATATACTGCAGAAATTAGGGCTTCCATATCGCGTAATTGTCTTATGCACCGGAGACATGGGCTTTTCTTCTGCAAAGACTTATGACATAGAGGTATGGCTTCCGGGACAGCAGAGATACAGGGAGATATCTTCATGCTCTAATTTCGAGGATTTTCAGGCAAGAAGGGCGAATATAAGATTCAAGCGTGAAGGCAAGAAGGGGACTGAATTCGTTCATACATTGAATGGCTCTGGACTTGCCATTGGAAGAACTCTTGTAGCAATCCTCGAAAACTACCAGCAGAAAGATGGCACTGTTATTGTGCCAGAGGCATTGAAGCAGTATATGGGGGTAGAGGTTATAAGATAATCTCTCTTTTTACGATACTGTTGATTTTGTTTATAGTTCCTGTTTTACAATTATGATAAAATAAATCATTCTAAGGAGGGGGGACAATATTATGCTGAACGCTTACACTGCAACATATACAAAAATTCCTTCCGGCTATATGGGGCAGTTGATAGATTGGCCTGAAGTCATTACGGAAGGAGCGACATTGGAAGAATGCAGAGAAATGCTCAGAGACGCGCTTCAGGAAATGATTGCAGCCTATAAGCAGCAGAACAAGGAGATTCCGTTAGGAAAGGCGTTAATAGAGCAAGTGCCGGTTGAGGTCTAAATGATGAAATATAACGTCAGCGCCCCTGCCATGATTATTGCGCATCCCGGAATGGTCTTTCTGTACATCCCTGCAATGTCTGCCTTGAAATACTCTCTTGTGAGCACAAAACAGAGATGGACAGGAGACAGCAGCACACCTACAAATCCGGATGCAAATGCAAAGGTTATCTGGTTGAGATTCGCCCCTCCTGCAAGGCTCAGGATAAGAGGGAATGTGCCTCCAACAAAGCCAACAGTTATGCCTGTTAGAAGCCCGCTTACAAAGGGAAGAATGAAGAGAATGGGAAGAATGGGTATCCCCTTTTCTGTAAAATATTGGCTCAGATGAGCTACGGCTCCTGAGTTCTCCATGGTAAATTTAAACAACATCGTGCCGAATACGATGACAATAACATCGGGTGTAAATCCGTGTCTGATTGCCCTGGATGCTTCTTTGAGGCTGAACCTGTAAAAAAAGAAAAGCATTAATATGGTAAAGCCGAGGGCATAATGGAGTTCTACATGCATTACCATGACCATTAATAAAATCAGCAATACAGGCAGGAAGCTCCAAAGTGGTGAATGAGTGGATAAGTGGATGGGTGGATGGGTGAATTTTTTATATCTGTGCATCTCCACATCTTTTATATTTCTCATGCTGAACAAAAAACCAGTGATAAAGATAAGAACAGCGTAAGTCAAATTTGCTAATATCAAACTTCTGAGCTCGATCTTTGTTATGGCTGAAGCAAGAAGTATTCCCGGATACAACGGCAATACATATTCCCACGGATGCCTGAACCAGTAGTTTATAAAGCCCTTTTCCTCAGGAGACATTTTAAGTCCCTTTGTTGATTCATCAACCATTGGCGCAGAAAAATAAGCGCCGCCAAGGGATGGCAGCAATCCTATAAGCATGGGCATGGAAATAATAACCGCTTTCTTTCTTTTCAGGATGTTTCTCGATGCCTCCATCATTTTAGCCAATACCTGCTTTTCCCTTAAGATTAGTTCCAGAGATTTTATCAATGTGAGCGCAAAGAAGAGCTTTATGGTAACAGGGTCTGTAACAGTGGATTTAATTGTTGATAATATTGTTAGAATTGGCATTAGATAGAGAATTGTCAATAGTCCCGATGCAAGGAGCAGGACGTATCCTATATTCCACTTCAGTCTAAGGAATA
This sequence comes from uncultured bacterium, assembly GCA_937960465.1. Lineage (GTDB taxonomy): Bacteria > Nitrospirota > Thermodesulfovibrionia > Thermodesulfovibrionales > Dissulfurispiraceae > Dissulfurispira. The sequence goes on from CALGPO010000088.1 coordinate 11,417, forward strand.
TGAGGATTGCTGTGAATACGATGGCGATTTTAAGAATATCGAGCATCAGAAATTATAACATTTTGTCTTTTAGCCTATGTTTTGGGTATACTTATTTTTATGAAAAAGATTGCTGTTATAGACGGCCAGGGCGGCGGCATAGGGAGTCTTATAATAAAGGGCTTGCGGGAAAAATTCGGGGACAGCATAGAGATTATAGCCCTCGGAACAAACTCCACTGCCACAAGCTACATGATGAAGGCGCGGGCAAATAAAGGGGCTACAGGCGAAAATGCTATCACATGGAATGCAGGCAAGGTTGATATTATTACAGGACCGTTGAGCATTGTTCTGGCAAACGGGATGCTTGGGGAGCTAACGCCAAGGATGTCTGAGGCAATAGCATCGTCGCCTGCAAAAAAATTTCTGATCCCATTGAACCAGGAAGGGGCAGAAGTAATAGGAATCATAAAGGAGCCGCTTCCGCATTTAATAGAGAAGCTTGTAGAAAGAATCAGGGAATTAGTAGATGAGTAAAGGAGGACTTGTATGTGTGAGGCAAATGCGTATATTTATAAGGACGGCAAAGAGGATCTCTACCTCGAAAACGTTGACCTTCTGATACCTGAAGGCAGCAAGATTTATTTAAGGAATCTCTTTGGCGAGCAGAAGACATTTGAAGGCTATGTCAAGGAAATTTCCCTTCTCAGACATAGGATAGTGCTGGAAGAGGCAAAAGAATAGGATTTATAGGCATTGATTGTCTGTATGTTCACCTTAATGTTGCATAGACAGCAAGGACTAACATGCTTCAAAGCCTTTACAAGCGACAGGAAACCGTATTCATGCAGAATATAAATGTTTTAACAGAGACTTGAATCCAATGCTGAATACGATATGGTGGTATGAAAATCT
>CALGPO010000089.1 GCA_937960465.1 uncultured bacterium
TCCGAGGATAGAGATCCTCAGAGGCTGACCTGATAAGGCAGATGCCATAGATGCAATAATTGACTTGAGAATTATTATAGAAAAAACCGTTGCCACAACGGTTATTATGCCCTCTTTCAAAAAGCCTACATCCATGAGCATCCCGATAGATATAAAAAAAAGCCCGATAAAACTCTCCTTAAAGGGCATTATATCCGCTATCGCCTGTGATGCATATTCTGACTCGGATATCACAATCCCGGCGAGGAATGCCCCAAGCGCAAGAGAAAGCCCCAGCTTAGATGTGAAAAAGGCAGTGCCTGTACAAAGGAGAATTATTGTAATGATGAACAATTCACGACTCCTCGTCTTTACTATCTCATGGAGTATAAACGGCACAGCCCATCTTGCGGCGATAAGGACTACTGCAAGCAGTCCAAAAGACTTAAGCATGGTAAAGGCAACAACCTTGAAACTACCGCCATTGCCTGCAAGAATCGGAATAAGAAGCATAAAAGGCACCACACAAAGGTCCTGAAATAAAAGTATTCCTACAGATGTTCTTCCATGGGGTGAATTTATCTCTGCCCTGTCCATCAGGAGTTTAATAACGATTGCGGTACTGCTTAAGGCAACAAGAAAGCCATCAAATATTGCAGAATTAATGTTCTGATTAAGAAATAAGAAACTCAAAACCGCAACGACAAGCACCGTGAATGCTACCTGAATAGTCCCGGCACCAAGAACCTGCGAACGAAGCATCATAAGATTTCTTAAAGAAAATTCGAGTCCAATAGTGAACATGAGCAGTATAACGCCAATTTCCGCGAGGAGCTCAACCTCGTGGACATCCTTTATGAAACCAAAACCATAGGGACCCAGTATTACTCCTGCCACAAGAAAACCAACAACAGATGGAACCCTCAGCCTTCCAAGCGCAAATACCACTATGGCCGAGACGCCGAAGATTAAGACCAGCGATTTTAAAAATTCCAATTCCATTATTCTCTGATTACCTACCCTGAACTTATAAACACTATGCCTTGATTCAAACGAATTCCGAATAGCCTTTTGAGAGATAGTGGACTTTGTCCTTCTCAAATTTTGAGATCATTGAAGTAAGCTTTTCCCTGAATATATAAATATTGCTTATCTGCCTAAATCACGGCTTCATCCCTGTCTGCATATACCATGGAACCTCTGAAGGCTTTTGAAAACCGCAAAGCTTGTAAATATAATCGCTCACCTGTTCTGCAGTAAAAGGCCTTATAAGGACTCCGCTCACTATCTTTGATTGGATAAGGCCGACTATCTCTGCCTTTGTAGTTCCCGAAGAGGCTATTAGAAGGATTTTCAGAGACGGCTTATCATTCTTTATTTCCTTTGCAAAATCAAGGGTCGATTCATCACCAATGTTGGAATCGAGGATTACTGTGCAGCAGTTCTCCACATCTCCAAGAACCATTCCAAGCTGCCTTGTATTGTCGAAATACCTCACGCTTATCTGCTTTTCAAATTCCCTCAATGCCCAGCTTACTGGATGGACAATATCCTTTTTCACGCACACTAAAACAGATTTCTTTGACATCATACACCTCTAAAACGAATGTTCTTTTCCGGGAAACAAGCCCTTCTCTACTTCTTCCTTATACTGCTTTACTGCTTTTAAAGCATCATCCTTGAGATTTGCATACCTCTTAACAAACTTTGGCACAAACCTCTCGAACAATCCGAGGACATCATGGATAACCAAGACCTGTCCGTTGCAGTAACGGCCTGCGCCTATGCCAATTGTTGGTATTGTTAGATCCTTTGTTATCTGTGCTGCAAGTCCTTCAGGGATTGCCTCAAGGATCAGGGAAAATGCACCTGCATCCTGAAGTATCTTTGCATCTTCTAAGAGTGTCTTTGCTGCTTCCTCTGTCCTACCCTGCACCTTGTATCCTCCCATCCTGTGAATAGCCTGAGGGGTAAGGCCTATATGCGCCATCACGGGGATTTCTGCCTTTGTCATCGCCTCCACTTTCTCCGCAACTTCTCTTCCGCCTTCGATCTTCACAGCGTGTGCCTCGCCTTCTTTAATAAACCTCCCCGCATTTCTCACTGCATCCTCAACGCTTATCTGATACGAAAGATAGGGCATATCTCCTATGACCATTGCATTCTTTGCTCCGCGGGATACTATCTTTGTGTGGTAAATCATCTCATCCATTGTTACAGGAAGGGTATTGTCAAGTCCCTGAACAACCATTGCCAGCGAATCACCCACAAGAATGGCATCTATACCTGCCTCATCAACAATCTGTGCAAAGGGATAATCATACGCAGTAAGCATCGTGATCTTCCGCCCTTCCTGCTTCATCTTCAGAAAGTCATTAATTGTAACTTTCATCGTTCCATTACCCCATTACTTTGATTTGGTCTTATCGCCTTTAGATTCAACTGCAGATATCTCCCGCCGTCCCACTCATTTATTATCGGCAAAAACACAGCATCAATCAATGCATTATCTTCAACAACATTCAAAAGCCCTCCAAAATCAAATCCTATGCTGTCTATCCTGCGTCCGTTTTGCCTAAGATGCATCTTGAGATGATTATTTCCCACAATCCTCGGTTGTATTACTTCCAGTCCTCTTGCGCCGAATAATGGTTCCTCATTGCCGTAGCCGAAAGGTTCAAGTCTCGTAATTTCATCTATAAGCCCTGTACTGATATCGGACATATTTACGGCAGCATCGATATGCAAAAAAGGGACGAAGTCATCTTCAGAAAGAGTATTAGTTACAACATCCGAGATCATTGTCCTGAACTTTTCAATATCCCCCGATGAAAGACTCAACCCTGCTGCCTGTTTGTGTCCACCGAATCCTTTAAGGATACCCTTGCAAAGCGTAAGGCCGTGATGTATATCAAAAGGAGGAATGCTCCGCGCAGAGCCTTTAGCAACGCCGTTTTCTATGGAGAGTATAAATGTTGGCCTGTAGTATTGTTCTGCAATCCTCGATGCCACAATACCAACCACACCGTGATGCCATCCTTCCGATGCAAGGACAATGGCTCCACCAATTTTGAATTCCGAATTTTGAATTTCGAATTTTTGGAGCATCTCCATGGCTTCATTATAAACAGACTCCTCTACTTCCTGTCTGTTTGAATTCAAATCATGGAGCCATCTGGAAAGTTCTCCTGCCTCTGCCTCTGATTTTGTAGTCAAAAGTCTGACAACGTCGTTCGCATCTGACATCCTGCCTGCAGCGTTAATTCTGGGTATAAGAATATAGTACAAAAATGAAGTCTTAAAAAAGTCAGATCGAATTCCAGATACATCCTTTAATGCCCTGATGCCGACCCTCTCACCCGACTGCATTAATTTAATGCCTTCTTTGAGGATGATCCTGTTGTCTCCGATCACAGGTACAACATCGGCAGCAGTCCCGATTGCAGCGAGGTCTAAAAGTTCATATACATCATCAATATTATTCTCAAAAAGGGCTGTTATGACTTTAAAAGCAACACCTGCACCGGATAAGTTTGAGAGTTCAGAGTTATATGTTAAGAGTTTAGGGTTTACTATTGCCATCGCATCCGGCAATTCGTATTCCCCTATTGCCTCTTGCCCATTGCCTATTGTCTTTTTTGCAGGTTCATGATGGTCTGTAATTATCACATCTATTCCGAGGGAATTGGCAGTGGAGATAGCATCAAATGATGTAATTCCGCAGTCCACAGTGATTATGAGCTTCGCATCCACCTCTTTTGCCTTTTCAATTCCTGCACTGCCAAATCCATAACCGTGGGCTATTCTGTTTGGGATAAAATATTGGACATCAATGCCGATTTTTTTCAGACCCTCGACCATTATTGCCGTTGCAGTAACGCCGTCTGCATCGTAGTCTCCGTGGACAAGAATCCGTTCTCCGTTTTTTTTTGCCTCCCTGATCCTATCTATAGCGATTTTAATTTGAGGCAGTTTAAATGGGTCTGACAGCATAGCAACAGCAGGATTAAGGAAGGCATAAATATGGTCAGGTGTTTTAATCCCCCTGTTTATTAATACCTGTGCAAATACAGGTGATACAGAGGCAATCCTCGAAATATAATCAACATACTCGGGGTTGGTTCTGTTTACCAACCATTTCTTCATACTTACCTCTTTTTACCAAGAAGCACAACAACAGGGCTTGCAACAAAAATAGAGGAATATGTTCCGATTACCACACCTAATAGTATGGCAAGGGCAAAATCATGTATAACCTCCCCGCCGAACAGAAATAGCGCAAGGGCAGAAAGAAAAACAGTCAACGATGTTACGATTGTCCTCGATAGAACCTCATTGATGCTCCTGTTTATAACAACCTCCACAGGCTCCTTTATATATTTCTTTATATTCTCCCTTATCCTGTCGAACACGACAACAGTATCGGTAAGGGAATATCCCGCTATGGTTAGCAGCGCACTCAAAAGGATGAGATTCATTTCCTTATTAAGTATGTAAAAAATTCCGAGCACTGCAAGAACATCATGGAATGTTGCAATGGTTGCGCCCACCCCGAATCTGAACTGGAACCTCCATGCAACATATATTAGTATGCCTGCAACAGCTACGAGGATTGCCCATAGGGCATCCTTCCTCAGTTTCGAGCCAACCTTTGGGCCTATCTCTGTTGTGGAATCAATTACAGGCTTTTTATCAGAAAACTTCTGGGATAATATCTGAGTAATCTTTTCTGAAAAACCGCCCAGTTTCTCTTCATGTTTTTTTACCCTTATGAGGACCTTATTTTCAGTTGGCAGATCTTGAAGGTCGAAGTCTTTAAGCCCTCCTTCTTCCAGCGCCAGCCTTACATCGTGAAGCTGAACAGATTGTGCAAATTTAATCTGAACTGCTGTACCACCTGCAAAATCGACTCCAAGGTTTGCCTTGCCAAGCCCTATCTGGACTATAGCTATAATACCGAGCAGAGAGAAAATACTCGAAATTATGAATGCGTATATTCTTTTGCTCATAAAATCTATTTTTGTGCCTTTTACTAACTCAATCATATACTCAACCTCTTGACCTCTTTCTTGGATTGGATAATGTCAAAGACAGTCTTTGTCCCTATAAGTGCTGTAAAGAGATTTATGGCAACGCCGAGGCTCAATGTAACTGCAAAGCCTTTTATGGGGCCGGTTCCGAACTGGAACAACACGGCAGCAGTAATAAGTGTCGTTACATGGGAATCGAATATTGTCCAGAATGCCTTTTTATATCCGCTCTCAACCGCTGCCCTCGGTGTCTTTCCTGCCCTTACCTCTTCCCTCATCCTCTCGAACATAAGGACATTTGAGTCAACTGCCATACCTATTGCCAGTATTATACCTGCAATGCCGGGCATGGTAAGGGTTGCATTAAGGGATGCCATTGCACCCAGTAAAAGCACTATATTCAAAGCAAGTGCAAAATCAGCTATAACCCCTGAAAGCCTGTAATAAAAAATCATGAATACAACAACAAGTATTGTCCCCACAATCCCTGCCATCTTACCGGCCTCGATTGAATCCCTTCCGAGGGATGGCCCGACAGTAACATTCTGGAGGGTCTTGAGAGGTGCAGGCAGGGCACCTGCCCTTAATACAATGGCGAGGTCCTTTGCCTCATCCATAGTGAAGTTCCCTGTTATCTGGGCATTGCCGCCGCCTATCCTTTCCTGTATAACAGGAGCTGAATAGACATTTCCATCGAGGATTATGGCCAGCCTTTTTTTAACATTCTGTGCTGTTATATCCTCGAATATCTTTGCCCCTGCACTGTTAAAGGTAATGGAGACATATGGCTCGTTAAACCTCTGGTCTATATTGACCCTTGCCTCTGTCAAGAGGTCTCCTGTAAGCAGGGTCTCTTTTTTCAGGAGAATCGGTCTTTTGGTAACAACGCCTGTCTCTTTATTTACGACCTTCTGGAAGAGTATCTCATCCCCGTCAGGTATCCTGTTTTTGAACCTCTCAAAAATCTGCGTCTCTTCTCCTGGTATTATGGAAGCAGGCAGTTCTGCGGCAAGGGGTGATTCGTCATCTGCAATCTTGAATTCAAGCAATGCTGTCTTGCCGATTATCTCCACAGCCCTTTTGGGATCCTTTACTCCTGGAAGCTGGACAACTATTTCATTCTCTGCCTGTCTGTGTATAACTGGCTCTGCAACGCCGAACTGGTCTATCCTGTTCCTTATAATCTCCAGCACCTGATCCGTGGCCGTATCCTTGATCCTCTGGACCTCCTTCGCAGAAAGCCTGTATTTAAGCACACCACTGCCTTCCGCAAGTGTTAATACAGGATATGTATCCTCTATCACCTTTCTTATATCCATATTGGCAGGAGTCACAACCACAAAGAGGCCGTCCTTTTTTACGCTTGCCTGAATCTTTTTTCTTTCGAGAATGCCTGGCAAAGAGGATGCAATCCTTTCGGTGGCGATCTCTACGGCTTTATCTCCTTCTACCTCAAAAACCAGATGCAGTCCGCCCTGAAGGTCAAGACCGAGTACGATGCCCTTGTTAGGCATAGCCTTCTTCCACCAATCAGGCATACCCTGAAACAGCGGGGTATTTGGCAGGAAGAAAATTACAGCAACAATTACAGTTAGAGCTATAAGGATTACCCTCCAGAATACACCCTTCTTCATTTATATCCAGTCCTCCAATTAGTCTTCGTCTGTTGCCGGCCTTACGGCAGCGATGTAGCCTTTACCGAATTTCACTTTTACATTCTCGGCTATTTTCAAAACAACAGTGTTATTGCCAACGCTTTCAACAACTCCATAAATGCCGCCCCCGGTTATTACCTTGTCGCCCTTTTTAAGGCTTTCGATCATCTGTCTGTGCTCTTTTGCCTTTTTCTGCTGCGGCCTTATGAGGAGAAAATAGAAGACCACAAAAATAAGTATCAAGGGTAGCAGGCTTGCGATCATGCCCTGTGCGCCACCTGCCTGTCCTCCTGCCTGCGGGGCAGGTCCCATAGCATACGCCTCTGTAATCAAATTAAATAAAAACATTCGACACCTCCAATTGCTTTTGAGTTAATGAGTAAAAGAGTTAATGAGTATATGGGTAAAAACCTCCGCTCATCTACCCATTCACTCATACACTCATTACACATTTTAAATTGACTTATATACTAACAGTCTTATATAAAAATCTCAAGGTTTCGAATTGCCTCATCAAAAATCTAAAAAAATACGGCTCTTCACGGAATATGGTGCAAGCAAGTAGGGGCAGGGCTTGCCCCTGCCCTTTTGAGGGCAACCACAAGATAGATAAGACAGTAGGGGCACGG
>CALGPO010000090.1 GCA_937960465.1 uncultured bacterium
CTTGGGCAGCAATACCCTCCATTTGCCTTGCTCAGTTGATTACCCCTGACCTTAACGGCCCTGCCCTTTTGGACAAATATCTCAATTGGACACCAGGCAGTGCAACCCTGACATGTTGAGGGTATCCACTTACCTTCTTCCGTGCCCATAGCCTTTTTGTCAGTGCTCTGTGCAAAGGCATTGAGACTTGGACCTGTTAAAGCTGCTGCTGCGCCGACTGCTACGCCGGCCTTCAGAAAATCCCTTCTCTTAATCTGCATCCTTACCTCCTTTTCATATTTTAAATTGACAAGAAATTAACTGCAGAAAATTAAGAAAATCCCTTCCTTCTCACCCCCTTCTTTCATGAAATTGCACTTTGAGTATTTGATTTTACTGCCCATGCTTCTTCCAACCAAAAAAGATTATCCTATTTCGCTCTGTTTGTCAAATGTTTTGTGATTTATCAACTTTCATGCCATATATAACACATTGAAAACAAAAATTTTTTCAATGGGTGTTACTTAAAAGAAACAATCACTAACCGTGAAAAATTTTTTCTCGCTAATATTGTCAATAAAAGCAATTTAAAAAAAACTAATGTTACTAAATCGTAACGTCTAATTTATGGCCAGATAATGGAAAAATCAAACTCAATTTTGCATTCATTTATATCAAAAGTGAGCGCGACATCCTGAGCGTCTTTCAACTTCTGATAACTTCCGTTTATAAGTTCAAAGACCTCTGCTACTTTTGCATCAATGTCAACAATTACATAATATTTAACGCCTTCAGACTCATAAATTTTATATTTTATATTACGGTCTTTAAAAGCAGTAGAAGAAGACAGGATTTCAAATATTATTTTTGGGGGTTTTGTAAGATATGCTCCTTCATCCTCTCCGCAGACCACAAGATTATCCGGCTGAACTACGGTATCTTCGCTTATCTTCCAGTCTACAGGAAGAAGCGCAGCGCATTTATCGCAATTCTTCATGAGATTCTCAAGTTGAGCCGCTATTTTATTGCTGACTCTCTGATGCATAAAATGTGGCTGCGGAGACATGGCGTAAGCCACGCCATCAATTAGCTCCCATCGGCCTTCCCATTGGCGGTAGTCTTCGTAGGTATAATGAGGGATATAATCAATGTTCAGTTTCTTTAAAATGCCCATTTATAGCCTCTATATAGCTTGATTAAATTATACATCTTTTACTACAGGTTACCAAATTTTTGGTAGAAAAAGATAATAAAAGACCATAATCATTTTGTTCTGTCTTTAATAATATCAAGACAGTTTGATATCCTCCCTGTGATTTCCCTTTTCACAGGAATGTTAAAAATAAATCTGCTGCCCTTTCCTATCTCGCTTTCAACATTAATATCGCCTCCATGGAGTTCAACCAATCTCTTTACAATAGTAAGGCCAAGACCTGCCCCCCTGACCTTTTCTTCTTCATAAAGCCTATGATACGCATCAAATATCCTTTCAATATCATGGGAATCTATACCTTTTCCTGTATCCCAGACAGTAATCTCTACATGATCGTTCATTCTCTTTGCCTTTATGCCAACTTTTCCACCAATAGGAGTATATTTTATTGCATTATCCAAAAGATTGATGATTATCTCTCTCACACGCCTCCTGTCGCCGCAACAAAATATTTCTTTTACATCTTCTGCTTCCACAAAGACTTCCATATTCCTTTCTTTTGCCTTCATAAAAAGCATTCCAACAGAGTCTTTAATCGTGTCATAAATCCTGAATGGTTCAACGATCAGGCTTGCCCTGCCAGTTTCTATCTTTGAAAGCTCCATTATGTCGTTGAGAATAGAGTTTATATGATTAGAGGCATCCTCTATATTCTTCTTAAATCGCTCCTTTTCTTCATCAGGAATCGATTTATCAGATATTAGGGCAGTAAATCCTGTTATGGCATTCAGAGGCGTCTTGATTTCATGGGCAAGATTGGCAATAAAATTAGACTGTGCAAGATAAAGCCTTTTTATCTCTTCCTGCTTTCTGTAAAGTTTATCTGACAGATAGGTTACAAAATATGCAGTCAAAAGCAGTGTACTGATAAATACAGCACCGTAAATGGATATTACCTTAATGTCTGCAAAAAATACAGGCATATCTCTGAATATGGCAAAATGAGGAAGAATGCCTATGTGCTTCAGTCCAAATACAAAAAATGGAAGAAATACAGCAATACCTGCAAAACCGAATGCCCATTTCCTTGGCAGAATAATGCCTGTTATCACTATGTGAAAGATGTAAAAATAAAGAAAAGGGCTATCGCATCCACCTGAAAAATAAATCGCAGCAGCAAGGGCAATGTAATCAAGGCCAATCTGTGCAATAGCATCATTCAGAAAATCCCTCGAAAGGAATTTTAATCTGCTTTGAAAATATAGATTATAGGCTGCTGTAAAAAGAAGGATTACATAAACAGGAAGCATTGGAAAATCAAGCCAGAATACTTCCCTTGCAAGATGAGCAGCAATAAACACTCCTATACATCCCACCCATCTCAGTTTTATAAGCCAGCGAAGCCTTTCTTTTATTTCTGACTCTTCAAAAAACATAGCACATCACCTTCCCCTTGTCTTAAATCCTGTTGTGGAGTCTCTCAACTCCGCTGCTATCTTTGCTAATGCATCAACCTCCTGCATTACATCATCAGCCATCTTCTCCATGTCTTTTGATATTGCTGATGTCTTTTCTATGTTTTTTGCCACTTCCTCAGATGCTGCAGATTGCTCGTCAACTGCTGTTGCTATCTGTGTTATCTGGTCTCTGACCTTTTGAACAGATTCTACTATATGATTCAATGAATCCCCTACTTGTCTTATGTAGTCTGTTGCCTTTGTCACCTCATCTGATGCCTCTTCCATAGACTTTGTTGTTTCTGTTGATTCAGCCTGAACAGCACCTATCTTTTCAGAAATCTCTGCTGTTGCCTTTATTGTCCTTTCCGCAAGCTTCCTCACCTCATCTGCAACAACAGCAAAACCCCTTCCTTGCTCTCCTGCCCTTGCTGCCTCGATTGCTGCATTCAATGCAAGAAGGTTTGTCTGGTCTGCAATGTCTTTTATTACTGTTACTATGTCTCCAATTTCTGATGCCCT
>CALGPO010000091.1 GCA_937960465.1 uncultured bacterium
ACGAGAACTGGAAGACCATTTGGTAGAGAGGAGTTTATAAAGAGGATGGAAAAGAAGCTGAACAAAAGGTTTATACTACAGAGACCTGGCAGACCAAAAAAACGAAAGAGTTAAATAAAATAGGGGATGTGTCCCTAATTATTTAAGTTATTTTGGTGACGAATCAAAAATTTGTGGGTAGGAATGGCTAACGAGAAAAATAGAACCGTCTCATTAAACATTCTTCAAAAACCAATATCCCATTTGACATAAAAGGCTTTTTGTATTATCATTCAATATATGAATAATTTTCATTCAAATACTGAATTGATTTATAAAGAGCGATTTATGGCCCAACAAATAAGATCTGCTATTGAAGCATTTCCTGTGGTGGTTCTCACCGGTGCAAGGCAGGTTGGCAAGAGCACGCTTTTGCAAAATGAATTTGCAGATTTCAAATATGTAAGTTTAGATGATTTTTCTAATTTAATGCAGGCTAAGACTGACCCTGCTTCATTATGGTTGAATGCTGACAAAGTTATTATTGACGAGGCTCAAAAGGCTCCAGAGATATTTTCTGCAATAAAGATAGCGGTTGATAAGACAAGGAGAAAGATGAGATTTTTTGTTTCAGGCTCATCAAATCTCCTATTGATAAGAGGTGTAACAGAAAGTCTTGCAGGAAGGGCAGTATATTTTGAGCTTATGCCTATGACCTTAGGGGAGATTAGGGGCAAGACTGAAGGTCAAAAAAATTTTATAAATTTATGGAAAGAAGAGTTATTAATTCCTGAAGAAAAAATCGAGTTTTTAGACCCCGTGCTCTTTATCTTAAAAGGGTTTATGCCGCCACTTATGCATTTAAAGAATTTAAAGGATATTTCCTTATGGTGGGAAGGCTATATCAAGACATACTTGGAAAGGGATTTGAGGGATTTGTCTCAGATAGAATCTTTGATAGACTTCAGAAAAGTATTAGATTCCCTTGCCATAAGAACCGGTAATATTTTAAATCAAACAGAGATAGCACGGGATACCGGAGTAAGTCAGCCAACAGTCTACCGATATATTAAGCTGCTTGAAGTTTTAAATATCATAAAGAGGGTGCCTGCCTACGCTCAAAGCAGAACTAAACGTGTAACTAAATCTCCAAAGATCTTCTTTATAGACCCAGCCATGAGCACTTTTCTCGCTGGATATTACGATGAAACCTCTTTAAGAGGTGCCAGAGAAATTGGTTCTTTTTTTGAGACAATGGTTTTGTTGCATCTTGGTGTTCTTTGTAACCTTATGATTCCTAAGGCAAAGATATTTTACTGGAGGACTACGACGGGCAAAGAAGTAGACTTTGTCTTAGAGCATGGAAAGAGGCTCCTTGCTTTTGAAGTGAAATTTACTAAAAACCCTTCATTTAACGATATAAAGGGTCTTCTTACCTTTTTGGAGGAATATAAGCAAACGGTAAGAGGCATATTGATTCATACAGGCAATACAATCAAATGGCTTCATTCAAAGGTGTTGGCAGTGCCATGGTGGTGGATAGCTTAAACATAAAAAAGGGACGGTTCTATTTAAATAAGTTATTTTGGTGACAAATCAAAAAGTTGTGGGCAGGAGTGGCTAACGAGAAAAATAGAACCGTCCCCTTAAATTTAAATTTGACACCTCAACCACTATTGCACTGTTCTAATACCACATCAACGTCTCATAATACGGCGTTGGAACGGTTACTGTTATATACCCCCTCCATGGACACCTTTCTATCCCTTCTCCGTTTTTCTTTATATCCACAGAAAAATGGATTTCGTCATTTTCATGCGCCTTTATGTCAGCAAACGGTATCTCTATTTCAAATATCTCTTTTGCTGCTACATTCTCAATGGTCTTTACCAATATCCAATCTTCGAATATCCTTTCGTGGACTGTTGCATTAAGAGTATTTCCTTGCAGATTACAGGTTATTCTGAATGTAAAGGGATGTACGATATTTATCTGCATAATAATGGGCTCATGTGATTGTGAAAAGGGTATTGCAGGGTCGATCCTTATGTAAAGGTTGTCTTTGTTGAAGCCGTAATAAAGTGCTGTAATAAAACTCTCGGATTTGTGCATGCTTCCGCCTGACCGTTTTACATCAATATAGGCGCTCTGGTACCATTCAAAGTAGCTTGTGACAAAGCCGTCAATCTTCGGATATATAAAGCCCCTTGCCTGTGTAACAGGTTGGATACTCCTGTCTTCCAACAGTATGGGTACATAAAGATGGGGTGGAATGTCTCTGCCCATTACTTTATAGACCTGCATGAGATAGCTCCTGAAAAGCTCGTCAAAATCCTCCTGTGTTTCTGTTGTGTGCTCGTCCCCATACCACCAGTTCCAGTCGCTGCCTTCTGCTGCATAGATGGCATTCCACGCCTCGGTAATGTCCCTGTCAGGATTGGCCTTTGTAAATGCCTCAAGGTCTTCCCTTGTCTGCGCAAGATAGTCCCATGCAAGGTTATCCTCTTCATGACCGATCCATATCCCGAAATTGGCATTAATCCACGAGCCTGAATGAAGTCTGTGGAGCGGCTCGCCAGGGTCGTGCTCTTTTATAAATTCCGAGACGGTTATTGTCCTGAACCTATCGTCATTGCTCAATGCATGATACAACCCTCTCAGGAAATCGTGTCCATCGTTTTTATAGTACTCCCATGCATTTTCACCATCGAGGATTATAGGCACCAAATATGGCCTATCTTTTGGAAGGGTATTTCTTATCTGTATGAGTTTGCCCATGAAGTCATCCACAGCCTTTTCAGGCTTCCATCCGGAATATACAAAGCCTATCAGATCAGATAGTTTGTGGTCTCTGAATATCATGGAGACATTATTGAATTGATATGGCCTGTAGAGAGATGCTGCATCGCTAAGATAACCCTCGGGGCTTCTCAGAGGTTTTTGAAGCGATCTCGCCAGCACTTCTTCATCGGTTGCGATCCATTTAATCCCTTCGGCATGCATGGCTTTAACAACATCTTCGCTCACAGATCCCTCTGAAGGCCACATGCCTGACGGTCTGTATCCAAATATCTTTTCAAAGTAATCCAGTGCCATTCTGATCTGTTTTACAGCGTCCTCGGGATAACTGTATCTCTTTTTTGGCAATCTTACACCGGGCATTGCTATCTTTGCAGAGTCGGTGTCCCATAATAAGGGAAGTATCGGATGGTAGAAAGGCGTTACAGATAGTTCTATTTGACCGATCTGGCTTATTCTTTTATATGCAGGGATTATTTCTTTTAATATCTCGAACTGTTTTTTTATTACGAGATGCTTATCTTCTTCTGTAAACCCCCTTTCTTTTTGTATAAGCCCTTTCATGGCAGGGTCATTATCTCTGAACATCGGGTCAATCCAACTCAGATTGAAGAGCACTTGAAGGTCCCTTATATCATAATCTGTGAAATATCTGGATACCCTCACAATATCTCCCTTTGTGAATCGGAATCCTCTCTTTACGAGTAGTTCATAATATCTGGGGAAGGTTTTTATCATATTGTCCCAGTTTGCAAGGAAGAAGTTTTCTATGACGAACAGCCTTTCGGATTCTGTCATGTCAGAGGGATTTTTCAGTGTTAATTCGAGGTACCTGTCGGTTGCATTGTTTTCTATATAATCCCTCAACTGTTCGATCAAGGAAGGAACTACATTGAATGTCTGGCGGATGTTCGGGAATTCCTCGAGGATTTTCACCATGTCAAGATAATCCTTGGTTCCGTGCAGCCTTACCCACGGCAGCCGGTAAACCCCTGTAAAAGGGTCTTTGTAATAGGGCTGGTGCATGTGCCAGAGAAAGGCGATATATAGCGGATAGTTCATAGTTCATAGCTCATAGTCCAATGAGTTGTTTTTACTATGAGCTATCAGCCATGAGCTATGAGCTATTTTGAATCATTCTGAAATTGAAAGATGTATTCGTCGGGTTTTGCCAATCCGAATTCTTCCCTCGCATGTTTTTCTATGTAATAGGGGTCTTCTTTTAATGCGGTTATCTGCGTTTGCAGTATCTTGTTCTCTTTTTCCAATGTTATTATTTCTGCCTCCAGGTTGTTTTTTGTCTTTTTGAGCTTGAGATATTTTATGAAGCCCATGTTTCCAAAAAGGAGGGTGGTGCCTATATAGAGGAAGGCAAGGATAATTACAGTAAAAAATACTACATTACGCTTTTTTCTTTCGACCGCAACCTGCTGCCTGAGGTTTCTGGGTTGTATTCTGCCTCTCATGGTTTAATTATCGGGAATTATTTTAAATTATAAAATGATTCTTTGCCTCTGAAAACTGCAGCCTCTGCCAACTCTTCCTCTATCCTTAAAAGCTGGTTGTATTTTGCAATCCTTTCGGTCCTCGATAACGAGCCTGTCTTTATAAAGCCTGTGTTGCAGGCTACTGCGAGATCCGCAATGGTCGTATCCTCTGTTTCACCTGACCTGTGGGATATCACTGCAGTATAACCCGCCCTTTTTGCCATTTCGATGGCATCGAGGGTTTCTGTGACAGTGCCTATCTGGTTTAGTTTTATCAATATTGAATTTGCAATGCCTTTTTCTATACCTTTTTTGAAAATCTTTGTGTTTGTTACAAAGATATCGTCTCCTACAAGCTGAATTTTTTTACCAACTCTATCGGTAAGGGTTTTCCAGCCGTCCCAATCTCCTTCAGC
This sequence comes from uncultured bacterium, assembly GCA_937960465.1. Classification (GTDB taxonomy): domain Bacteria; phylum Nitrospirota; class Thermodesulfovibrionia; order Thermodesulfovibrionales; family Dissulfurispiraceae; genus Dissulfurispira. The sequence goes on from CALGPO010000091.1 coordinate 4,682, forward strand.
TATACCGTCTTCTATGGAAAGGATAGGATATTTGTTTACGAGCATTTCGTAATAATCAACAAGCTCTGCAGATGTGATCTTTTTGCCTTCAAAGTTATATTTACCTTTCTCATAGAACTCAGAGGATGCTGCATCGAGGGCAAGGAATACATCTTTTCCCGGTTTGTATCCACTCTCTGTGATTGCCTGCATGATTATGGATATTGCCTCTTCATTGGTATTGAGGTTTGGAGCAAAGCCTCCTTCATCACCAACAGCGGTATTCAATTTTTTCTTTTTAAGGATAGATTTAAGGGTGTGGAATATCTCTGCTCCGGCACGTAGTGCCGATGCAAAGTCCTTGAAGCCCGCAGGCATTATCATAAATTCCTGAATGTCAAGGTTATTGTCAGCGTGTGCGCCGCCGTTCATGATGTTCATCATTGGCACAGGAAGTTCCTTTGCATTACATCCGCCTATATATCTGTAAAGTGGAAGCCCCAATTCGTTTGCTGATGCACGACAGACTGCCATGGATACGCCCAATATGGCATTTGCACCGAGCCTGCTCTTGTTTTCTGTACCGTCAAGCTCTATCATTGTGTTGTCTATGAGTGCCTGATCCTGTGATTCAATGCCTCTTAATCTCGGGGCTATCTCTTCCATTATATTTTTAATTGCAGTTAATACCCCTTTGCCGTGAAATCTCTTTTTATTTCCATCTCTGAGTTCCAGCGCCTCCCTCTCACCTGTTGATGCGCCTGAAGGCACAATTGCCCTTCCTGTTGCTCCGCTGTCAAGTAGCACATCTACCTCTACTGTCGGATTGCCCCTTGAATCTATTACCTCTCTTGCGTATATGTCTATAATCTCACTCATTTCCCCTCCTGTTTCTTAGGTGCATGTATTGCCTCTCCGTGCACATCCTCTGCAGCCTCCATTAGGCCTTCTGCAAGTGTGGGATGGGCATGGATCATATCGGCAACCTCTTTTACAGTAAGACCTGTCTTCATTGCCAGTGCCCCTTCATGAACAAGGTCAGATGCATGCGGGCCTATTATATGAACTCCAAGGACTTTATCGGTATCAGCGTCGGCAACAACCTTTATCATGCCTGCAATCTCTCCCATTGCGTGTGCCTTGCCGAGGGCCCTGAACTGGAAGTGCCCTGTCTTTATGTTTATCCCTTTATCCTTAGCCTGATGCTCTCTAAGACCAACAGAGCCTATTTCAGGGGATGTGAATATGGCTGCAGGCACTACCGAATAATCTATCTTCTTTTCTATTCCGCAGGCATTATATGCTGCTACTATCCCTTCTTTAGATGCCATATGGGCGAGGAGTATGCCTCCTGTTACATCGCCTATTGCGTATATGCCTTCTATGTTTGTCTCCATTTTTTCGTTGACCAGTATTTCTCCCCTTGCACCCTTCTTTATCCCCACTGCTTCAAGCCCTATATTCTCTGTATTGAGCGCCCTGCCTATTGATACGAGGAGTTTTTCTGCCACGAGTTCTTTTCCGTCTGCAAGGTAGACATGGATGCCGTCGTGTTGGCCTTTCACTCTCTCTACCTTCACTGCTGTCATGAGTTTTATCTTTTTCTTTTTGAGTTCCTTTTCGAGGATTTCCGATATTTCCGGGTCCTCTGTGGAAACTGCCCTCGGCATCATTTCGACCATTGTGACCTCTGTGCCGAGTTCTTTGAATATGCATGCGAATTCGCAGCCTATTACTCCAGCGCCTATTATTATCAGGCTTTTAGGTATGGATTTCATATTTAAGGCATCATCACTGGACATGATGTGTTCGCCGTCAAAGGGGAATGTGGGAATCTGTGCAGGTCTTGAGCCTGTGGCTATTATTATTTTGTCTGTCTCTATGATTTCGATGGTATTGTCCTCTTTCTGGACTTCAACCTTTTCAGGGGTGAGTATCATCCCCCTTCCTTCGATGAGATTCACACCCCAGCTTTTGAATAATGAGCGAATACCTTTGACCTGTGTTGAGACGACTTTATTTTTTCTCTCCATTATCTTGGAGAGGTTAGGATTAATATCTCCTGTAACCTCAATTCCGAATTCCTCGAGGTTTTTAGCCTTATGAAGTGCTTCTGATGATGCTACAAGCGCCTTGGTAGGAATACACCCTCTGTTAAGGCACGTGCCTCCAACTTCGGTGTCTTCTATTACCGTTACCTGTGCACCAAGCTGTGCTGCCTTTAATGCTGCTACATATCCTCCGGGGCCTGCGCCTATTATTGTTAACTTCATTTTGCTTCCTCTTCTATATATCTCTCGTAGTCTCCTGCATCCATAAGATCGTCGATTTCTGATTCATTGTCCATTTCTATTACTGCTATCCATCCCTTTCCATACGGGTCTTCATTGATTATCTCAGGAGAGTCTGCAAGCTTTTCATTGACCTCGATTATAGTTCCGCTTACAGGTGCTATTACTGCTGATGTTGCCTTTGTGGACTCTATCTCCGACATCTCTGTGTTTGCTTCTACTGTTGCATCAACCTCGGGGAGGTCAATGTAAACGATATCTCCCAGCGCATCCTGTGCGTAGTCTGTTATTCCCACAGTTGCCTTTTTGCCTGATGCCTTTACCCATGTGTGTTCTTTGTGATATTTGATGTTGTCCGGATTCATGCTCTCCTCCTTTAAGGCTGGGGGATGTCTTATTTCCCTCTCGAGCCCCTTTAATTTTTTAATAAGGACAAAGCCCTTCAGTGTGAATTTTCTAACATAGTTTTTGTTCTTTGTCAAGCAAGTTTTTGGTTGCCAATAATTAGAACATAATTTAATCGGTCTCGGCAAGTCAGGTGAAAGTATGTTATCATAAATTTCATGCAGATGGCTAAAAATAAGGCAGTCCTCTACCTGAAGATGATCAAGATATCTCATTCGGTCTTTGCCCTTCCATTTGCATTCACCAGCGCTATCCTTGCTGCATCAGGGATTCCATCCCTGAAACAGGTTTTCTGGATTGCTATTGCTATGGTTGGCGCGCGTTCGGGAGCGATGGGATTGAACAGGATAATCGATAGGAAGATTGATGCGGCGAATCCAAGGACAGCAAACAGGGAAATACCTTTGGGAAAGATAAAGGTCAGGGATGCTGTTATTTTTACATTCATCTCGCTTGCTTTATTTGTTTTTGCTGCTTACAATCTCAATCCGCTTTGTCTGAAACTTTCTCCCATTGCAATTGGAGTTTTAGTCCTCTATTCCTATACAAAGAGATTTACATGGCTGAGCCATTTTGTTCTCGGCATTGCCATCTCTGCAGCGCCTCTCGGCGCATGGATTGCTATAAAGGGAACATTTGATCTGGAGATAATGCCTCTTAGCATTGCAGTGGTATTCTGGCTTGCAGGCTTTGATGTGCTTTATGCGCTTCAGGATATGGAGTTTGACAGAAGCCATGGACTCCATTCCATCCCGCAGAGGTTTGGAATAAAAAGGTCGTTGACCCTTTCGAGAATTTTTCATTTTATTACATGGTCGATGCTTGCTGTAAACGGCGTTTTCTTTAATTTGAATGTTGTATATTGGACAGGCATGTTTCTGGTTGCAGGGCTGCTGATTTATGAGCATTCACTTGTAAAGCCTAATGACCTTAGCAAATTAAATATGGCATTTTTTAATATGAACGGCTATATAAGCATTGCAGTGTTTGTTTTTACATTGATGGCGTTGGATATCTAATTGAATTACACAATGTATGGCAGCAGGTGTGCATCAAAGCCTTTGAGGAACTAATCAGTACTTGCGGAATATGTGTTCAAGGAGGTTGTTTTTTTATGCAAGCAGTTGATCATATTGTCTGCGGCAACTATGTTCTCACGATGAATGATGAGATGGATTTGATTAGAGACGGCGCTGTTGCAGTTAAGGATGCAAAAATCGTTGATGTCGATATTTCCGAAAATATTCTGAAGAAATATTCTTCAGAGAAAATCACTGTAGGCAATGGGAGGGCGGTATTGCCCGGATTGATAAACACCCATACCCATGCAGCGATGGTCTATTTCAGGGGGCTTGCGGACGACATGCCTTTAAAAGATTGGCTTGAAAAACATATCTGGCCTGCCGAGAACAAATGGCTCAGCCACAAATTTGTTTTTGATGCAGCAGAGCTCGCATGTCTTGAGATGCTCAAGGCAGGAGTTACGACTTATAGCGACATGTATTTCTTTGGCAGTAGCGTTGCTGCTGCATCAAAAAAGATGGGTATCAGGGCTGTGATAGGATCGGGCATTGTAGATTTTCCAACAAAAACCGGAAATTCTGCGGATGATTATATAAGTAATGCCGAAAAATTTATAAATGAATGGAAAGGCGATGAGCTGATTATTCCCTGTATTGCCCCTCATTCCGCATACGCATGCAGTCCCGAGACATTAAAAAAGTCTAAAGAAATGGCTGAGAGATTTGATGTGCCTTTGCATGTCCATCTTTCTGAAACAGAGTGGGAGACCGGTGAGATTATCTCAAGATATGGGAGAAGACCTGTTGAACATCTCGAGTCCATTGGATTTTTAGATGAAAGGGTTTTAGCAGCCCATTGCATATGGCTTAAGAGCAGCGAGATAAAGATACTTGCAGAGAGAAAAGTGGGTGTTTCCCATTGCATTGAAAGTAATCTGAAGCTTGCATCAGGAATTGCACCTGTTCCGGAAATGCTAAAGGCTGGTGTAAAAGTTACTTTTGGCACTGATGGTGCTGCAAGCAATAATGATCTGAATATTTTGAGCGAGATGTCAACTGCTGCAAAGATTCATAAGGCTATCTCAAGCAATCCGACTGTTCTGAATTCTAAGACTGTCCTTACAATGGCAACACGATGGGGTGCAGAAGTGCTGGGACTTGGAGACAGGATAGGGAGCATCGAGAAAGGCAAACTGGCCGATATCATAACCATCAATTTGAAAAAGCCCCATCTTATGCCTATGTACGATGTTTATTCACATATTGTTTATGCAGCAATGGCATCCGATGTGGAAACGGTTATGGTGAACGGAAGAGTGCTCGTTAATAACGGAACGTTTGTTGCTGCAGATGAAGAAGAGATACTGCAGAAGGCATCGGAATGGGGAAGGAAAATAGCTTCTGGTTAGTTACTCTATCACCCATACCGAGCAGTTCTTTGCATCGTGAATAATCTTGCTCGATGTGCTGCCGAACAAAAACTCCTCTTTCTTGGATATTCCCCGACGGCCTACAACAGCAGTGCATGCCTTAAGCTTATTTAATTCATCGAGAATGCATTCTGCGACCGATGGACAGTCTTTGATGATTAATTTTACAGATGTCTTGTCTTCGCTGAATCCCGATTGAATGAGTATCTGGCGGTAATTTTCGAGCATCTTCTCTGCTTTATGCCTGTGTTCTTCGATCCATGTAAGACGTTCTTCAGGGGTTTTGAAATAGTCTTCCGGAGGCTCGGGAATGATATTAAGCAGTGTTACGCGAAACCCTGGAAATCCTCCGATAACGTCAGCAACATAAAGCACAGCCCTTTTAGCATTCTCGGACTCATCAACTGCAATTAGTATATGTCTGTCTTTTAGATCCATATTTTACCTCATTAAAGCGATTTTGTAAGGCAGTCCTGCCTTACAAAATCGCTTTAATGAGATATATGAATACGGGTGTGCCAAAAAGCTTTGATAATCCACACCCTGAATTTTCTAAATCCGATGTTATAAATGTAGACCAGAATTATAAAAAAGGATACCACATGGTAAGGAAAATCACAAGGAGAATATGATAATATTTCTGTATATTCCAAAAAGCAGCGATAAGGAAGGGTTTCTGGAGAGACTTATCCTTTGAGCTGGATTACAGTAAAAGTTATAAATCTGGAGGGATTAATGGCACAAATATTTGAAAACGCTTTAGCCTGCTGGAAGGCAATAATGTCCGATGTTTCAAAGGGAAGGGAGTTGCTGCCTGTTATAGAAAAATTTGCGAGGGACAATACAAATCCTTCAAAGATAGTATTCGGCACATCGGGATGGCGCGGTGAGATAGGCACAGACTTTACATTTAATAATGCACGCATAGTTACATCAGCAATTATAGAGGCATTTAAGAGCAATGATAAATCTTTTATGGAAGCAATGGGCGTATCTGACTTTGAGGATATAAAAAGACGCGGGGTTATTGTCGGCCATGACAACAGATTTTTAGGCCCTGATTTTTCAATGGAGGTTATAGGTCTTTTACAAAAAGAAGGGATAAAGACATGGTATGCTGGTGAGGCGACCACGCCGGAGTTTTCAGCAGGCATTGAGATGCTGAATGCTGCATGCGCTATTAATCTTACGCCCTCACATAATCCCGCAAACTATGCAGGCTTTAAGTTTAATCCGTCTGATGGCGGCCCTGCCGGGATAGAGATTACTTCAAAGATAGAAGATATAGCCAACAGGATGATGAAAGAAGGGGCAAGGGTTGAGAGCTATGCGTCAAAGGCAGTTATTGAAAGAATAGATTTAACGGAGCTATACGTAAAATACATAAAAGAACGGAAGACCCTGAATACTGAAAGAATAAAGGATTTTATAAATGACGAGGATTGTTTTATCTGTATTGACAATGTCCATGGTGCAACAAGGGGACGTATTCAGAGGATTTTGGGCGAGAATCCGAAAATCAAATATCTGAGGACAGAGGATGATTATCTCTTCGGGGGCGTAGCACCAGAGCCTTCGGAAAAGAATATGGCAGGGGTAGAAAAGGTCTTAAATGAGGGCAATGCCAAATTCAAGCTCGGAGCTATTATGGATCCGGACGGCGATAGGATACGTTTTTCGGACAGCACAATGCAGATACCAATGAACTATTTCGGTGCAATGGCGCTACATTTTCTTAATGTACATAAGAGATTTTCGGGTGTAGTGGCTAAATCGGTCGGCACAAGCAATTTCGTGAATGCCATAGCTGCAAAACTCGGAATTCCTGTCAAAGAGACGAAGGTGGGGTTCAAGAACTTCAGACCTTATATGCTCAAGACATCTGCTGAAAAGGCAATAGTGGCGTTTGAAGAATCAGACGGTATTTCAGGCTATAACCATACGCTTGAAAAGGATGCCCTGTTCGGACTGCTTCTATCAATAGAGATGATGGCTGTTACAGGCAAGAATCTGAGCGAGTATCTGAAGGATCTCATGGACGAATTCGGCTATTATTATCCTGATCGTTCAGGGATTGCAGTTGACCAGTCACTCGTCGGAGAGCCTCTTATAAAAAGGCTTTCAGTTATTAAGGAGCAATATAAAAAAGGAACAGTAATCAATATAGGCGGAAGCAACAGGACAGTCAAAGACCTGATAACTGTTGACGGCATTAAGATGGTCTTTGATGATGGCTCGTGGCTCATGATAAGGCCATCAGGCACAGAACCGAAGGTTAGATTTTACATAGAGGCGAGGACAGAGGAGGGCAAAAAGGCAGTGTTCGAAACAGCAGAGAGGATGACTAAAGAGGCGCTTAGTCCGTAAGGGGGACAGAGTCCCCCTTACGAAATCTCCCCTTGATGAAATCAAACTGATGCATCTATTGTCATAGTTCTCTTCTTCCCTCAAGCGCTTTTGATAGAGTTACCTCATCTGCGAATTCGATATCGCTTCCGATTGGCAGGCCGTAGGCTATCCTTGTAATTCTTACATTGAAAGGCTTTATAATCTCTGTTATATACTGCGCTGTCATCTCGCCTTTTGTATTCGGGTTTGTGGCTAAAATCACTTCCTTAACACTGTCTGATTGTATTCGGAGCACGAGCTCGTTAATCTTCAGCTTGTCAGGCGTGACTCCATCGAGGGGCGAGAGAGCACCGAGCAGTACATGATATGTGCCATCGAAGCTCCTTGTCCTTTCTATTACAATGATGTTGCTTGGTTCTTCAACAACGCATATCTTGCCCTTGTCCCTTGAGGGATCGCTGCATATGTTGCATGGGTCTGTATCTGTGATGTTAAAGCATGTGGAGCAGAATCTTGCCTTGTCTTTAACATCGATGATTGCCGAGGCAATACCCTTTGCATCATCAGGCGACATGGTAAGGATGAAAAAGGCAAGTCTCTGTGCGCTTTTCCTTCCTATGCCGGGAAGCTTGGTGAGTTGGGTAATGAGGTTTTCTATTATGCCCTGCGTCATTTCCCGAAGATATTTCCCAATCCACCGAGTCCGGGAATCTGCATACCCATTGTGAGCTTCGACATCTCTTCATTGACCATCTGCTGTGCCCTCCTCAATGCCTCGTTTGATGCAGCGAGGATTAAGTCCTGAAGCATCTCTACGTCATCGGGATTTACCACATCCTTTTCTATTTTTATAGAGACTATCTCACCTCCGCCGTTGGCAACAACAGTGACCATTCCTCCGCCTGCGCTTGCCTCAACGGTTTTTGTCCTTGCCTCTTCCTGCATCCGCTGCATCTCATCCTGCAGCTTCTGCGCCTGACGCATAATATCGCCGAGCATCTTTTTAGACATCGATTCCTCCTTTTGAGGTGGGGTCCTCAAACTTTTTATTTTAAAATTTTATCCCTCTGGGGTTTCAAAGGGGCTTTGCACCTTTGAGTTCGGTATCACATCCACTATCCTTCCTTCAAACAGCTCAAGGGCTTTTTTGATTATGGGATTGTTCCGTGCATCCTCCTTTAAATCTTTTTTAGAGACAGACTTCACTTTCACAGTCTCAACACTTATGGATATATCCCTGTCGGAAATATCCTGAACCACCTTTTTTATAAACGGGATGTTCTCTTTGACCGATTCCGCATGCACAGACAGCCCGCCGTTGAATACAATTTTGATTTCACCATCGCCGAAAGAAACGGAGCCTTCGTTCAATTTGGAATAAAGGGGATGGTTTGTTTCGTTTATTTTTTCGAGGACAGCATTCCAGATGTCCTGAATAGGTGAATAAGTGAATGTTTCATTTACTTTATTTTTTATCTCCTGATTCTTGCTTTCTTGACTGCCGGCTACCGACTGTTGACCACTGACTATCCTCAATGCCTCATTTACCGACTTTAGATGGCTCAGCATGCTTAATCTTATAAGGGTCATTTCAAGGGCAATCCTCGGATAGAATGCACTTCTTATACCGGGCTCCGCCTTTATCAACTCCGAGAGGATAACCGCCAGATGTTCTTCTGTGGTTTTATTTTTCAATTTATTGATTGCATTTGATTCCTCCTCACTTAAGTCAATGACATTTTCTGTCTCTCCTGCTATCCTTGCTATTAAAAGATCCCTGATGAATTGCAAAAGGTCTTTTGTAAATGTCTTGAGGTCTGCTCCGGTATTGGTGAGATCCGAGATTATATTGATAATGCCTTTCCTGTCCCCTTCGATCACCGATGATGAAAGCCTTGAAAGGGTTTCTATATCTGTGATTCCTAAAAGGTCTTTAATCTCGGATTCTGTTATATCCTCTGAAAAAGACGCTATCTGGTCAAGGATAGTTAATGAGTCCCTCATGCTTCCGTCAGCAGCCCGTGCGATCATCTCTAATGCAGAATCGGTTGCCTTTATACTGTCCGCATTAGAAATAAATTTCAGCCTTTCTTTAATCTTCTGTCCAGATATTCTTCTGAAGGGCAGATGTTGACAGCGTGATAGCACTGTGGGCGGTATTTTTTTGGGCTCTGTTGTGGCAAGGACAAATATCACATGCGGCGGAGGCTCTTCGAGGGTCTTTAAAAGGGCATTAAAGGCCTGGGTAGAAAGCATATGTGCTTCGTCAATTATATAAACCTTATGCCTGCTGCCTGACGGCGCATATCTTACCCTTTCACGGAGGTCCCTTATGTTGTCGACGCCTGTATTTGAAGCGCCGTCGATTTCAGATACATCCATTGATGAGCCATCTGTAATTTCCATGCATGACTGGCATTTTCCGCATGGATCAGGGGTCGGCCCGCTTACGCAGTTTAATGCCTTTGCGAGTATTCTTGCTGTTGATGTTTTGCCTACGCCCCTCGGGCCCGAGAATATATAGGCATGGGCGACTTTATTTTGGGTAATGGCATTCTTCAGAATGTGTGCAATTGCTTCCTGACCGACTAAATCCTCAAAGGTCTGTGGTCTCCATTTTCTTGCTAAAACTAAATAGCTCATAGTTGATAGCTCTTAGCTCATAGTTTATAGCCCATGGTTTATAGCTTGAAATTATATACTTTTGCTATCAGCCATGAGCTATGAGCTTTTTTCTACACCCGGGGGCCGGCTTACGGGGCCGGCTTGCTGCGGCACCCAGACAAAATGCTTACCGTTGCTTCCTTCCGGACCTGGCGGGGTTCACACCTGCCTGCTGCGCAGGGCCAGCCCCCGGCTGTAGAAAAAATCGTTCAAATAGTTCAAATCGTTCAATATTGTTAAAAAATAGTTCAAGTCGTTCAAATTGTTCAATATTGTTTAAAAGATCGTTCAAATAGTTCAAGTCGTTCAATATTGTTTAAAATGGCGGAGAGGGAGGGATTCGAACCCTCGGTGAGTTTTACCCCACACACGATTTCCAGTCGTGCACCTTCAGCCTCTCGGCCACCTCTCCAAGGTTTTTATAACTATTTAGGTTAATGCAAAGTTATAATTAAAATCAACCGACTACCCCCAACCCTTGTCTTTAACAGGCATAACATATCTTAAATTGAAATGTTTCTAAAACATTTCTTTTCTTACCGTCTTATGCCTCCACGGGTTAAAGTTATTTTAAAAACTGACAGGAGGCATAGAGATGTTAACTAACAAAAGGCATTTGAAGTTTTTCAAGGCATTGGCATTGCTGGTATTAACAGTTTTTGTATTTTCAGGCTGTGCCCAAACCATGAGGGCGATAGAGAATGCAAAGATGACAACAATAGTAAAGATGTCAGACACCATATTCCTCGATCCAAACATTCTGGCTAAAAATAAGAATGTTTTTGTAAGGGTTACCAACACATCAGACATGCAGGAGATACAATTTGAGCCTCTCCTTCGAGAGAAACTCTCACAAAAAGGATTGAACCTTGTAAACGACCCTTTGCAGGCAGGTTATGTAATTCAAGCTAATGTCCTGTATATGGATTATGAAAAATCGACCCTGACAGCGGACGGCATGGTAGCCGGCGGTTTTGGTGGAGCCATAGCTGGTGCTTCAATGGGCGGCGATTGGAAAGGCTCGACAGCCGGAGGCTTGATCGGGGGCGCAATCGGCAGCATTGTTGGAGGAGCCATAGGAGCCGCATTCAAGGTCGAAACCTTTTTCGGTGCTGTGGATGTACAGATAAAAGAAAAAGTTGAAGGCGGAGTAACAGGGACAATGAAAACCGATGCAAAGCAGGGCTCATCTACAACCCTTATAACAGAGAGGGATATTAAATCTGATTTTCAGGAATATCGCACGAGAATTGTGGCTAAGGCAAAGCAGACCAATATAGATAGGGCAGAAGCCTCTCAGGTTATCTCTGAAAAGCTCGCCTCACAAATTGCAGGGATGTTTTAGGATGGATTTTATAGTTGCAACCTTAAGTAGATTCATATATCATTTTTGCTATGCAGAAAAATAAAATGAAGGAAATATTGATATTCGTTGCAGGGGCCACTCCACAGATAGTCACAGAAACCATCTATGCCCTTGCTCATTCGAATCCGCCGGTTTATCCAGATGAGGTTTATATTATAACTACAACAACAGGCAGGAAGCGAATAGAAGATACGGTTATTAAGAAAAAGATATTCAATCTAATGGCGGATGAATGTGCTATGCCCCTGATAAATCTTACCGATGCTTCATTCATCATTGTAAAGGATACATCTGGGAATGTCCTTGAAGACATCAGGAGCAAAGAAGAAAATGAGGCTATGGGAGATGCCATCACATCTTTTATCAGGGAAAAGGCAAAAGATGTGAATACTCGTCTTCACTGTTCGCTTGCCGGCGGAAGAAAAACCATGTCCTTTTATCTCGGAGCAGCACTCCAGTTATTTGGCAGACCGTGGGACAAGCTCTATCATGTGCTTGTAACGCCTGAATTTGAATCAAACCCTGATTTCTTTTATAAGCCAAAAAAAAATAAAGTCATCGGGTGTAGGATGCCTGACGGCAGGATTAAAAAGCTGAATACGAAAGACGCTAAAATAGAACTTGCTGAACTTCCTTTTATACGGCTTGGCAGTAAGATATCCCTGCACGGAAAGTGCTTCCGTGATCTCGTTACAGAGAGCCAGAAAGAGATAGACACAGCCACAATGCAGCCGCAGCTTATTGTCAATCTTTCTGAGAGGACGGTCTATATAGGCGGCAGGATCATTGAAATGGTTCCAGTGGAGCTTATGATATACACCGCTTTTTTAAAGCAGAAGACCCTGCATTGCAAATACCCTGAAAGACAATACTGCCTTGATTGCGCCGAATGTTTTCAGACGCTTCCCGATTTTTCGGGCAGGCCGGCAGTAGAGGAGATGGCTAAAGATTATAAGAGGATATACAGGGATCAGCCTTTAAAATCCGAAGAATTCCTAAATAAATGGTCAGATGGCATAGGCGTTGAAATAATCAGGCAGAACATAAGCAAAATAAACAGGACTATCAGAGAGCAGTTGCAGGACGAGACACTTTTGCCTTATTATTGCGTAACTGCCCTGAAAAAATACGGAAGCAGCAGATACGGCGTGAGGGCGGAGAAAGGGAAGATATGGATTGAGTGAAAGTTTTATTGAAAGTACAGGATAATTTTAGTATAAGATTTAGTAATGCGGGGGATATAATGGAAGGCTTCAACCAGAGATGATATCATACAGTCATATTGGCAGCGCTGTGAATGGATGTGAGAAAGGGGGATATTTATGGATGAAACAGTTTATAAAATAGCCCTTGCGGGATTTTTACATGATATTGGAAAGTTTGCAGAGCGTGCAGGAGGCACAAGGGTCACTGATGACATTGGATTTTTCCCCTCTGAAGAATTTTTAAATAACAACAGAGATTTATATCAGCCTTTTTACGATGGCAGGCATAC
>CALGPO010000092.1 GCA_937960465.1 uncultured bacterium
TTTTCATACCACCATATCGTATTCAGCATTGGATTCAAGTCTCTGTTAAAACATTTATATTCTGCATGAATACGGTTTCCTGTCGCTTGTAAAGGCTTTGAAGCATGTTAGTCCTTGCTGTCTATGCAACATTAAGGTTTAATTTCTATTCAGAATCTCTTCGTTGCCTTGAGTCTCTTGGGATTAAGCAGCAATTCAAGGCATCCCTCTATTTCTCTATTTCCTCTTCAAGATATAATTCTCCGCTATCGTAATCATACGCAAAAAGCTCGGCATATCTACCCCAGTCAATGGCCGTCTCAAGCTGATTCCATGCCTCATCCGTAGTGAAGTGGTTTTCGAGTATATCTATGAAAAAGTCTTCAGACATCCTGTGTTTTACGGTAGATGACAGAACCTGCATTATCTGTTTTATCAACTGAATATTGCTCAAAGCGGTATCCCTGAATATCTCTTTTTTCTGAAGGGTATCGGCCTCGGAAAACGCCGCGCCCTTTTCAGTTATTATAAAATCTCCTTCTTTTATTTCCCCGAAACCGAGAAAAACAGCAGCCTCCATAAGAGGGAAAATATCGTCAACCTCCATGCTTAATTCTGAAGCAAGGGCTGAGATGTCAATCCGCCCCTCCTTATCATGAACCATTTCTATAAGGCCAGCTATTGCGCCTACCTTTGCGTGAGGCAGGAATTGATAACGTTCAAGTTTCAGCAAAAATGGTATCTCTTCTGAAGGCTTAGTCAGTATCGTATAAATCCTGTCAACCAGATACTGAAATTCCCTTGTATTCTTGCCCCTCGGATATGGAATATCTATGGACATATCTGCCTTGACCCTTGCTGGATTATGACTCAGCACTATCGCCCTTCCGGACATAAATACAGCCTCTTCTATGTTGTGGGTAACAAATATCACGGATTTAATCGGCATTTTTTTATGAATCCATAGGTCAACGAGTTCGCTTCTCAGGTTGTCCGCCGTAAGCACATCAAGCGCTGAAAAAGGCTCATCCATAAAAAGGACTTCGGGCTCAAGAGCAAGGGCGCGGGCAATGCCCACCCTCTGGCGCATTCCTCCGGAAAGCTCGCGCGGATATGCGTCTTCAAACCCATCCAATCCTACAATATCCAGCATTTTCACTGCCTGCTCGCGGGCTTCTTCATCAGAAAGACCGTAAGACTTTAATCCGAGCTCTGCGTTTTCAACAACTGAAAGCCACGGAAACAGCGCAAAGCTCTGAAAGACCATTCCTATCTTGGGTTTAACGCTTTTAAGAGGCATCCCGTTATAAAAAATATCCCCTGCCGACGGCGTGGCAAGCCCTGCCATAATCCTAAGCAATGTTGATTTGCCGGCTCCAGAAGGACCTAAGATAGAAACGAATTCCCCTTCCATAACCTTAATATTAATATCTTCAAGAACGACTATCTCTTTGCCGCCACTCATAGGGAAAGATTTTTTCAAGTTTCTTGTCTCTAAAACTACATGTGGCATTACCGCACCTCTTTCAATCAATCCAGACGATATTTTTCCTGCGCTAACGCAAAAAGCCTTTTCCATAATAGCCGATTTATGCTCACAACAACAATTGCCATAACAACAGTGCTTAAAAGCAAAAGCCCAAAATTACCCGAAACAGTAGATTCGCTTATCAGACTACCCAATCCCCTCGTCTTCATCACTTCACCGCCGAAAGTTACATATTCCGACACAATGCTTGCGTTCCATGCGCCTCCGGTTGCCGTTATCATTCCGGTAATAAGATACGGGAAAATGCCGGGTAGAATTAATACCTTCCATTTTCTTATTCCTTTAAGTCCGTACAAAGCTGCGGTTTCTCTCAAATCCTGCGGAATTGCCGAGGCTCCGGCGATAACATTAAAAAGTATATACCACTGAGTTCCCAAAAGCATGAGAAAAACAGACCCTATGGTAAGCCCACCGCCAAGTTTTATTAAAAATAAAAGCACCACCGGAAACACTGCCGTAGCCGGCACGGAGGCTATAACCTGAACAACCGGCTGTAGGATTTTAGACGCCTTCGGATTAAGCCCTATATAGACTCCAAGCGGCACTGTCCATAGAGCTGCAATCGCTATGGCAGATGAAGTTCTCAAAAAAGAGGCAAATGCGGAGGCGATTACTTCAATATACTCACCAGCCGAAACTGAGGCAAAAAGAGTTGCTGCTTTTATTAACGCCAACAGTAACAGACAAAGCACCGCAATGCCAAAAATTATAGTTATGCTCTTTCGGAGGGCAGCTATTGCCTTATATTCAGGCCGGTTTTCCATCCTTTGATACAACGTCTCTATGTTTTTGAGCCTCCTACTTAAAAAATCCCCGATACGCTCCACAAACGGTGATTTTCTCATTATGTCCAATACTAAAGACTCCTTTTCGTCTTCAGCCTGCACAGTGTCAAATCGGAACTTTTGCGACCATGCAACAACAGGCCTCCACACCATGAAATCCAGCAGGATAATAACGGCAACCATCGTGCCTATGCCGTAAAGGATATGTGTCATATCTCCGTTGTTTGCCGCTGTCTGGATATAAGAACCGAGGCCTGGAAGTCTGAAGTCCCTGTCTTTCATTACAAACATCTCACATGCCATTAAGAAAAACCATCCTCCAGCAACGGACATCATGCTGTTCCATACAAGACCTATGGCGCTAAAAGGCATATCAAGCCTAAGAAAACGCGTAAACCGGTTCAAACGAAAAACCTTTGCAACTTCCTTTAACTCTTTTGGCATTGTATTTATGGAATTGTAGTAACTAAAAGCCATATTCCATACCTGACCTGTGAAAATAAGAATTATGGACGCAAGTTCTACGCCCAATCTCCTGCCAGGGAAAAGGGCTATCATTGCAAGCACCACGCCTGGTAAGAAAGAAAGCACAGGAATAGACTGAAGCACATCAAGAAGGGGTATCATTATCTTTTCATGAATTTTGCTCCTGTTTGCCGTATAACCATACCAGACAGAAAACATAAAAGACAATGCGTAAGCTATAACAATCCTGACTACTGAATTAGCCGTATAAAGCGGAATGTTTGAAGGGTCAAGATTTATCTCTACTGCAGGCTGCATTTCATACCGCCAGCCTGACGCTACATAAACAATGAGCGAGAGGACTCCGATAATAGAAAGCAGGACTATCGCATCGATCAGCTTAAACCTAAATGGCAGAGCAGGTATTGAAATAGGTATCTTGAGCATTAGATATTATATCAGCCAATGACTTCACAATAAAAGTCATCGCTTTAGGTTATCATACTACCTGTTCTTTGATATGCATAAGCCTATTGCCTATCTCACTCAACTGATAAGAATATATGATACCATCGTATAAAATGCCGATAAATTATACTGCGGTATCTTTAATTTCTATTCAGAACCTCATCGTTGCCTTGAGTCTCTTGGGATTGAGCAAGAGGCCAAGCCCGTCAAGGGCGCTTCTGACATGGATATTTGCTGACATTATTGCATCAACAGAACATCCCTCGCCTTCTGAAACTGCGATGCCGATTCTTGCTGCCTTGAGCATCCTTCTGTCATTGTTTCCATTGCCGAGTGCAACAACTCTTTCTGCGTCAAGCATTTCAACATAGTCCTCTTTCTGAATATCGTGATTTTCGCCTTCAAGGATGTGGATTTCACAGTTTATCCCTTTAAGTTCTTCCCTTGCCTTACCGAATGTGTCAGCAGTCAGTATATGCACATTTAGAAACTCTGCTATTTTGTTCAATCGCTCCCTCACCCCAGGCAAAAGTTTGCCGTCAACAGACAATGTCCCTGTGAAGTCAGACACCAGATGTTCCAACCTTACAAAGCCAAAACCGGGAATATCTAACTCAAACATTGTTGCCTCCTCTCTTTATAATCTCCTCTGCCTTTTTCCTAACAATACTTATTTCTGATCTTAAGGACTTCACAATAAAATCCATTGCCTCAGGTAAGCCGATCTCGTAGAGAGCATCAAGTATCTCTCTTTTTAAATAAGGATTATCCGATTGTTCAAAAAGCCTTATAAGCGGCTTAACGGCTCTGTCGCTTTTTAGCCTACCAAGAATCCAGACTGCCCTTTGAACTGTCTCCTGTTCGGGATGCCTTAATGCGTTTATCAATTTATCTTCAAAACCTTTCCTTTCATGCTCTGTAATATCAGCGCCACAATAAGGGCATTTTTTATCATCACCCGTAATTTCCTTCCAGCATCGAGGGCAGAAAAAGGTTATCATACTGCCTGTTCTTTGATTTGCATAAGCCTATTGCCTGTCTCATTCAGCTTCTGAGACATCTCCAGCAGCGCCTGCTTTGTCTCTTCCACCTCTTTTTCTCCCCTGCTCCTCTGCGCCATTCCCTTTTCTATTGCGGTGCTTATTCCCTCAATCGTAGCCTCTATCCTTCGCAGCATCTCCCACATGAAGTCCAGCTTGCTTTTCTGAATCCGCTCTTCAAAATCATTCCCAGCCCTTCCCAACTGCAAGTCTATAGCCCTGATAAGATAATCCTGCATCTTTTTGAGAATGATTTTATCACCTATAAATTTAGGCAGCGCAAGCATCAGGGAAGATGCGGCTATCTCAATGCCGCCGGGCTGCTCTTTAAATTTATAGTAAAATCTGGATTTTGTCGACCATAGAGCCTCTGTCTTTATTGCTTCGTATGGGATTTCAAAAAGATCGGACGAAAAATTCAGAAGCGAGTCAACGGCATCGTCTATTTTGACAACAAATCTCCGGCATATAGCTTCAAATGCCTTTGCGAGTTTGTCATCCTCAATTGCCCGCCATATGTTAAATGCCTGCCTCACATGCTCAATGATCATCTGCTCAAGCGCAGCCTTAAGCTCCTTAGATGAAAGAGACTTTGATCGGGCAAACTGTTCCTCAAGATGAACTTGCTCTTGAGCGATAAGTTCTTTTCTAAACTTAGTTATATCGGCGTCAAGCACATCTACAGTAAGCCTCTTTGTCTCACCGTCAAGTAGAATATCAAAATCCCGCTTTTCAAGAAGCACTTCTTGTTTTTTAGTCTCAAAAACACTTATTTTTTTCTGAAGTTCGTCAATCGGGGTTGATAATGACTTTATCTCAAGCTCAAGCTCAAACCGGGCTTGAGACAGAATTCTGAGAAGACTGTTTACCACCGAAAGAATAAGAACCCTGCCCTTTTCTTCTATAAGAAACCTGTTCAAGACCTCTGAAAATTCAGGAAGCCTGCTTTTTTTGAGCATATCCCCGTCCCCTGAAACTTTGCCTTCAAGAGCAAGCCTTGCGGAAATAGGGAATATCCTTACATCTGCGCCCATTGTCTCTTTTAAAACGCCTTTAGAAAATTCGATGGATTCCTGCAAATCCCTCTCATTGAGATAGTCTGCCTTGTTTAATAAAAAGAATATCTTGCTCGAGTATTCCCTGACATCCTTCAGAAAATCCAGTTCCGCCATGCTCATAGGCTGGTCAACTGACAGGAGAAATAAGACTGCGTCTGATTTAGGGAGATATTGATATGCTACATCTGTATTGTGTTCATATATAGAGCCAACACCCGGTGTGTCTATCAGCCTTACACCATCTTTGAGATAAGGAGATGGATATGTGATTACAACCTCGCTGACATCCTTTATATTCTTTGGATTGCCCTTTTCTGTTACATATTCAGGAAGGCTTTCCGGCTTTATCTCAGCGGTCCTGCCGTCGTTAAAAAGGACATTAACCCTCAAGGCTTCGCCATATTTCATTATGGTTACAATTGATGTGAGAGGGACTACAGCCACAGGAAGTATATCCGCACCTAAGAGTGCATTAATGAGGCTTGTTTTCCCCCTTTTAAACTGTCCTACCACAACAAGATTAAATGTATTTTCCTCTATCTTTTCCCTTAACTCCTCACAGGGACATCCACGGATTGCCTCTATGGTAAGCATCTCATCAATGCAGCTAATGATCTGGGTTTTTAAATGGGAATATACTGATACTGACATAACACCTCCTACTATCTAAAGTCGTAGACCCTAAGCTATTTCACAATCGTCACCGTGCATGGTGCATAGGTTGCAACCCTCTTTGATACAGAACCCAGAAGCCAGCTTTCTATCTTTGACTTGCCCTTTTGTCCGAGTATCACCATATCACAGCTATTGTCCTTTGCATATCTAACTATCTGGTCTGCTGGATGTCCTACAACAATCTCTGTTTTTATCTCAAGATTCCTCTCCTTTGCCCTTTCCCTCAATCCTTTAAAGAGCTCTTCATAATGCTGTGTTGCATTATCAATTATGGCCTCAACTTCAACTATATCTGCCGGCTCCGGAGGCTGTGCAACAGAGAGTGCTATTATCTCAGGTGCTGCTCCGGGACACAGTCTGGACATCTCAAGGGCAAAGTCAAAGGCCTGATACGATTGTGGCGAGCCGTCAAAGGCTACAAGTATTTTTTTAAGCATCTTCTTTGTCCTCCTTTTTGGGCAATAAATACTTAGGTATAAAAAACGCATTCGCAATCAAGGTCGGCACAACAGCGCTGCCTATGACAACGAATACCAGTACTGAATATTGCTGTTGGTCTATGATATTGTGAGTAAGCCCGAATAGAGCTGAAATAGATCCGAAGGTTAAGCCGGTTGACATAAGAAGGGTTGTATAAATGCCCTCTTTTTGAGCGTATTTATAGACCTTTGTCGTCGGATAAACGCCAATTATCTTGGTTATCATTTTGCCCATAAATAACACAAAAATCGCAGCCGGAGCTGCAATAAGAGCAGGAACGGACACATAAGAACCCGCTCTTATGAAATAAAATGGCGTAAGGAGTCCGAATGTTAATGTCCGGAGGCGTCTTATCAGCATATGGTCTTTGCCTACGGTTCCGGCAAGCACCATGCCAACAATATACGCGGGCAGCACAGCCTCGCTCTCTGCCCACACAGCGAGAGAGCCAAGTCCGAAAAGGAACAATAAGAGAAATTTCGCCTCAAGTTCTGAAGGACGATTGCCGTATTTTTTGAAAAATCTCGGTGTAAGATAGGGCAGAATAAAAAACGCTGATACTGCTGCTCCTACAAAAACAAGCGTCTTCATTGTAAAAGGCGCGAAGATAAGTCCAAGAGCCAAAACAGTGCCGAGATCCGTGACAAAACAGGCCGCAAGCACAGCCTTGCCGAAATCCGTCTTATTCAGACCAAGTTCCAGCATAACTGCGTAAACAACAGCTACCGAAGTTGTTGAAAGAGCGACTCCTGCAAGCCAGCTTGCCTGAGCGCTCCAGTGAAGGAGATAGTAAGCGGCTGCCGTGCATCCTAAAAAAGGCGCAAGAAAAGAGATAAAACCTATTGCCGATGCTTCTTTAAGTTTTGCCTTAAATACCACAGGGTCAAGTTCAGCTCCTGCTAAAAATGTCAGCACAATAGCTCCTGTGCCAGAGAGAAACTTTATCCATCCCGTGTCAGAGCCGAGAGTTGTTCCTATCAATGCCCCAATAATAAGTTGCGCTACCGTTCCGACAACTATCTCAGAAAGAGCTGTGGCTACGCGCAGCCAAATGGAAATCAATGTGGCGATTAACGCGAGACCGAGCCAGAGCGCTGCCAATCCCCATACTTCATGCATATAGAGCCTCCTCTTGATCGGGCATAAAAAAACTCCTACCCTCATAAAGATTGAGAGTAGGAGTCATCAGCTTCAGAATCCGAAGCGGTTAATGGCGAACTCCATCGCCAGTCTTTACAGAATCTCCGGACTTACATCCCTATGAATATATTTTATCACATTCACATCCGAAAGTATAACAATGCCTTCTTTTACCATATCGTCGAGTATCGGCAGGACTTTGTTTATATTTTCCTCGGTATCGATAACAGTAATCAAGATGGGCATCTCTCCGGTGCTTGTGAGTGTCTTCTTTTTATGAAATCTTCTGTGAGGGCCGTAGCCTGCGATTGCCTTATATACAGTTGCACCTGCAATGTCCATCATAATAAATCTCTTTATGATCGCTTCATAAAGAGGCTCTCTTTCCCATTTATCATCCTCGCTCACTATCACCCTGAGCATCTTTGCCTTACCCTCAAGTTTCATGCTTTTCCCCACCTCCTCCTTTTTCTCCAATGCCTTCGGGCAGCATTTGACAACATTTGTATCCGTAATCTCCACAAGCCCCTTTTCCACAACATGATAAACATCCGGCAAAACCTTATTTATCATCTCCTCTGAATCCACAACCTCTATCTTCATTGGCATGCTTGTGGATAGTTCAAGCATCTTTGATGTATGAAAAACGCCATCGGTCCCGTAGCCGGCTACTCCCCTGAATACACTGACACCGGCTATTTTCTTTTTGTAAAAAATGTCCATCAGCACTTCATAAACAGGCTTTCCACCGAATCTGTCAGTCTCATCAACATAAATAGTAAGTTTCTTTGCAGGCCCTTGTTTTACCATAGTCGTCTCCTAAATTGTCTTTGCTATTAATTCCCCAATCTTCAATGCTAAAAATCCAACGAAAACACTAAAAACCACATTCATTGACGCTATCAACCACTCACCATCTTTCACTAACCTGCCTGTTTCGTATTCAAAAGTGGAAAATGTCGTATATGCTCCGAGGAATCCTACTACCAGCAAAAGCCTCCATTGAGGATTTACCATAAATCTTTCCGTAAATAAAGACATAAGCAGCCCTATTAAAAAACTCCCGCTTACATTAATAAAAAATGTGCCTAATGGAAAGCTCCTTCCCCACTTCTGGCCGATCCAGAGGCCAATGGCGTATCTGGAGATTGCACCGATAAAACCTCCCATACCTATTATCAGATAGTTTATCATTGATTGCATTTAAAAAACTCCTACCCTCTTAAATTTTTGGTTCATCTCCCATTTAGTTACAGCAACTATTTTGGAGATGAAAAGTATTTTTAATCTCATGAATTATGAGAATGGAGAGGATTTTTTTGACCACATAGATTCTTCTCACACATTAAACCTGAAATTGATTATATCGCCATCCTTTACCTCGTAAGTCTTTCCTTCAAGCCTCAATAGCCCCTTATCTCTTGCAGCAGACATGCTTTTAGATGAAATGAAATCATCGTAGCCCACAACTTCTGCCCTGATAAACCCTCTCTCTATATCGGAGTGGATCTTTCCTGCGGCTTGCTGTGCATTGGTACCCCTTTTTATAGTCCATGCCCTAACTTCGTCCTCGCCGCATGTCAGGAAAGATGTGAGGCCTAAAAGGTCATAGCTCACATGTATTAATCTATTCAGGGCTGGCTCCTGTATTCCGAGGTCATCGAGAAATGCCCTTGCCTCATCTGGATTTAATTGTGCAATTTCCATCTCTATCTTCCCGCAGAGTGTTACGACCTTTGTTGTTTCCGAAATACCTTTGTCCGCAAAATATTTTTCAGCGTTCTTTTGGAAGTTTAATGCCTTATCGGTATTTAAGTCTCCTTCTCCTATATTTATAACCACCACTTCAGGCTTTGTGGAGACAAACTGAAGATGCTTCATCACTTTTTGTTCCTCATTATCAAAGCCTACATTCCTAAGAGGAACTTCTTTTTCAAGGGCATCCTTACATTTAAGGAGCAGCTTCTTTTCTGCCTCATTCGGTTTTTTCCCTTTTTTTGCGCTTTCCTCCATTCTTGCAAGCCTTTTTTCGACAAGCTCTATATCTCCGAATATCAGCTCAAGCTCTAATGTCTCTATATCCCTCAGCGGATTAATCTCGTTCATGGGATGGGAGACCGAATCGTCCTCAAATGCCCTTACCACATGGACAATGGCATCGGCATCCTTTATCAAATCAAAAACCTTCCTGTTCTGAGCAATGTCTCCCTTCGTAAGTCCTATGTAATCTATGTATTCAACTGTTGCATAAGTAATCTTTTTAGGTTTATATATCTCAGCAAGTTTATCGATCCTGTAATCAGGTACCTTTACAACACCGTAGTTAGGCTCTCCGCTTACAGTAGGATAAATGGTTGTTTCAAGGTTCTGTCCTGTGAGGGCATTGAAGACAGTGGTTTTGCCTGAATTGGAAAGTCCGATGATGGCTAATTTCACATTTCCTCCATTTCAAGTA
This sequence comes from uncultured bacterium, assembly GCA_937960465.1. Taxonomy (GTDB): domain Bacteria; phylum Nitrospirota; class Thermodesulfovibrionia; order Thermodesulfovibrionales; family Dissulfurispiraceae; genus Dissulfurispira. The sequence continues at coordinate 10,095 of CALGPO010000092.1, forward strand.
GGGGCAATTCATGAATTGCCCCTACATACTCTACAAGCCTTATAACCCAAGGAACTCAATAGACTCTATAGTGCTTTTCGCGTGCAAAGTTTTTTATTACCATCAAGGCTGAATAAAGCCTCTGGAGTCTTATGTTCCTTTTCCTTATTAAACAGATATCGTCATAAGGAAAAGGCTCTGACCTGATCTCGACCTGTTTGCGCTCTATAGCCCTGCAAAGGGATTTAAGGGCATTTTCATCAAAGGGTTTCAAATAAATGGGATTTACAGCAACAAACCCCTCTGATATATCCGAAACTATGGCCCTGAAATTCCTTTTAGTCTGCTCTGCCATCTGCCCGCATCCGAATCAATCGCCTTCTGTTTTTGCCTCTTTTCTCACAAACAACGGCGAGATCCATATACCTATTTCATAAAGCAGTATAATTGGCAGGGACATCAATGTCTGGTTGAATGCGTCGGGTGTAGGCGTCAAAAATGCAGCGACAATAAATGCGATTAAAATAGCATATTTTCTATTTCTGGCAAGAGTCCTGGGAGTAACAATTCCCATCTTTGTAAGAAAGATAATAATTATGGGAAGTTCGAATACCGCACCGAACGAGAGGATGAACTTGAGGCAGAAATCCACATACTGCCCCACAGAAAGCATGGGCATTAAAAAATCACCAACCTTATAAGTGAGAAGGAATCCCATGGCAAATGGAAGGACTATGAAAAAACAGAATGCAGATCCAAAGAGAAAAAGGCCTGTTGCTGAAAAGATAAATGGAATCACATATCTTCTCTCCCTGGGAAGAAGCCCTGGAGAAATAAATTTCCACAACTGGTGAAACATTACAGGCAGGGATAACATCAGTCCCGCAACAAAGGAGACCTTGAGGTTCATCCAGAATGCCTCGGCAGGCGCAAGGAATACGAGCCTTGTGTTCTGGAGCTTGTCCTGCGGGACAAAGTGTAAATACATATTCCTCACAGAGAAGTCCAGATTGTATCTCAGGGGAAACATTATAAATTTAAAAATCTCTTCAGAATAGTTGAAAGCCACTATAAAGGTAGCAAGGAGGGCCACTAAAGAAATGGTAATCCTTTTTCTGAGTTCGCCGAGATGTTCTGTGAGAGGCATTTTTTCATCTTCCATTTGCCCTACCCCGAAAAGACAGTGATGAGTGAAGAGTTATGAGTAATGAATTACTGAATAATGAAATTATTTTATAAGATTTATTTTCAGTCATTTTTAGTATTCTTCTCCGTATCTGGTGAATCAGCTATCTTATCTTCTGTTTTTTGTTCTGACTTATAAACATCTGCCTCCAACGATACAGGCTGTTTTATATCGTGAAGCTCCGCATCCATCTGTTCCTTAACGCCATGCATTGCCCTTTTGAGCTCGGCAATCCCCTTTCCGAGGGTTCTGCCGAGTTCCGGCAATCTCTTGGGACCAAAGACAAGAAGGGCAACAATGAAGATTACTATAAGTTCCTGTATACCTAAATCAAACATAGTTTTTTATTATAGCACAAACTACTCTTCGTATACTTTCTGTATTTTTTTCTTTTCCGGAGGCAGGATTACACTTACAGAAAACATCAGCCTGTAGTCAGGGGTTCTATTTTTTATATCGAAACCAACTCCAATAGTGGTATATAAATATTCGGTGGTTGCAATCCTGTATCCGAGTCTCCATTCCAGCATGCCTATCTTATTTTTAAAATGGTCTTTTCTTCCAATGACCTCGGCAAGCACCTTTGAGTCGTGTGTTACAGCCAATTCTGCGCCGAGGTTAACGGCATACTCGTCTTTTAACTCTTTTTTGTCAGGTTTTGAATAAAGGGCATTAAAATGACCCTTAAAAGGTCCAACCTTTTTTGTCAGTAACAAGCCTCCTCCAACCCTGCCTTCAGTGGTGAACTCATCCTTGCCGGATGGAGGTGATACAGTTAATATATAAGCAGCAGCAGGCCAGTATTTCCCTTCGTCTATAACCCTGTGTTTAACTCCCAGACTCATATCCTCAAAACCATCAACCCTGTTTTCCCACTCTGCCACATATGGAAGTGTTATGTTCATTTCGAATTTGTCATGAATTCCGTATGCGAGATTAAAAACAGTGCGATAAAAATTGGGATCATAGGATTTTTCAACGCTTAATCCAAACCCAACCTTATTTTGTTTAAGGCTCTCTGCACTGAATGTGGAAAATACTCCATAGGGTGGAAGGGGCTGCAAACCTTTTACATCAAAGGCATAAGAAGTGGCGCAGCAGAGCAACATAAATAGAGCAGTAGAGCAGTAGAGCAACAACATAGTAGAACAGTAGTTTTTAAAGGAAGTATTTTCACCAATATTTTCTTCTGCTCTTCTGCTCTGCTGCTCTGCTGTTCTGTGGTTCTTTTTCATCGTGTATGAGAATAGCAAAAACACCTCTTTCTGTCAAATAACAATACTCCAAACTCCATCACTCAAGTGCCTTACTTCCCAAAAGGACACACAGGGTATCTGCATTCCTTGCAATTAAGACAAAGCCCACCATGTCCGAGTTCTGCAAGTTCATATCTGCCGATTTTTTCTCCTGCAAGAACACTCGGAAGAACTAAATCAAATATGGTTGTCTTGTGATACATTCCGCATGCAGGAATGCCTAAAACAGGAATTGGTGAATTGGTGAATTGGTGAATGGGTGAATGGGTGAAGGGGTGAAGGGGTGAAGCGGATGTGGCGCTATCGCTCTGCCGCACTATCGCGCTAATGTATGCCACCAGGAACATCGCACCTGGCAGTACTGCTGAGCCGTATGTAATGTCTGTCGCACCAAGTTTTCTTATCGCAAACCTTGTAACATCATCAGGGTCCACAGACATGCCGCCTGTTGTAATAAGCAAATCTGCACCAGCGTTTATGAGCTCTCTGAGCCTTGCCTCTATGAATTCTTCATTATCAGGTGCATAGTATATACCGACAATCTCTCCATCAAATGCCTCGATCTTTTTCCTGATTATAGGCGCAAATGCATCCTTTATCCTTCCATAATAAACCTCATTGCCTGTGATAACTACCCCGGCCTTCGGTTTTCTCAACTCCTTCACTTCAATGATGCCTTTACTTCTGACTTCTGACTTCTGACTTCTGACTTCTGTTGCTATTTCTACCGCCTTTTGAACAATCTCTTTTTTCACAACAAGCGGTATCGCCCTTGTGCCTCCGACAAGTTGACCTTTTTTTACAACTGTGTTGCTGTGAAGTGTAGCGCACATTACATCGCCGAGCATATTGAATTGAGTAAGGGCGTGTTTATTAATTTTCAAAAGCCCATCCCTATCAGCAATTATATTTATCTTGCCCTCCTTAGGTTCTCCTTCCATCTTCACGCCTTCTCCCATTAAGGCATTGGCAAGTGCATACGCAGCGTCGTCTTCGTGCATCTCGTCATCTGCAATATTTAAAACAAACAGATTTTCTTTTCCGAGTCTCTGAAGATGGCTTATGTCTTCTTCCCTGACAATATGCCCTTTTTTGAATGCCCTGCCTTTAAAGTCATCCTGCCTTATCTCGGTAATATCATGGGCCAGAACCATACCCACAGCATCTTCTACCGGAATTGTTTTAACGCCGATCCTATTCTTCGTATCCGAGCCCTGAATGTCACACATATTATCCTCCTACTTACCGAATATAGTTTTAAATTTTTTATCAACAATTTCTTTTATGCCATCTTCCATAAGCTCATATTGTTTCAAAAATTTGCGGGCATCGTCTGTAAGGGTAGCCCCGCCTCCGTTTCTGCCTCCCGCCTGCCTCTCAACCAGTTTTATGCCAAGCCTTTCCTCCATTGCCTTTATATAGCTCCAGGCTCTCCTGTATGAAATATTTATCTCCTTTGCGGCTTGATTGATGGAACCATATCTGTCTATGGCATGAAGCAGAAATCTCCTCCCTCTGCCGAAAACAGGCTCTCCGTCAACTTCTATCCAGAGCTTTGATTTAATCTCCATATCGCTATGACTTTTTTGCATAACGTTAATAATAAAAAATCATTCCTTGGTGTTCGTAGTATTCGTAGTAATTGTAATCTTCTGAAGCCAGAATATTCCCTTTAACGGCGACAACATGCCCTTAATAGTGCTTTCTATCAACTGCTTTACAAAGTCTTTTTTCGAAATATCTATTTCTCCCTTTTCAGTATAAATGTGAAACTCTTCGGAGTCCACGCATACTGTCACACTATTCGGAGATATGCCGAATGAGTTCGCTATTGCACACAGAATATTAGCGATGTAGTCTTGCATAAAATCGTTCAGGGGGACTACATAACTATTTACCATAAGACTTGTCTTCAATGGTGTAATATCCTCCGTCTGCACATGGTTTGCACAAAATCCTTCCATCCCTGTAAACCTCCCTTATGTCCTGAACATATTCTCCGCAACTGTTGCACCTAATTCTCCTTAACGGTCTGCCCGGCATATCCTCCGGCTTTATATTCACCCTTACATCCATGACCTTAAACAACTCCTCATCAGGCATGATCTTATATGCCTCAAGCTGCGCCTTGTATTTATCCTCAATCTCCGGGAAGTACTCTTTTGCCTTATCCCTTGCGTCCTCTTTTGCCAAAACACGGATAGCCTTGCCTGTTTTTAAATTCACAAATGTTGCAGCCATTTTGCCGTAGTCCATGAACTTCATAGTCCTGTGGCCGAGGCTGCAGCCCGTAACAGACTGAACAGCATCGGTTGCGCACCTGTCCATCTCGACAAATACGATGATGTTCTTCCTGTCCCTGCCCTTTGGATCCTCAATTCCTGCTTCCCGCAAGCCGAGCATGGACATCTTCACTCCAAGCACCTGTCCGGGACAGAGGTGTCCGTGAATTTTTACAGATTCGTTAAGAAGAGATTCAAACTCCATTCTACTTTAGACTCCGCATAATGAGGATTTTTTAACGTTTTTAAATTCAAAAGGGTCGTCTCCCTGAAATCCATTCTCTATGCTTACAGATGAAGTCATGCAGAAGTTCATGCATAGACCGCATCCGTTACATAGAGAAGTGTTAAAAACGAGTTCCCTATCGTTGTAGTTGTTTTCTATTTTCAAGGCACCAGTTGGACACATACCTATGCATGCAAAGCAGTTGTTGCACGTCTCTTTTACAGTTACGTCATAATAATAACTTGTAAGAAGTTCTATCTTGTTTTTGTTCGGAAGCATCTTTATTGCCCTATTTAGGAGTTCTCGCTTTAAAGGTAGTTTTTTTGCAGAATACGACTGCGTCTGTTCAATTTCATTTTCATTATCAAATAAGCCTGTTGCCTGAATAAATGTAAGGTCTTTTATTGCCCTAAAAAAACCTCGCCTGTCATATGATATATCATGGAATCTTAGTCTGTCTTTGTCTTTAATCAGTTTTATCTTATCTGAAATATTTATAGATGTTTTATTTTCGATAGAGGCTATTCTATCCTGAAGGATACCTGCTGTAAAGCCATTTTTGCATTTGTCGCATTCTGTCATATCTATCTGGAGTGGCCTCGCCATGTATGAATAAAGGGCTATTATGTGCTCTTCAGATAGATAGCCGAAGCAGTATGTCTTTGCATGACTGGGATTTTTTGTATTATTGTCACAGCCCAATACCAGAGAATCTATGGAATAGCCAGCTTTTCTGAGTTTGCTGATTAAGAAATAAAAATCATGTCTCTTTATTGCAAAGCAGTCTGAAGGACATGCTGACACACAAAGCATGCACGCAGAGCAAGTTGACTCATTAATTGTTACATCCTCGTGGATCATTATGGCTTTAAAGCGGCATTGCCTTATGCATTTGTTACATTCGTTACGATTAAAGCGCATTCTCGTACAGCGGGAACGGTCGGTTTCAATGCAGCCGACAGTGTTTAATGCCTTATTTATTACTTTGTCTCTAAGCATTTAATTAATCGCTCTTTGCGTTTTTTCTGAAACAAGAGCCTTTAGTTCATCTGGCACAGTAGATTTGAGAACAAAGGTTGACAGGCAGCCTGCCAATGCCCGATAAAATTCGTTATCAGTCCCTTCCATTATTGCATCACAGAAGGGTTTTATCCATTTTCCTATGAATTTGTGTATAAACATCTCTTGAACTTCTATATAATGAGCCACTTTAAGGTCTTCAGAGCTTTCAAGGGCTTCTATTTCCTTGAAAATGAGATAGTACATGAATTCCAACTCAACAGCTATGTGGTCAGGCATTTCCTTAAAATCCTCATCTATAACAAGACCTTCATCTCTATAAATTCTTAGGACCTCCATCGTCGAATCGCCCATAATCCTTCTACCTTCGTCGATATATACAGAGCCATAAGGAGCCGCTTTTAGTTCGTTTGGACCTACAAATAGTTTAGCGTAATCTACAAGAAGGTCTTCATTGCTGTAATTTAAAATTACTTCGCCCATTTTTTCAGAAAAGATTACTGACTCGGGGCACACCTGTTTCAAAAGCATCGAAAGATTTTCGAATAATCTCTCTGCAATAAAAAGGTCTTTTTGAGGCTGGTAAAAACATGCCGCAAGAAGTTTGTAGCATTCACTTCTCACTTGCTCCTGTTCTATAATCTGCCGCGAAATAGTCACATTCACCTCTATTAATTCAGGATATTATTATATTGTAGTGCCGGGTAAAGAGGGAGTGACGGTGCGCAGTTAAAAACTGTTTTCCCCATCACTCCCTTGGTCCGCATTAGTCGCGCTGCAGGCTACTTCCTTACAGAGAAGCTCCTTATGTAGTAAACATTAGGCTGTGTACCTTTTTCTCCGGGCTTTAACACCTCGCCCTTGTTATTTTTAAGCCGAAATGCCTTGTGTTTCTTAAGAGCCTGGCTTACTTCACTATTTGGGTCATTGAGGTCGCCAAATATTCTGGCTCCTGCTGGGCATGAAGCCACACAGTATGGCTTTTCACCGTTTTTGACCCTGTGTTCACAGAATATGCACTTCTCAGTGATGCCCTTTCTACGCACATCTTCATACTCAGGGTGTTTGTAGAGGGTTCTGTAAGGCGGGGTGTCTCCTGATGCCTTTGCAATC
>CALGPO010000093.1 GCA_937960465.1 uncultured bacterium
GCACTTCAATGATCTTTGCCTCAACCAGGACCTGCCTGCTGATTACTTTTTTAATGGTGTTAAGATATTGCTCTACCCTCTCAAGATTCCTTTTTGAGGCTGTTACAAATATTGTCCCTGTCAGCCTGTTAATGGTAAAGCTCTGCTGTATTGCAGCAGGCTGGCCAGGGGTAGCAGGCTGGCCCGGGGCTGCAGTTGCGGTTGCGGTTGTCCCGAGGATACTTGTAATCGATTTTTCTATTGCATCCCAGAAATTGAAGGCAGTAGTGTCGCTTTTTGAGGTCTGCGTAATATTCCCCTTTATTGTTGTGGTTCCGCCTATTGTTGTTCCTCCTGCTGTTAATGAGCCTGTGGCTCCTCCCAGTATATCGCCGCCTACATCAACATTATATGTCTGAACAATAGCAGGATGGCCGAGTTCGAATATTCTCGTGTCCACTGCCTTTACTATAAGCATGTTATCTTTGACAGCGTAAAAATAATCCACGGATGTGAAAATGGTATCCAATGCATCTTCAGCACTCACATTTTTCAGAGTGAGTGTTACAGGCGTTTCTGCTGCAACTTCTTTTTCCATGATAAGATTCAATCCTGTTGCCTCTGCAATCACATGCAGGACATCCCTCAGCGGCGTATTCCTTGCAACTATGTCCACTATCCTCGTTTTCACAGGCGAGATATCTTCTGTCACAGGTATAAATTCAGGTATTTTTGGCTCGGACAGAGCAGGTCTCTCAGGCTTTATCTCCCTGACCTCTTCTGGAATGCGGATTTCCCTTTTTATGTCGGTGGAAGAACAAGAGCAGAAGAGCAGTAGAGCAGAAGCGCAGAGAAGAGCGGAAGAACGGAAGCAAGAAAAAAATAAGCTCGGAAGAGCGGAAGAGCGGAAGAACGGAAGCAAGAAAAAAATAAGCTCGGAAGAGCGGAAGTAAAGACTTCCGCGCTTCCGCTCTTCCGTTCTTCCGAACTTCCGCGCTTCCGCTCTTCCGTTCTACTCTATCCCTATCCACCTTTCCCCCTTCTTATCTTTTATTAATACCCTGTTTTTTTCTATTTTTGCAACCCTACTCTGATTGAATATGTCCCCCTCCTTTACAACCATGCCGTTTATTATTGCCACCTTCCTGCCACCATAAATGAGGATAAAAGAGACCTTCATTTCCACCTCGGGCTCTAAAGGCGCCATCTTCTCAAGCGGCACCTGCGGAAAACCAACCTTTGGAGAAACTGCTTCCACACGAATAGGACTGTCAATTGCAGGAACCGCAATCGGCTGGCGCCGGATTATCTGGGCCTTCTGGTAGGAGAAGCCTGCAAGTCCCTCTTCCACCGGAGAGAGAGAAGGCTTAAATTTAATATGCGACAGGGCTATTATGCAAAAAAGAGTTGCAACAACCGGCGATATTAGCACAATTATCTGTTTATTATCGATCCTGCCCATGTTTTATTACCTGCCTTCTGATGTCTTCAATGTCTTTAATGCCCCTTTTATCTCATACGAAACAGATGCCTTGTCCTGAGACTGCGTTATAGATACACTGCTAATGTAGAAAAATGGAAAAACCATTGATTGGAGATACCCTATGTCATTCATAAACGAGGCATAACCTTTTCCTGCTGCCTTCCCGCTTATTGAAGACTTTATGGTCACAGGCAGGCTCACCTCATCGTCCTTATACTCTATGCTGGTCACCACGATTTCGGCATTCTTCATCTTTACTTTTAATTTATCAAGGCTTATAAAAATACTTTCCTCAGGCGTCCTCGATGCAAAATCTGAAGGGACAATCGCCTTTAAATCCGCTATTGTTTTTTCCATATCAGCCTGTGCATCCTTCATACTAACAAGATTCATCATGACCATCTGTAATTTTTTCTGCGTATCGGAAAGGGAATCATTGTACCGCTTTGAGATAATAACTCCTGCCAGTACCGTTAAGAACAATATCCCTGAGATTATATAGTAAGAAAGGGATCTCTTCAATCTGCCCCCATTTTAAATTGTTCAAGTCGTTTAAATCGTTCAAAGCATTCAAATTGTTCAAAGCTATCTATATTTTAATTCTATTTGAAAGCCCTTATCCTTAATATCTATCTTATCAGATACTATCTCTATCCCCTCTGTCTTTTTTATTGCATTAACGAGCCTCTGATAATCCTGCTGCATAACAGTGAAGTTTTCTGCCGCAACACTGCCCTTTAATTTTATGCGCACCATGCTCCCCTCGGGGTTGATATCTATAGAGACTATGTTTATATCTTTATCATGGAGTTCTTTTATCAAAGACAGGGCAACCAATGCCTTCTGCATATCCGGAGAAGAATTCATCGTATTTATAAAGTTTATTATAGGCATAACCTTATCGAGCTCTTTTTTATTGTTCTCATAACCTGTGCGAATGGACTCCATGCCTTTTATCTCAGACCTTAATGAGTCAATTTTTCTCTTTGTAGTAGCAATCTCTGAGTATTTCGTTTTAATGTAGCCCAATCCTATAATAGAAAGGAGCATAAAAAATACTACGTAATATGCGAGAATCGTCTTCTGTCTGTGAAGACTTCTATAACTTTCGGGAAGGAGACTGCCTTCTTCCATTCCCTTGATATTCAACATGGCTGACAGGGGGATGATAAAATCTGTAATTGTCTCTCTTGATGCAATGATATTGGAAGGAAGTTTCATACATAGGACAGGCAGCAGCAAGTCCATTGTCGTTTCATATTCACTGCAAACAGTGCCTATGAGAATCGCCTGTGATGGCATTAATCTCAGTGTCTGCCTGCAGTAGTTTACTGTCATGTTGATACTCTGGACATCTATATCATGCAAGCCTCTCTCAAATGACTGTGCATCCCTCATAAAATAGAGCTTCCCATCCTTCATTAAAAGCAGTATCTTACCGGACCCTGATTCTGCCACGCACAATATCGGCTCATCGGTAATGCCATAAGACAAGCTCACCAATTGCGCAATCGTAAAGGCAGCAGGGTATATAGCTGAAATCTTTTTGCCGTATCTGTCAAACCTGTCGATTATCATGGAGATGTCATAATTATTTACGGCAAAGACAAATGTTTCATGCATTTTTCTCCCTTCGTGTATCCTCTCTCCGAGGATAACATAAAAGAATGAGCAATCCTTGAACTCAGGAGCTTTTCTTTTTATCTCGGCTTCGACAATATTCTTAAAAAACCTCTCTTTTACTGGTGGCAGAAGCAATATGTCCTGATAAAATGATTTGAAATCGCAGACTATGGTGAAATGGCGGGCTTTTTCCTTTTTAAGAAACTCATCGAATTCTTCATCCCTCAGAACAAGGGTTTTTTTAATGATTAGATTACCGCGCCTTAAAGATGCATATACAATCCTGATTACTTCATTTTCAAAACTGACCGCTATCTGTCTTGCCAAACGCTGCTCCGCATTAGATCATGGTTTATGGCTCATAGTTCATAGCAGCTTAAAAGCTATCAGCTATGAGCTATCAGCTATTATATCACGGCAGATGTCTGTCATGCATTCTGTGTCCTCCCCTCCATAACGGCTTGCAATACGAATCCCTCAAAACTGTTACGCTTCCAGTCTCGGCATCCCTTATCTGTCTGGCAATAACATACAGGTTACCGTCTCTTCCAAAGTACCTGGAGCCTGTAACCTCCAGCGCAGTGCCTATACTAAAGGTTATGGCATTTCGCGACAAATACCACATAGGAGCTGTAACCACATTATATGTCTTGGTTCCTGTTTTCAGTTTCAGTATAAGGGGAACCCTCATCCCGTGCATTATCTCTGCTACCGTCCCTCTGATTGTTATCTCGGTGTTCTCATCGTATCCCTCTGTAATTTCCGTTTCGGCATACGAAAACGAAACCATTGAAAGCAGGAAACAAACGGCAAATATTTTTATTTTCAAAACTACTCTCATAAAATCATAATATCTGCAAGGTGAGGTTGACTTGAAGCAAAATTTTGGCCTCTCCTTGCAGATATTTTTGTTGTCACTCCTTTCTACATTCCCATTCTGCCCATTCCCATCATTCCCATGCCTTTACCGCCTCTGCAAAGACTGGGGCCAAAACCTGTAATACCGGCCTCTGTTGCCTTCTTCTGTATCTCTGTTCTGATATCCACCATTTCCTTCTGTTTTGCTGCTATTGCATTCCAGTCAGGAGTTGTCTGTGTCCTTAGCGCCATGAGTTCGGTTTTCAACTGGAGCATCTTCTGGCGGAGCGGCAGTATATCTTTCTGGAACTGTGTAAACTTCTGCGCCTGTTCTGGCGTGAGATTGCTGCCCATCATGCCGTAGCCATTACCCGCGCCATAACCTGGACCGAATGCCATTGCACCGGTAACAAAAACAGCCACAAGAACTACAGCCAATGCTATGCTTATTGTCTTTTTCATCGTCTTCACCTCCTTTCCTCAATCAGGCCTTCTCAATTGTTTTTATTTTTTATAGCAATTGACATGCCAGATGAGGAAAGGCTCAAAAAACCAGTGTCTTGCATCTGTAGTGCAAAGTTCTTACGCAATATTTGCATTTACATATGCAATATTTGCACCCTTAAATCCTTAAAGAAACATATTAGAATGCATGTAGGGTGTGCTGAAAAAGACTTTACACTTTGGAATATTAAACCACATTGTCTTGAACCCGTCATCTACCTGCCTGTGCGTTGCACGCAGACAGGCTATGCTCACTAATTGGGTGAAGTATTGGTTATCTCTGGCACGCACAAAGCATAACACTTTGTAAAGGCTTTTTCAGCATGCCCTACATGCATCATTACGGATTGTGGTTGCACCTTATAGCCCATATTCCTTAATTTTGTATTGTAAAGAGCGGAGCGAGATTCCCAGCATCTCTGCTGCCTTTTTCCTGTTTCCGTTAGTCTTTGATAGCGCATTCTCGATGGCAATCCTTTCAACCGTTTTTAAATCGCCTTCTAACTTTTGCATACCGCTAACTTCTACCTTTGATGGCTCAAGGTCAGGCAGTATCAACTGATTGCCCCGACTTATAATGACACTCCTTTCAATCACATTTTCAAGCTCCCTTATATTTCCGGGCCATGCATAAACAGCTAACTTTTCCATTTCTTCAGCAGGAATTGTCTTTGCCTCCCTGCCGAGCCTTGCTGAAATCACCTTCACAAGATAACCCGCTATATCGGGTATATGTTTTTTCCTATCCCTCAGGGAAGGAATGTGTATGGGAAATACATTAAGGCGGTAATAAAGGTCTTCCCTGAATTTCTTTTCCTCCACAAGTACCTTTAAATCCCTGTTAGTTGCAGCTACAACCCTTGCATTTGTCTTTATTGTGCTCAGCGAGCCGAGCCTCTCAAATGTCCTGTCCTGAAGCACCTTTAAAAACTTTGCCTGCAATGCTGGGCTCATTTCGGAGACTTCGTCTAAAAATATGGTGCCGTCTCCTGCCATCTCAAACCTTCCCTTTTTCTGTGATAATGCTCCTGTAAATGCACCTTTTTCATAACCGAACAACTCGGATTCCAGCAGGTTCTCCGGTATCGCTGCACAATTTATATCAACAAAAGGGCCGCTTCTTCCGCTCACGCGATGGATTATCTTTGCTATCAAACTCTTTCCAGTTCCTGTCTCTCCGTAGAGGATAATTGTTGCATCTGTAGGAGCAACATCCATAATATCTTTTAAAATCTTATCCATTCCTGCAAAGACTATATCCATGGGAGGCATGTCATGAAAGGCTTCTGATTTAAGCAGCTTGTTCTCCTCTATAAGCCTCTGCCTTTCGTATATCTTTGAGACAGTAATCCTCAAATGCTCCGGGTCTTTGAGCGGCTTGGTGATATAATCAGATGCGCCTTTTTTCATTGCCGAGACAGCCGTATCCACAGTCGCAAAGGCAGTAATCATGATAAAGTCTATATCTGAATTTCTGTTTTTTATTTCTTCCATAAGCTTGATTCCATCCATTTTGGGCATCTTCAGGTCGGTTATAACAAGATTGGGCGAATATGAATCCACAGCCTTTAAAGCCTCCTCAGGGTCCGTAAAGCCTTTTACCGCATATCCTGCATCCTCAAGTATTTTTGTCAAAAGAAGCAGGAAGGACTTCTCATCATCCACTATAAGTATTCTAAAGTTTTCTTTCTGCATAGAGTATTATATAATTTTTATCTAAGTTGAGCGATTTTGTAAGGCAGGCACTGCTACAAGACTTTAAAAAGTGCTTGCTCATATGTATATAAAAGATAACAGATGCATCATCCATCGAGTATCCAATGTAGTAGATGACGGATACAAGATAGAGGGTTGCACAAGTGCGGAGTTTAAAGTCTTTCCGCAGCACCTGCCTTACAAACCTGCCTGTGCGTTGCACACAGACAGGTCTGAATATAGAATCGCTCAATTTAGGTATTAGGTATTACTATTTTAAAAACAGTCCCCTTTTGAGGTTCGCTTTTTAGCTCAATCTCTCCTCCAATGGCTTTTGTGAGCTTATCCACTATAGCAAGCCCAAGCCCTGTACCCTTTATCCTTGTTGTAAAAAACGGCTTAAAGGCATTTTCTTTTATCTCATGACTCATTCCGTAGCCATCATCACTTATCGATATTACTACCTTGTCATTCATAAACTCTGCCTTAATATCTATAGTTTTGCTTTCAGCATCTACTGCATTCTGCAGGATATTCATAAATATCTGTTTTAATTTATCACTGTCAGACTTAATCGTTATGCCGGCAGGCACAGCAACATTTATACCAACATCTTTTCTATTCTGCATGGTCTTGATAACTTCATTTATGAGATCAAGCACATCGAAATCATCTGATTTCACCTCCATCGGTTTGGCATACATGAGCAGATCCTCTGTTAGTGCCTCCAGTCTTTTTGATTCCGAAATTATTATGTCCAGAGAGTCTGTGCCCTGTGATCTGTTATCTGTATTCTGTTCTTTTAGATACTGGGCAAACCCTTTTATGCTGCCCAGCGGATTCCTTATCTCATGAGCAAGGACAGATGCCATCTCTCCTATTACAGCAAACCTTTCCCTCTCTGCCATTTTCATTCTCAACTCATCCGAATGCTTTGATGCCCTTACAAAAAAGTAGCCGACAACCCAAAGGACAGCTATTATAAAAAGCATCCCGAACACATGAAGCCTTGCCTGTCTTATAATTCCTTCAACAGGATATGTGTAGAGGGCAAGCCTGAGTATTCTTTCGGAATCCCGGATATGCACGGGAAAGTCAAGGACAAAGACCCTCTCGTCTGTGCCAAGCTTGGTATAGTTGTGAACAGGCCTTCCTGTGTCGGCTACTGCTTTAATAAAACCGTCCTTTACCTGTCTGCCTATAAGGTTTTCATTTGAGTGGAGGATCGTTGTGCCGTTTTTATCATAAAGGGCGATAAACGCAATACCTTCCCACCTGCCCTCTGTAATGATATCCCTAAAGATATTTTCTTTTTCAGCAATACCCTTTGACATTGATGCCTCAAGACTCGCTGCTATGCCGAGCGCCTGAAGATTTAGAGAGTCTTCAGCCGCCTTTTTGGAATTTTTGTAGGTCAAAAAAGTGCTTATTAATGTGATGACAGTCGCAAATACAAGGATTGCAATAAGATAGATATGATTGCCTCTAATATATGTATCATGCATATTACCTATTTTACATGTATATCAGGATTAATTGTCGAGGTTTCGAATTGCCTCATCAAAAATCTAAATGAAATACAGTAGCCTTTATTTAGATTTTTACGTGAGGTAACAGGGATCTTCAAATGTCCTTATGTTAAACCTAAATTGAGCGATTCTATATTCAGGCCTGTCTGCGTGCAACGCACAGGCAGGCCTGTCTTACAAAATCGCTCAACTTAGATTAAACTATTTTTTATGAGAAACATAAAGCTGGTGCTTCAGTACGACGGTACAAATTACAACGGCTGGCAGATACAGCCCGCGGAGATTTCAGATTGCAAAAAACAAAAAGGCATCATTACAATTCAGGGAATTGTTCAAGAGGCAATTAAAAAAATAACAGGCGAAGACACAAAGGTCATCGGTGCTGGAAGAACAGATGCAGGAGTGCATGCTATAGAGCAGGTGGCATCATTTAAGACATTGTCTGTGCTTTCAGCAGATGTCATCAAAAGGGCATTGAACGCCAATCTTCCCGATGACATAAGGATAATAGATGCATGCGATGCAGAATTAAATTTTCACCCGCGATATGGTGCTAAGAGCAAGATTTATTTCTATATTATTTCGAATTCACATATTATCTCCCCATTCCTGTACAGATATGCGTGGAAAATTCCGCATAAATTGAATTTTGAAGAGATAAAACATTCATCGGAGTTCTTAAAAGGCAGGCATGACTTCTCTGCATTCAGGGCAAGCGGCTGCAGTGCAAAAAATCCTGTGCGCACCATACTAAATCTATCAATAGAAAAACTACATGCCTTTGATTTTATAGGAATAAGACTGTCAGGCGACTTTCTGATAATCCGCATAGAAGCCGATGCATTTTTAAGACACATGGTGAGAAATATCGTTGGAACTATCATCGAGGTTGGAAAGGGAAAGACGAAATCTGAAGAAATAAGGGAAATTATTAATTCTAAAGACAGAAGACTTGCCGGGCCGACAGCTCCAGCAAGGGGATTATTCCTTGAAAAGATAAATTATTAGTCTTTATACCTCTTCTCTCTCTATCTTCTCCATCAATTCTTTTTTCTCCTGACAGTCCCTGCAGTAAATGGCAAAGGGCATAATCTTCAAGCGTTCCTCGCTTATCTCATCCCCGCATTCTTCGCATACACCGTATGTGCCGTCTTCAAGTTTGCTCAAGGCAGCATCTATTTTAATAAGCGTTTCCCTGTGTGTACTCAACTGCTTAAGGCTTATGTCTTCAGAAAGATCTACAACTGAAAGGTCTCCGTCATCCATGACAGTCTCAACAAGTTGTTTCTTTTCGCCTGACTTGAATTTCTGAATCTCGGACTTTGCCTCTCTGACTATATCCTCTCTTTTCTGTATAAGTAATTTTCTGAGCCTTTCTTTTCTTGTTTTTTCGTCTTCAACAACGGGCATTTCCTTCTGACTCGCCTTTGTCTTTGATTTTATTTTCCTCTGTTCTGGCATTCCTTTCTTCTCCGTCTTTGGTTTTGATTTTGGCTTCGCTTTCGGCTGCGTCTTCACTTTTGTCTTTGCCTTTGATTCTTCTTTCTTCGGCACTTTCGGTTTTTTCCCTGGCATTATTCCTCCCCTACCGCTTCCTTAAAGACCTCAATAATGCTTCTGACCTTAATGCCTGCCTGCTCAAGTGCCTTCTGAATATCCATAAGTTTCGCATCGGTTACTTTCACGATATAATTGCTGTTTGTAGCCATACGTTTACACCTCCATTATCTCTTTTTCCTTGTGTTGAAGGACCTCTTCGACCTTTGCTATATACGAGTCAGTAATCTTCTGGATTTCATCCTGAAGCCTTTTAACATCGTCCTCGCTAAGATGCTGCTCCTTTTCAGACTTCTTAATCTCGTCATTTATGTCCCTTCTTATATTCCTGATAGCAACCCGTGCTTCCTCTGCCCTCTTTTTTGCGACCTTTACCAGTTCCTTTCTCCTTTCCTCTGTAAGGGGAGGTATATTAAGCCTTATGACCTTTCCATCATTGGTGGGAGTCAGCCCAAGGCCAGATTTAAGTATGGCCTTTTCTATCTCAGGAATGAGTTTTTGCTCCCATGGCTGGATAGTTATCTGTCTGGGATCAGGCACGCCAAGTGTTGCGACCTGATTAAGAGGTGTGTGTGTCCCATAATAATCCACTGCTATTCCATCCAGTAGCGAAAGGGATGCCCTTCCTGTCCTTATAGCAGCAAAGTCCTTTTTCAATGCATCTACGGCCCCATTCATTCTGTCCGTGGCCTTTTTCTTAAACTCATGCATCTTAATCACCCCAAATTTAAGTAGTCAAGGATTAAGCAGTTAAGGAAGCTGCTTAATTACTTAGCTACTTGACTTGATACTGTTGTGCCTACCTTCTTGCCCTTTATAAGGTTTTTAATATTATCTGCTTTTTTTATATTAAATACAACTATGGGGAGGTTGTTGTCCATACAGAGTGTTATCGCTGTGGAGTCCATGATCTTAAGATTAAATTTTAAGACATCTATATACGATATTTCATCAAACTTCTTGGCGGTTGGGTCTTTCACAGGATCGGCAGTATAAACACCGTCAACCTTTGTTCCCTTGCATATGACGTCAGCCCCTATCTCCATGGCGCGAAGTGCTGCTGCTGTATCTGTTGTGAAATATGGATTGCCGGTGCCAGCAGCGAATATAACAATCCTTCCCTTTTCGAGATGCCTTATCGCCCTTCTCCTGATATACGTCTCTGCGAGTTCCCTCATCTCTATGGCAGACTGAACCCTTGTCTGCAGGCCGATCCTCTCCAGCGCATTCTGAAGGGCAAGGGCATTTATAACCGTTGCAAGCATTCCCATATAATCGGCTGACGCCCTTTCCATGCCCTTTACAGAGGCCTCGACACCTCTGAAGATATTGCCGCCGCCGATGACAATGGCAACCTCCACTCCCATATCAACTACCTTCTTTATCTCCGAAGCCATATACTCCACGGTGGCAGGATCTATGCCGTATCCCCTGTCTCCCATGAGGGACTCTCCGCTGAGTTTCAACAGAACCCTTTTATATTTGAGTTCAGAGTTCGGAGTTTTGACTCTTGACTTTTCTTTCATATCAGCTTTCACAGGATGCGCTTTTGTCCAATCCTTCGCCTAACTGAAATCTCGCAAATCTTCTTAAAACAATATTCTCACCAAGCTTTGCTACCTTTTCTGTTATCAGGTCCTTTATTTTCTGTTTCCCTTCCGGGTCCTTTATAAATACCTGCTCAAGAAGGCATGTATCGCTGAAGAACTTTTCGAGTTTGCCATCGACAATCTTTTCAATGACCTGTGGCGGCTTATTGGTGACCTGTGCCCTGTATATCTCCCTTTCCCTTTCTATCACATCTTGAGGAACATCCTCCCGTGATACATATATCGGATTTGCAGCAGCTATGTGCATTGCGATGTCCCTAACAAGCCCTTTAAAGTCATCAGTCTTGGCAACGAAATCCGTCTCGCAATTAATCTCAACGAGAACTCCGAGCTTATCCATGTGTATATACGAACCTATCAAACCCTGCGATGCCGACCTGCCTGCCTTCTTTGCTGCAGTTGCAAGCCCTTTCTGTCTGAGGATGTCAATGGCCTTTTCCATATCCCCGCCGCTTTCTGAGAGGGCCTTTTTGCAGTCCATCATGCCTGCATTGGTTTTTTCACGCAATTCCTTAACCTTATCTGCCGTTACCGTCATTCTGCCATCTCCTCCTGCATGATTTTTTCTTCTATCGCTCCCTTTTCGGTTTCCTCTTCTGCGGTTTTGGCGAGCACTCCCTTGCCTTCAAGGACTGCATCGGCTATCTTGGATGCAAGAAGCTTAATAGCCCTTATTGCATCGTCATTGCCCGGGATAACATAGTCTGCATCGTCTGGGTCACAATTGGTATCCACAACAGCCACCACAGGTATGGAAAGCCTTCTGGCCTCTGCAACGGCAATCTTTTCTTTCTTGGGGTCTATAATAAAGATTGCACCGGGCAGATTTGTCATATCCTTTATTCCCGATAGATTCTTCTCCAGTTTAATCCTTTCCTTCTCGAGCTGTGCCACTTCCTTTTTTGTAAGGACATTGTATGTACCGTCTTCCTTCATTGCTTCGATCTTTTTGAGCCTCTCTATGCTCCGCCTTACCGTTGAGAAGTTTGTGAGCATACCACCGAGCCACCTATTATTCACATAAAATGCGCCTGCCCTCTGGGCCTCCTCTGCTACAGAGTCCTGTGCCTGCTTCTTTGTACCGATGAAGAGTATGGGTGCGCCTGTAGATGCCGTGTTCCTGATAAAGTTATACGCCTCCTCCACTCCTTTTAATGTCTTTTGAAGATCGACAATGTGAATGCCGTTCCTCTCTCCGAAGATGAACTTTTTCATCTTCGGGTTCCATCTCTTTACCTGATGCCCGAAATGGACGCCAGACTCCAGCAACTCCTTCATAGTTATAACAGACATACTTCCTCCTCATGGTTTTTCCCTCCGCCCGGTTCTTTTAAACCCATAACAACAGCAATGCTGCGGTTATGAGACCATTAGAGAACCTTTTCAGGCGTGTGTTTTTAGCTGATAAAGATAGCACAAATGCCCTTTGTTTTTCAAGCTAAAGCCCCTCTGGCAAAAATAAACCTGTGCTCAAATACCTGTCTCCTCTGTCCGGGAATATAACAACCAGCTTCTTGTTTTTCCCCAGCCTTTCTGCTACCTTCATGGCAGCCCACATTGCAGCGCCGGATGATATGCCTGCGAGTATCCCTTCCTTTAAAGATAGTTGTTTTGTCGTATTTGCAGCATCATCGTCCGTTACGGGTATCACTTCGTTGTATATCTTTGTATTTAAAACCCCCGGATAAAAGCCGGCGCCTATGCCTGCAATCTTGTGTTTTCCGGGATTGCCGCCGGATAGTACCGGAGAACCTGCAGGCTCCACTGCAGCTATCTGTATATCAGGGTTCTTTTCCTTTAATGCCTCGCCCGTACCGGTTATAGTCCCTCCTGTTCCAACTCCGGCCACAAAGGCATCAGGCACACAGCCAAGGGCATTGATTATCTCGATGGCGGTTGTCTGCCTGTGTATTTCCGGGTTCGCCTTGTTCTCAAACTGCTGGGGCATGAAAAAATCAGGATTGTCTTTGAATATCTCCTCTGCCCTTTGCACTGCCCCCATCATGCCCTTGTCACCTGGTGTCAATATAAGCTCGGCACCAAATGCCTGCAGCAACTGCCTCCTCTCCATAGACATGGTCTCTGGCATTGTGAGGATGATCCTGTATCCCTTGACAGCAGCCACCATTGCAAGGCCAATGCCAGTATTTCCACTTGTGGGTTCAACAATAGTGCCGCCTTTGTGCAGCTTGCCTTCTCTTTCTGCTGCCTCTATCATTGAAAGGGCTATCCTGTCCTTGACAGAGCCTCCGGGGTTAAAGCCCTCAAGCTTTGCCCATATCTCGGCGCTATTTTCCGAGACCATCCGGTTGATCCTGACAAGCGGAGTATTGCCTATAAGATTCAGGATATTTTCATGCAGTTTCATAAAACCTCCACTATTTCAGAGCAGTAGCGCAGTAGAGCAATAGAATAGTAGTTAAATCAGAAAAAAATATTTCTTAAAAGCTGCTGCACTACTGCACCGCTGCTCTGCTGCTCTATATACTGGTAAATGATAAATATTTAATGCTAAAATTGCAAATTATGATAAGCTTGGGTTTTTCGCCCTGTCCCAATGACACCTTTATCTTTTATGCCCTTGCCAATAAACGGATAGGCACAAAAGGACTTGACTTCAATCCCCTCATCGAAGACGTGGAGACACTAAACCAACTCGCAATAAAAAGGGCTGTTGATGTCACAAAGATATCTTGCCATGCCTTTTATTATTTGCAGGAAGATTACCACTTCCTGAGATCAGGAGGAGCATTCGGACGGGGATGCGGGCCACTCTTAGTTCAGGAGTCAGAAGATAGAAGTCAGAGGTCAGAAATAAAGAAAATAGCGATTCCCGGCGAACTTACAACTGCATTCCTTTTGCTAAAACTCTACCTTGCATCACCCCCATCACCCATCACCCATCACCCATCACTGTCTCTTGTTGTCATGCCTTTCTATGAAATCATGGAGGCAGTAAGAGATGGCAAGGTTGATGCTGGCTTGATTATTCATGAAAGCCGCTTTACATATCAGGATTACGGCCTTACACAAATCATAGACCTTGGAGACTGGTGGGAAAAGGAGACAGGACTGCCCATACCGCTCGGAGGCATAATTGCAAAGAAATCCCTCGGCCTCCATACCATTAAAACAATTGAATCCCTCATAAGGGCAAGTGTAGAATATTCCATGCTGCACAGGGAAGATGCCATGCTTTTTATTAAAAGGTATTCACAGGAACTGTCCGATGATGTAATATTTAAGCACATATCCCTTTATGTAAATGATTACACTATCGATATTGGCAACGAAGGGGAAGCGGCACTCGATGAATTGATGAGAAGGGCAAAAATCGTTCATAGTTCATGATTTTATCTAAGTTGAGCGATTTTGTAAGGCAGGCACTGCTACAAGACTTTAAAAAGTGCTTGCTCATGTGTATATAAAAGATAACAGATGCATCATCCATCAAGTATCCAAAGTAGTAGATGGCAGATACAAGATAGGGGGTTGCACAAGTGCGGAGTTTAAAGTCTTTCCGCAGCACCTGCCTTACAAATCTGCCTGTGCATTGCACGCAGACAGGTCTGAATATAGAATCGCTCAATTTAGGTTTTAGATTTTTACTATGAACGATAAACGGTAAACGATTAACGATATTAAGGAGAATGACTATGACTGTATCCATAAGCGAATTCATCAAAGAGCCGAAGATAGCGTATTTTTCCATGGAGATAGGTGTCAGGAGCGATATGCCCACATACAGCGGAGGCCTCGGCGTACTCGCAGGAGATACAATAAAATCCGCAGCAGACCTGAACCTTCCGCTTGTTGCAGTGACCCTCCTCACCAAAAAGGGATATTTCAAGCAGGAACTCGATATTTACGGCAGGCAGACAGAGCTTCCGGATGAATGGGACCCGAATAATTTCATGACCCCCCTTAAAGAAAGGGTGAGCGTTTTTATAGAAGAAAGGGAAGTTTACATAGGCGCATGGCTTTATGTCGTGGAGAGCATGAGGGGGACGAGGGTTCCAATTTTATTCCTCGATACGGACCTACCTGAGAATGCACCGGAAGACAAGGGAATTACGCACCACCTCTATGGAGGAGACCAGACCTACAGGCTCAAACAGGAGATAATCTTGGGCATAGGCGGTACAAAAATGCTCGATGAACTTGGATTTGAAATAAAGAAGTATCATATGAACGAGGGGCATTCAGCTCTTTTAACACTTGAGTTGCTAAAAAAATACAAAAAAGACATCGAAGAGGTATGGGATGAGAGGCTTGTATGGGATGAGGAAAAGGTAAGAAGCCTCTGCGTATTCACAACGCATACCCCTGTTGCAGCAGGGCATGATAAATTTCCTTACGACCTTGTGCAAAGGACAATGTGCGAGATAATCCCTATCGATGTGATAAAGGATCTGGCAGGCCGTGAACATCTCAACATGACACTATTAGCGCTTAATCTCAGCAACTATATAAATGGAGTGGCTAAAAAACACGGCGAGGTGTCAAAAGGAATGTTCCCAGGCTATGAGATCCATGCCATAACAAACGGAGTCCATTCATTCACATGGACATGCGACAGCATGAAAAGGCTCTACGACAAATACCTCCCAGGCTGGGCAAATGAGCCCGAAATATTCGTAAGAGTAGGCCGCATACCCGATGATGAATTATGGGAAGCGCACATGGAGGCAAAGAGGCATCTCATCGATTATGTCAACCGCGAAACACAGACAGGCATGAATTACGATACGCTTACCATCGGTTTTGCACGCCGTGCAACTGCTTACAAAAGGGCTGACCTGCTTTTTACTGATATTGAAAGACTGTCGTATATTGGCGAAGGCAGGCTGCAGATAATATATGCAGGAAAAGCGCATCCGAGGGATGAGTCAGGAAAGCAACTTATCCAGCATATATTCGAAATCAAAGAAAAACTGAAAGACAAGATAAAAATCGCATTCCTTAAAAATTATAATATGGAACTGGCATTGAAGCTCGTATCAGGCGTTGATCTGTGGCTCAATACGCCCTTAAGGCCGCTTGAGGCATCAGGCACAAGCGGTATGAAGGCAACACATAACGGTGTTCCAAATTTCAGTGTCCTTGACGGCTGGTGGATAGAGGGATGGATAGAAGGATACACAGGATGGGCAATCGGACCTTCACCTGATGTGCCTGCGGATCCTGCAAGGGATGCAGATGATCTTTATTACAAACTGGAGACCACCATCATCCCCACATTTTACAATGACAAACACACATGGATCAGGATAATGCAGAATGCAATAGGAAAGAACGCATACTACTTCAACTCGCATAGGATGATGAGGAGATATGTAACAGAGGCATATATAAGATAATTTATCTTGAATTACGCAAGTATTGATAGCATATGGCAGCAGGTGTGCTCAAAAGACTTTACACTTTAGAATATTATAATAAGGCATTCTCTTGAATCCGTCACCTACCTACCTGTGCGTGCAACGCACAGGTAGACCTGTCTTACAAAATCGCTCAACTTAGATGCAATGCATTTTTCTAAGACTTATTCTATACTCTCGGCTTTATAATCTGCGGAGTACAGCCCTTCGGATTTATGGAAGAAATAACAACCACCATGCCGTCCGAAAGCATTATTAGCATAGCCTCTTTTTCTTTATTATTGATAATCTTTGTGATTCCTATAGGTTTGTTCCCCTGAGGGTCATACAGAGACTTCATATGCAGCACCTCTCCTTCAAGCCACGCCATCATGAGAGAGCTTTTCTGCTTAACAAGGTCGCTTACTGTAAAAACAGCTGTGTCGGCAATAAAGTACATTTGTGAATTGATGGTAAGCTTCTCGTTATCAGTCTTGTATTTCACCCTCAACATCAATTTTTTCTGATCCATTAT
>CALGPO010000094.1 GCA_937960465.1 uncultured bacterium
CTGTATTGTCTTGTGACAATCAACTAATGGACGTATCGCACATATTTCCATAAGTTCAGACATAACATACAGCCATTGCTCGCCTTTGTGCTTGACTCTGTCTCGCCACAATACATACCTCGCCTGATATGGTATATGCCATAAACATCTCTGCATGAGGATATTGACCTTGTCTTTCACACTATCTAAAATAGTGGTGTCTCCATCTGTTATCAAAAGAAATTGCGAAAATCTCTTTATTACCTCGATACTCTTACGAAAAAGATTATCCCATGTGCCATTGTAATTGCCTATATCAAGCCCTGCTACCCTCACCCCTCCACCTCTTTTATATTGCACAAATACCTTCAGTTCCTTGCCTCGTTTTGCTATTCCTTTAATCCCTACTCCTGTGCCGTCTGCTTCTCCCATGGGAAGTTCTTTGTCATCCACTTTGAATTCTATCTCCGATGCTGTCTTTTGCACTGACTTCCATATCGTCATCTTGTCCACTGTCCAACCAAACATGCTCACTATCTTCTTCGCTACACAATATGTCGTTAACGACCCTACCAACCCAAGCTTACGATACGTCTGCGCTGGTATTCGCTTCATCGGCTCTATCCCAAGAAGCTTCCGTGTTATATACATCTTATGCCCACATCTCTTGCACTGCACCTGCAACTGCGGCAACATTATCCACTGAAACACTGTCAGTATCTTAGTGCCCTTGCCATGACAGGTCTTCCATATAAAATCCTTATCATTTCCACATCCTTCGCAACTAAAGGGTTTCCTCAATAGCCCCATCCAGTATTCAGCAAATCCTACAAGCACCTTATGAATAAAATCCCTTAATATCTCTGGCAGTAACTTGCAAAATGCCTTTAAGATCGCTTCTAAGCTACTCTCTGTGAAAAAACTGGTAAGACGAAATAAAAAAAGTAAATGACCACCATCTTCCCAAAACGGAAAGGTGGTGGTCAGAGATTTAAAGAGTAGTGGAGTGGTTCTATAATGGATGGATAACATTTCCTGAAGGGTAAGGTTCTAAAAAAAGTTTTACCCTTCTCAAATCATAAAAATAAAACAACCATGCTTGGTGCTATTGTGATATAATGTGTTTATTATTATCTGAAGGGGGTAAAAAATGCAGACGCAAATCAAATATGAAGAAGAAATTATCAAGGAGTTGCAGAATATACCTGATGAACAGATTCTTAATCTTCTCAGCATGATACGCATCTTTAAAAAAAGTATCAATATGCAGCGGGAAACTGATTTCTATCTCAAAAAAGAATTTGACGAATGGGATACTTTAAGTGACGAGGCACTAAGTAATTTTGAGGCTAATTTACCGTGACTTTCGGAGATATTTACCTCGTTGAAATTCCTGCTTCTGGCGGGCACGAACAGCAAGGTGTCAGACCTGCAATTGTAGTTCAGACTTCTGAAAATGTAGATAGACTCCCTACCGTTCTTATTGTTCCTTTTACCACTCAAATAAAGGCTGTAAATTTCCCATTTACTTTTGTCGTAGAACCCGATTCTACCAATAACCTGATTTCAACATCTGTTGCATTAGTGTTTCAGCTTCGGGCAATAGATAAAAAGAGGTTAAAAAATAAGGTTGGCAGTTTAACTCCAGATTATTTGCAGATTTTAAAGCAAAATCTTGAAAATATATTGATGGTCTCGTAAAAAGTCGGAAAATGCATTTTTTTTGTCATTCCCGTGAAAACGGAGAAAAATAGGGACGGTTCTATTTTTTACACTATTTTTTGACAAAAGGGATGAAAAATGGTAAATTCCAGCCATGCCGAGGATAGCAAGGATAGCGCCGTAATAAGGTGAAGGGGAGCCCAAAGAAAGTCGAAATGGGATAGAAAGTCGGCAAGTTCCACCTTTTTTATTCTATGAGAGTCAATAACCCTTACAAATTCCCTTAGCATCTGGAAGGATGGAAGAAATATCAGTCTGGTAGGATATCTATTAATCAGAGGCAGCCTTTCTTTTTTATCTTCTATTACCTCCTTATAGAGTTCTTCAATAGAATTCAAATCTTTCATTTATGCCCTTTCAGTTTTTCTGTGATCTGAAATATTATCTTTGCGATGCTCAATGCCTTTTCAGCATCATCCTTTGTTGGCTCCCCTGTGGGAAGTAGCCCCAATGCAGAAGGATATCTTGATTTATAAACACTATTAAGGAAAACAGCATCTTCTCCTGATAAATCTATTTCATACCCTAAACTGTTTACTGCATTCTTTAAATCAATGATATTATGGGTTCTCTGAAAGGCTATTCCATGCTCTGCAAGAACAGCCTTCATAGCCTTTTCTACTGCCTGCTGGCAGTGATAACAGACCATTCTATAAAGCTCTTCTTCAAAGAGAGATTCGGCTGCCTTAAGGTCTTCAAATGCTATTTTAAGCCACTCTTCAGTTTCTCTTTTCATACAACACTATGCCCTCTTTTATTATATCTGACAGGAAAGAAAAACCTTCTTTCATGATGGAATCAAACTCCTCAGGCGTATATACAAATAGGTCAATGCCGACCTTGGGCTTGGTTAGTCTTGCGATCTCAACACAACGGTCAATAGGTCTTGCAGCGGTCTTTTTTATTATGAGAAGGTCAATATCGCTCCATTCGTGTATTTCTCCTTTAGCCATGGAACCAAATAAGATAATCTTTTCAGGAGAGTACTCATCTTTTATTATTTTGACAATTCGTTTTAATTCATCCTTCAGGATTTTCTCTCGGTCGCTTATACTTAGCAATTGCATGATTATCCCCTAATAGGTATTTATCTAATATTTGAGCTAAATCAATATCCTGCTCTAAAATTTTTAGTAGCGTTGTCAAGTGGAGACCTGACAAAAGCCCTCCATTTCATATAGGTCATACATCAAAATCGTTATAGTAATAGGCAAGTCGAATCTTGGCAACATTCAGCACTCCAGCAACACTCCATTTACTTACATTTACCCGCA
>CALGPO010000095.1 GCA_937960465.1 uncultured bacterium
AGACGCTGTTTATATTATTGTGAGCCTTATGGAAAAAGAGCCTGTTGTAAAAGGGTTTTCAATAAAAGAAGGAAACATAGAAGAGATTGAGATTGAAATAGTTTATTAGGGACACATCCCATATTTCTTGACATTAAAATCGTATTCAAGTGCAAGGGCTCATATTGCAGGCAGGAGAGACGACATCTTGGGCGAAAAGCTTTTTAACGATAATCAGAGGAAAGATTATATAGCATCTAAGTTGAACGATTTTATAAGGTAGGACTGCCTGTGCGTTGCACGCAGATAGGTCTGAATATAGAATCACTCAATTCAGGTAGCATTTATCAGAGAGAGCATTACAGAAGAGGAGATAAAACGATTAAAGTATTCCACGAGAACTGGAAGACCATTTGGTAGAGAGGAGTTTATAAAGAGGATGGAAAAGAGGCTGAACAAAAGGTTTATTTATACTACAGAAACATGACAGACCAAAAAAGCGAAAGAGTTAAATAAAAATAGGGGATGTGTCCCTAATTTTGGAGGCTTTGCTATGAAATATAAGGTAAATCTCAAAAAAACAGAAGAAGGCTACTCTATATGGGTTCCGGGGCTACCAGGGTGCTGGTCACAGGGCAAGACAGAATCAGAGGCATTAGAAAATATTAAAGACGCTATAAAGTCATACTTAGAGACCGTGGAGGAATTGACAAAGAATGAAGAATCTCGATATGTAGAAGTCGCCAATGCCTAAACTGTCAGGAGTAAATCACCAGCGTGCTGTCAAAGCGTTTCAGAAAGCAGGGTTTTGGATTGCTCGGGAAGGCAAGCATATCACAATGACTGATGGTGAACGCATTATCACAATCCCAAGAGCCAATCCTGTTGATGCATTTACCATGGCTGGCATTGTGAAGGATGCTGGACTTACTATTGATGAGTTCAAAAAATTATTATAAATGAGGAACCACTAACAAATCTCTCCATATGATGCGGCGATGCGACCGCCGCACCTGTGAGTTTCAGCGTTATGCCCAAAAAAGAATAGAAAATGATAAAATTAAGATATGCATTTCAAGATAAGGGGACAGATACGACGAATTGAAATTATTGCAACAGGACATGGGATAAAAAATTTGAATAGATTAAACAAGATATATGGAAAAGCAAACTGGAGAAAATTGAAAGGTATTTGTCATGTAGAACTGGAAGATGGCACTATTCTTGAGGCTGAAGTGCATTGGTATGAGGGTCATGGTATTGGGAAAAAAGAAATAAAAATCAAAAGATATTTATGAAGGAGATGGCTATGAGAAAACACTTTGTGATATGTATAGATAATCGTGGATATGAATCGTCATTGGAGACAAGAAAGTTGTATGAAGTAATACCCGACAGGGTGGCTGAAAAACATCATCAGATAAGGGTCATTGATGAATCAGGCGAGGATTATTTATATCCAGAAGAATACTTTGCTCCTATACGTCTACCTGGTGTTATAAAAGAGAAATTAGAATTAACAAGGCTGTTGACTGTTTTATAGCTAACCAGTCCTAATCCTTATAGTGTTAACCTCTGGAAAACTAATACTGATAAGCTAATTGAGAGATATTTCCAGTCAACGCATCTATAAATTATTGCCAGTATTTGGTTTGTGATATAAATTGTCATTTGTATAAAAAATTAGATAGGAAGTTTAGTCAACAAATTAAAACAAGCATCGATGATATTCTATGTGATAGACGCACTGCCCTCACACCAGCAGTAAGAAGGCAGAAAGAGCTTGAAGATCGAGAAGAAAAGATTGAAAGGGTACTCAAAAAACTCGCAAAAAAAGATTCAAAAGTAGAAGAAGTTTTAAAACACGCAGGGCTTTTTTAAGATAGTCCCAAAAACCCGCACCTACAATGTGCAGTTTTTCAATTATCGGACGGGCGTTCTAAAAAATGAGAAGATAAGATAATAACCCGTTGTGAATTAGGGGAGAAACGCCCGCTTTAATTTTCTCACCCGTTTAGAGTAAAATATCCTTTCAACCAAAAGAATTAGCATAAAATTTTCATAGAGAAAAATTTGTATAACTGAGGGAGGTGCTTATGGGATATGTAAGCGGTCTTAAGTGCAGAGAGTGCGGCAGGCAATATCCTGTTGACCCTATATATGTCTGCGAGTTCTGTTTCGGGCCTTTAGAGGTTGTTTATGACTATGAAAAGATAAAGAGGGTATTGACGAGGGAAAGCATTGAAAAGAGACCCGAAAGCCTCTGGCGCTATAAGGAGCTTTTGCCTATAGACGGAGAGCCCCAGGTAGGGCTGAAATCGGGATTCACACCTCTTATAAAGGCTGATAATCTTGCGAAGGAGCTGGGAGTTAAGGAATTATATATAAAGGATGATACAGTTGCCCATCC
Organism: uncultured bacterium; assembly: GCA_937960465.1. Taxonomy (GTDB): domain Bacteria; phylum Nitrospirota; class Thermodesulfovibrionia; order Thermodesulfovibrionales; family Dissulfurispiraceae; genus Dissulfurispira. The sequence continues at coordinate 2,390 of CALGPO010000095.1, forward strand.
AACACTGTCATTTAAAGACAGGGTTGTCGCGGTAGCCCTTACAAAGGCTAAGGAATTCGGGTTTGACACGGTTGCATGCGCATCAACAGGCAACCTTGCCCATTCGGTGTCAGCCCACGGTGCAAAGGCCGGCTTTAAGAGATTTATCTTTATTCCTGCTACATTAGAGCCGAGCAAGATTGTGGCATCCCTTGTGTACGAGCCAAATCTGGTTGCTGTTGACGGAAACTATGATGAGGTCAACAGGCTCTGCAGCGAGATTGCTAACAAATACAAATGGGCATTTGTGAATATAAATATCAGACCATTCTATGCAGAAGGGTCAAAGACCCATGGCTTCGAAATTATAGAGCAACTTGGATGGAAGGCTCCTGATAATGTTGTTGTACCGTGCGCCAGCGGGTCGCTTCTGACAAAAGTCTGGAAGTCATTTAAGGAGTTCAAAGAGATTGGGATATTAAAAGATCTCGAGACAAAGGTCTTTGCAGCGCAGGCTACTGGATGTTCTCCAATATCAACTGCGATAAAGCAGGGAGTGGATGTTATAAGGCCTGTTAAGCCGAATACCATTGCGAAATCTCTTGCTATAGGCAATCCTGCGGATGGCTTTTACGCAGCACAGGTTGTTAAAGAGACAGGCGGATACGGAGAAGACGTCTCGGATGACGAGATTATAGAGGGCATAAAATTGCTCGCAAAAACCGAAGGCATTTTTGCAGAGACTGCGGGCGGTGTTACTATTGCAACGGCTAAGAAATTAATCGAACAGGGTAGAATCGGCAAGAATGAAACGACAGTGGTATGTATTACAGGAAATGGTCTCAAGACACAGGAGGCACTTGCAGGGCGCACTGCAGAGGTCCATCACATAAGACCGAATCTGGATGCATTTGAGGATGTGCTTAAAAAAATAGGCGAGAGACAATAGGCAATATTGCCTGTATTTAAACAGGAGTCAACTATAAAGAATTAACCTCCTTAACACGGAAAAAAGTTTTATGAGAAAGCATAGCGAAAATAATTCTAAGGAGCTTATGAGCAGTAGCCAAGACAGCCTTTCTGAAAGGCAATCCATCCTGTTTTCTTTTA
>CALGPO010000096.1 GCA_937960465.1 uncultured bacterium
GCCCCTACTTGCTTGCACCATATTCCGTGAAGAGCCAAAAATAAGCATCACCTTCTAAATTTCTCCATCCTGTTTTTTAGTTTAACGAGAACCTTAGCGTGCAGTTGACAGACCCTCGACTCGCTAATATCCAGAACCCTGCCTATTTCCTTCATTGTAAGTTCTTCAAAATAATAAAGTGTTATTACAAGCCTCTCTTTCTCGGGAAGTTCGTCTATGGCGCTACCGAGGGCAGACCTCAACTCCTTTAGATTTAACTCATCCAGCATGTCCTTGTCATCCTCTTTTGATATACATTCGAGAATATCGAGGGATTCGCCATCCTTGCTTACTCCTAAGTCCTCCAGACTTATCATGTTCATGATATTGGCCATAGAAAGCGTCTTATACAAATCGTCGAGAGTTATATTCAGCCTCTCAGCAACCTCCTCATCAGTAGCAATCCGGTTAAAACTCTTTTCGAGTTCGGAATAGGCTTTTCTAACCTCTTCCAGCTTCTTCCGTGCATCTTTCGATGCCCATTGCATGGAGCGGATCTCATCGATTATAGCGCCCCTTATTCTGAAGTCTGCAAAGGTGCTGAGCGTTGCATTCATGGAGGGGTCATATCTTTCTATTGCCTCTAAAAGTCCTACTATTCCTGCTGATACTAAATCTTCGATGCTTAATTCTGGAGGAAGACAAAAGGCATATTTACTTGCATAGTACTTTACCCTCGGCAAAAACTGTTCAACTATCCTCTCTTTTTGTTCTTCAGATACTTTATGCTTTCTTGCCTTTTTCACCCAACTCTCAGCGCCTTTTTTAAGAAAAACTGTATATTCCCCTTTACCTCATTGAGTGGATTATCAAGCACCTTCTTTCCCATGGCTGCCAGCCTTTTTGCGAAGTTGCTGTTCGGATACATTGCTATAAAGCCCTTCTGGGCAATTATTGCATCCTTAACATGCTGGTCAAAGGGCAGATATCCGAGATAATCTATCGAGAGGTTAAGAAACTTATCAGCAACGATTGCCAGTTTTCTAAAGGTATCGAATGCCTCCTTCTCGGAGCGGGCTGTGTTGACGAGAATCCTGAAATACCTTTCCTGAAAATCCCTCGACAAGACCTTTATCAGGGCATATGCATCAGCTATAGATGTTGGTTCCGGGGTTACGACCACTATCGTTTCTTGTGCTGCACTGCAGAAAAACAATACATTGTCCGATATGCCTGCGCCAGTATCGATTAGGAATATATCAAATGCCATATCAAACTCATCCAGTTCCGAAACAAGCTTTAATCTATGCATGTCCGTCAGCTTTGTAAGCTCTCTGATGCCCGAGCTTGCCGGAAGTATCATTATTCCAAGAGGCCCTGTAACAATAATATCCTTTATCTTTTTTTCTCCCAGAAGCACATGCTTAAGATTATATTTTGGGGCTATGCCGAATAACACATCTATGTTGCTCAGCCCTAAATCAGCATCGAGTACGAGCACCTTCTTATTGAGGCTTGCGTAGAACAGGGCAAGATTGGCGACGAAATTTGTTTTTCCAACACCGCCCTTTCCGCTTGAGACAGCAATTATCCGCGGCCAGCTAATAATATTATTAACTTTCATTAAACACCTCCAACAATCAGACCTGCAAGAAATTCAGGAGTAGGAATCCTTATGTCATCAGGGACATCCGGACCTGTAGCAACAAAGGATAATGGACGACTGGTAAGGAGTGAAAGATTATAGAGGCTTCCATACTGTGTCGCCATATCCAGCTTTGTAAAACCTATGGAATCGATCATATCGGAATTACACTTCTGCCATGCCTTTAGCGCTGCTTGCGTATCCATGGAGGCATCCATAAGAAAGCATTTCTTTATTGGGAACCCTGAGGGAAATATCTCCCTTATATCCTCCAGTATTTCTTTATACTCATATCCAGGCGTATCGATGAGGATAGGACCTCTGCCCATCTCACGGTATACGATCTTCGGCAGATCACTCACATTTCTTATAATCCTCAACGGGCACCTGATCTGTCTTGAGAGCTCCTTCATGTATGCCATAGAGCCTATCCTGTTGTCATCGAGGGAGATGAGATTTACCGGTTTCTTTTTCGACGCAAGCAGGTGAGCCACCTTTGATATGGTCGTGGTTTTGCCGACGCCGGGAGGACCGAGGAATATAAGCCCGCTCTCTTCTGCAGGCAGCATACCCTGTACCTTTAAATCCTTCTTTATAACGCCCTTGAGACTGTCCAGGGAGTCCTGCGCCCTTTCGAGCAGGATTATGGCAAACTGTGTATCAACACCCTGTTTCACAAGGAGATTGAACAATCCCTTTTTATCCTTTCCAATCCTGAGGGCAGGCACTATTGGACGCAGTGTTTCTTTTAAGAATCCCATCTCATCCCTTAGTCCCCTTATCTCTTTCAGTATCTCCTCGACATCTGAAAATCCCGCCTTTGCAGCAGGATTAATATTCACTGCAACATCCTCCATAGAATCGTCTATGGCAGCAGTGACTTCAACAGCGTCTTTGTTGATGATCCCGAAGGGGCCTGTCTTTACAGACTTGCTCGAAAGTATTATTGCGTCGGGCCCGAGCTCCTTCTTCACCGTCTCAAGGGCTTCTTTAAAACTACGACCAACGAATTTCTTGATTTTCATTCATCTACCCCCTTTTAGTCTATTTTCACCGTTCCTATCGAATAAACCTTTGTGCCCGGTGCAATTTCACCATGGGATACCACCATAATGCTTCCGGAAACCCGCTCTGTCAGCTTTTTCACAAACCTCCTTATTGACGGAGAACATAAAAGCACAGGCTGGTATCCCTTCTGCATGCCTTCCTCAAAGCTCTTTCGTATGGCTTCAACAATCTTCTCGGTTGTTGCTGGATCAAGGGCGAGATACGAACCCTGCGGCGTTGTTTGCACCGCCTCGATGATCGATCTCTCAACCCTCGGGTCGATTAATATTACGGACACGGAACCATCTAAATTTTGCAACTGCCTTGTTATGCCCCGTGCCAATGCCTGCCTCACATATTCCGTAAGGATATCCGTATCTTTTGTAACATTCGCATAATCCGACAATGCCTCGAGGATTGTCTGCAGATCTCTTATGCAGACCCTTTCCCTGAGAAGGTTCTGGAGCACCTTCTGAACAGCACCCAGATTCAAAAGTCCGGGGATAAGGTCTTCAACAACCTTCGGATGCGTTTTTGAAAGATTATCCAGCAGTTTCTGGACATCCTGCTTGCCGAGGAGTTCATGGGCATAGTTTTTTATCACCTCTGTAAGATGGGTCGTGATAACAGAAGGGACGTCCACAACTGTGTAGCCAGCAAGCTGCGCCCTTTCCACATCCTTTTCATCTATCCATAGGGCAGGCAATCCAAATGTAGGGTCTTTGGCTGGTATCCCTTCTATCCTGACCTTCTCTGCTGCAGGCGAGATAGCGAGATATTTATTGATCATTACCTCAGCAGATGCAACCTCAACGCCTTTTATAAGAAGGGAATACTGAGTTGGTTTTAAAGACAGGTTATCCTTTATATGAACAGGCGGGACAATAAACCCCATGTCTGTTACCATCTGTTTTCTGATCGCCTTGATCCTCGTCAAAAGCGGGCCTCCTTCTTCCACAAGCGGGATAAGACCGTAACCGATTTCGAGGGCAAGGGGATCAAGCGGCAGTAGTGACTCAAGGGTCTCCAAAGGCTTCGCTTCTTCTGCAGGGGCAGGTGCAGCCTTTTCTTCCCTTTTAGCTGCCTTGCTTAAGAAATATGCGCCTGTCCCAGTAATTGTAGCAAGCATCAGAAACGGGATGTGCGGCAATCCCGGAATAAGACCGAAAAACGCCAGTATGCCCGCAGCCGTTCCCAATGCCTTTGGGTTTACCAGCAATTGTTTTACAACCTCTGCGCCTAAATTTGCCTCTGTCGCAGCTCGGCTCACTATAATGCCTGCTGCCGTGGAAGTAATAAGAGCAGGTATCTGGGCAACAAGTCCGTCGCCGATTGTGAGTATTGTGTAAGTCTTTGCAGCATCGGCAATTGGCATTCCTTTTTGCAAAACACCGATGAGGAAACCGCCTATTATGTTAATGACCATTATAATTATGGCTGCAATTGCATCGCCCCTGACGAATTTGCTTGCGCCGTCCATGGCTCCGTAGAAATCAGCCTCCCTGCTTATTTCCTGCCTCCGCCTCCTTGCCTCTGCCTCATCGATAAGACCTGCATTCAGATCAGCATCAATGCTCATCTGCTTGCCGGGCATTGCATCGAGGGTAAACCTTGCAGAGACCTCGGCAATTCTTCCCGCACCCTTTGTTATAACCACAAAATTTATAACAATCAGGATAAAGAATATGACAAAGCCGACCACAAAGTTGCCGCCGACAACAAATTCTCCAAAGGACTTTATGACCTTCCCTGCTGCCTCTGTGCCTATATCCCCCCTCATCAGTATCAGCCTTGTGGCAGCTATGTTCAGGGAGAGTCTGAGAAGTGTTGAGATGAGAAGGATTGACGGAAATACCGAAAAGTCAAGGGGCTTATAAATATAGGCAGAAACAAGAAGAACCACAACCGACAGGGTGATACTGAAAGAAAGCGCTAGGTCCAGCAATATTGGCGGCATGGGTATTATCATCAAACCGAGGATTACAACAACACCCACTGCCAGCACAAGATCACTCTGTCTCAATAATCTATCGAGCATAAAACCTCTCTATTAACCTTACATTTGTATAAAATCACAGGTTACAGCAAGGACTAACATGCGTAAAAGACTTTGCCTGCGACACCTTATAAGATTTTCATACCACCATATCGTATTCAGCATTGGATTCACCTCTCTGTTAAAACATTTATACTCTGCATGAATACGGTTTCCTGTCG
>CALGPO010000097.1 GCA_937960465.1 uncultured bacterium
AAAAAACTTATCCTTATATTCGCCTCTTTAAGGCTTGAAGAGGATACAGTTGAATACCTTACAAGGAATCGAATCTATGCAATGGCTTACAGGGAATGGGAGTATATGGATATACTTAATTTTGATGCCCTTTCTATTTCACAAAGGGCGTAACTTTCCCTTTACACTTACACTTTCATCTCGCCATAGTGAGTGGTAAAACTCAGCTCAAGCCTGTAAAGGCTCTTAACAATCTTACTTACATCCAAAATCTCGATGCCTACCTGGATTTCTACAGTTCCATCGGGACGTTTGTTTGAATTTGTGGGATTGAATAAATCCCTCTGGTGTGATTTTTCCCAATAACCTTCCAGTAATCTTTTGAGTCTGTTTTTTCTCAGGATTCCATTTGCTTCTGCACTTCTGCTCTTCCGAACTTCCGAGCTTATTTTCTTCCAATAAAACAAGGATGACTATCTATCAGAAATCACTCTTCGCTCATTTTATGATTGACAGAGATAAATAAGATATAATAATATTTAATCATACTAAATAGACTAAGGTAAGACCATGAAAACATTATTAAGCGAAAGAGGACAGGTCGTTATCCCTAAAAAAATAAGGGAAGCTATTCATGCCGAAAAAGGTGATGAATTTGAAATAGAGGTCATAGGTGAAAGTATAGTGTTAAAACCAATTAAACGGTTTAAGGCCAAGAAGTGGCAGGACTATATAGGGATAGGCGAAGGAATAGTGGATGTCTACTTGAAAGAAAAACAGGAAGAGAAGGAGAAGGAAGATGTTTATCCTTGACAGTTTTGCCCTGCTATGTCTTTTTGACCGGAAGAAAAAGAGGGAAAATAGGACGATCAGGAAATATCTTGAAGACGCTGAAAACGGTAGGATAAAGCTATATATAAGCAAAATTAACGAGGGAGAGGTTTTCTATAAACTGTATAAATACCTCGGGGAATCTGTAGCCGTTGGATTCCGTGAAGATCTTAAACACGGAATAATCCCGGTAAATATAGTTTCTGTCAATGACAAAAGGGCTGAAAGAGCATCTGAAATTAAAGCCAGATATCCACTGTCATATGCCGATGCCTTCTGTATTGAACTTGCCAGAGACATGAACCTACCTGTAATAACCGGGGATCCCGAGTTTGAGAGTGTTAAAGAAATTATAGAAGTAGCGTGGATGTGATACTTGAAAGCTACTTCCAATAAAACAATGATTGTTTACAACGGCAGATATGCTTTAGGATTTAAATTTATTCCTGCAATGTTTCCTGCTTTGAAATGATGATAGCCTGCCGATGCTATCATGGCCGCGTTATCCGTACAAAAAGGAAGCGAAGGCAGAAATAATTCAACTTCCCTTTCTTCTGCCATTTCCTTCATGCGTCTTCTCAATTCACTGTTCGCAGAAACACCGCCTGACAATGCAATCTTTTTTATACCCTTTCTGACTATAGCCCATTCCACCTTTCTTATGAGGACATCAACAACAGCAGCCTGAAAAGATGCAGCAATATCGTTTATGTTGATAGCTGACTGCTGACTGCTAATTGCTAACTTTACCGCTGTCTTTAATCCGCTGAAGCTGAAATCAAAGGATTCAGGGACATATGCCCTCGGAAAATCAAATGCCTTTGGATTGCCTTCCCTGGCAAGTTTATCGATTACAGGTCCGCCTGGATAACCGAGACCAAGCAGCTTTGCCACCTTGTCATATGCCTCTCCTGCAGCGTCATCCCTTGTCCTTCCGAGCTCTACATATTGTCCGAAGCCATTAACGATATAAAGGCTCGTATGTCCTCCCGATGCTATCAAAGAGAGGAATGGAAATTCTATTTTCTCATGCTCAAGAAAAACGGAGAATATATGCCCTTCGAGATGGTTAACAGCAACAATGGGTATTTCTTTTGCATAGGCAATTGATTTTGCAAAGCCGCATCCAACAAGCAGGGAACCTATCAGGCCCGGGCCGTAACAGACAGCAATTGCATCAATATCATCGAGGGTAATGCCGGCATTGTTTAATGCCCCGTCCACAACAGGCCATATCATCTCTATATGTCTTCTTGAGGCAAGTTCAGGCACTATGCCGCCGTATTTCTTGTGGATGTCCGACTGTGATGAGACTATGCTGGAGAGGATTTTATTTCCATCCGCAACCAGAGCGGCAGATGTGTCGTCGCAGGATGTATCAATACCCAATATTTTCATAGGTCATAGGTTATGGGTTATTAGGAAAATTTTTTCTTACCTATCACCTATTGCCCATCACCTCCTCTATCACCTGATATTGTTTAGCCTCCTCCATATGAATGCAGTCCGCTCAGCAAGAGGTTTACACCGAGGTATGTAAATAGTGTGGATACGAATCCTATTACCGCAACTATGGCTATCTTATGCCCTCTCCATCCCCGCAGAAATCTTGCATGGAGATAGAAGGCATAGACAAACCATGTTATCAAAGACCATGTCTCCTTAGGATCCCAACTCCAATACTTGCCCCATGCCTGGTCAGCCCATATGGCGCCGAAGATAAGGCCGCCCAGTGTGAATATAGGGAATCCTATGGCAATGTTTTTATAGGTCAGGTCATCGAGGAGATCAGGTGATATGGAAAATGACTCTATCAGTTTTTTGAGGACATAACCGTACCTCCATACTAAATATACAAAGACAGCAGACGCAGCATAACTGAAAAGAACTATCAGGCCCGAAGCACTTCTGAATGTTGCCTTAAACAGATAGCTCTTAATGAATGCCTCCGAAGTCCTTGCTACAACCTTAAATGTAAGGAAGTCTATACCCATAGTAACAAGGATTGAAATGAATATTCCCAATGTTACGGTCCAGAATATATATGCGCCGCTCTTTTTGTTGCCTGTTGTTACAGCAAGATACATTATGGATGTGGCAAAGGATATAGCAAAGGTCGCATATGCTATGAAGCTCAAGGTGACATGAGCTAAAAGCCAGTTGCTCTGAAGTGCTGGTATGAGAGGATGTATATTTTTATCCATCCCTGATATGTCGATAAATGCCAGCGCCATGCCTGCTATGGGTGTAATAAATGCACCGAAAGAACGATTTTTGTATTTCCACTCTATTATGAGATAGCTCAATATCAGACACCATACGAAGAATATCAATGATTCGTAGAGATTTGTAAGGGGTATTGCCCTCATTATGCCCATTTGCCCTATATCATAAAACTCCTTGCCCCTTATGAAAAATGCAATAGTCTGGGATATAAAGCCAACAGATGTTATTGTCGTGGCTATGATGCCAAGCGTTGAATTCCTGAAAACAAGGTATGCTATATAAGCCACCATTGCGAGAATATATGCAATGCTCGATATTCCAAAAAACTGGGAACTATCCATGTAGACCTCCTAATAGCTTCTCTATCTTTTGCTCAAAGGCTGCTTTATTCTTATTGACCGATGCAGCAATGGTAACCTTTGTGCTGCCCTTTTCATCCTTGAGAGTGACCCATATCCTCCTATGGCTCATAAAGAATGCTGCATATAGACCAACTGCCATAACAAGAGAACCTAAATACACAATCCATACGCCGGGGTCTTTCCTCACCTGCAATCCCGTATACTGTGCTCCCCATAGGTCTTTGAATTCAACCATGCCGTCAGGCACTCTCCATGTCTGGGGGTATCTCTTGAGTATCCATTGGTTATACTTTGGCTTTCCATTCTCTGTAAATTCCACCAATACTGCTGGGTTATTCATCATCTCTGCATATGTAAACATTCTGCCTGCCTCGTCAATGCCAAGTGCAGGGCTAAAATCGGCAACCTTGCCCATTATGTTTGTGCCCGGGATGTTGAACGACTCCCCGAATTTAAGCTGGACATCCTGTTTCTTACCGTCATTTGAGGTCACGCTGAATTTAAACAACGAATCCTTTGTCGGTGAAAAACCGTAGCTCGATTGATAAAATGTAATCCCCTTATATCTTAGCGGGCTATTAACATCTATCTCTGTTACCTCTTTGCCGTTTATTTTAACAGGCCTGCCGTTCTCTAAAATTGTAAGCCAGCTCTTGTATGACTTCGGGGTGTCAGAGTTCTCGTAAAAAGATACCTCAAAGTCATTGCACCCTATCTCAAATCCGAGAGGGATTTCCTTGCCATTCCTCATATATGCAACTGCAGAGGTTGTACCTTCCAATAAATTCAGTGATGCATTAAATCCGAAGAATATTCCCGCAACGGCGCCTATGAGTATAAGGATTATGCTGAAGTGTGTTACATAAACTCCGAGCCTGCTGTACCTGCCTCTCTCTGCATATATCTGCAGCCCATTGTCCTGTAGATGTACATTTGCCTTAAATCCGATGCGATTGAGAGCAGATTCTATAACTCCCTTTGCATTGTCGATCTTTCCCTTTAATACCATCTCCCTTTTTATCGGCATGGTATTTAAAAGATCGATAGAGAGCGGCTTTATTGGTTCCTTAACAATATTCCATATCCTTGGAAGCCTGTCCAGAGAACAAATGATGAGGTTTGCTGCAAATACAAACAGCAGGGCGATAAACCACCATGAATGGAACATATTGGTAAAACCGAGTGAATCCAGTATTCTGAATACCGTTGGAGAGGCATCTCCAAAAAACTTCGAAAGAAGCTTTATATTGCGCTCGGGATCAGCCCCCTGTTCAATTATTGTTCCGACAATAGATGTAAGCGATATGACCGAAAAGACAACAACAGCAAGGGTTATGGACGAGAAAAAGCTCCACACCCTGTCAACGATACCCTGATTTTCTTTCTTGTTGCTCACTCTGTGCCCTCTCTCCCTTTTATTTATGAACTATACTTTATCCTTAATCGTGTGAATATTTTATGAAAGCTGTGCTTCCCTCATAAAGTTTTAGATAATACCAGAATCAAAGACCCAAAATCAAAGTAATAGTAACCAGTCCTGTACATTGCTATCCGCAGGTAAAGGCGTTGATAGTCTCCTGCATTACATAAAGAACAACGACTTTGTAAAGTCTTTGATGCACATCTGCTGCCATATATTGCATAATTCAGATTTATGGCAACTATCTACTGATTAAGTTATGGCCTTTATGGGAATTGTCACAGTGAAAACAGATCCCTTGCCAGGTTCGCTTTCCACATCTATCCTGCCGCCGAGGGCGTCCGTAAGCTTCTTCGATATAAACAAGCCGGAGGACATCGGATAATCAGAAAATTCCTCGAATATCGTCTCCATCATTTCAGGTTCGATGCCCGATCCGGTATCGGCAACCGATACTTCTATATACTCCATATTGTTCCTTACCGCATCCGAGCACAGGACAGTCACTGTCCCGACTTCAGTGGATCTTACTGCATTGATAACAAGGTTGGTCAGTATTTGCTTTAATCGCTGCCTGTCTGTATATACAGGCTTATCCACAAACACATCCTGACAGTCTACAATAAATTCTATTTCCTTTGTCCCTATGATATTCCTTGCAGCGTCTTCAATCTCTTTTAGGAGTCCGCACATATTGAATTCCTCCTGCGAGATGGCAAGCATCTCCTTTTCAAGCCTTGCCCTCTCCTTTACCCTGATATTTTCCCTTAAGTTGGATTCCCGATTCCTTAATTCCTCAATCATGCTTTCGAATGACTTCTTCAACTCCAGGAATTCTCCTTTGTAATCTTTGCCGATATCCACGCTCAAGTCACCTGCTGCAACCGATTTAACAGCATTTATCAGTTTAGATACAGGTTTTGTGATAAGTCTTTTTGCAAGGTATGCATTCTGTATTACAATCAGCAGAATTACTACACCGGTAAAGGAGAGATACATGATTAACAGTATGGTGAACGGCCTTGCAACCTCGGACTTTTTGATCGTAGCAATCAGCCTGAACGGTGCCTGCTCAAGATCTGCCACATAAAAGAATATGCCGTCTTTATACTTCACAGTGTTCTGGCTACCCTCCGGTATGTTGTACCTGATCTTTTTGGCATAAGCACCTTCTCCTGTCAGGACGATATTGCCGTCCCTGTCTATCAGATCTATTTTTTCGCTTTTATACACGCCATTTTTTATTTTTAACGACTCTATCAGATCATCAACCTTCGATGAAGCATAAATCAGGGCTGTCATATTATCATGCACATCAAACACTGGAGTTATAAACTCTATGCTGTTATCCGAACCGGCATCAGCGCCGAAACTCGCAACAGTCGTTGATTTCAGTCCCGGAGCCATTTCTTTTAAAAACGTCCTGTCAGACCAATCAGCCCCGACAAGATCGTTACGGGTGCTTGAGATAACTCTCCCATCCATCGAAAGAAGACAAAGGGCATTATATTTTTTAAACGAGACTTTTTCTTCAAAGAACTCCGATATATTGAGCTGCGCCTCATTAAAGGCTTCCCTTGCCTTTCTGCCTTTTATCGAAGACTCATGGGAAGATTTCTGGCCATCCCTCATCAGCATTGCAGCACTATCCCTGAATCTGCCTAATTTCGAAAGGTCTTCGAGGTCGGTTTTGTAATACTGAAACCACGAGTCTATTATCAGCTTTTTGTCCGATGACAGATTGATAAGATGCAGCTTATGAAAATCCCTTAGAAAATGCGAGTAGCCGAATACATAAAAACCAATGCCTCCGGCAATGAAAACAATTAGAATGATAAACAGAGGAAATAGAGAGAGCCTCGTATTCAGTCTCTGGAAAAACCTTACCTTCATTTATTTATCCTTTCTGTCTTGAAAATGTCATTCTCTATCTTGACCAGAGAATCCATGGTTTCCCGTGAAAACGGGAATCCAATTCCTCTGTATAGTTCCCTGCTTTCGCAGGGACATGCATAGATTCCCCGATTAAATCCCTGCCTGTGCGTTGCACGCAGACAGGTCTGAATATAAAATCGCTCAATATATAAAATCGCTCAATTTAGGTAAAAGATAACAATATTTACTGCTTATATACAACAACCCGGTTCCTGCCGCCTTCCTTTGCCTTATAGAGAGCACCGTCAGCCTGTCCGATGAGCCTGTCTGGAGAGAGTTCTGTCTCGCCATTGAATGTCGTAACACCTATACTGATAGTAACTGACAGCCGTATATTGCCACTTCCGCAGAGGAAGTTCCCATTCTGCACTGTAATCCTTAATTTTTCTGCTGCAGTGAGAGCGCCTTCAGGATTGGTATTGGGAAGCAATATAATAAACTCCTCTCCCCCGTATCTGGCAACGATGTCTTCTGCCCTGAGTACGGATAATAAGGCACTCGAAATCTGCTTCAGTATCTCGTCGCCACAGCCGTGCCCGTAGGTATCGTTTATCTTTTTAAAAAAGTCTATATCGAGCATCATAATAGAAAGAGGCTCTTTATACCTGACACACCACGCCATCTCCGCAAGAAATCTCTCCATAAAAAACCTGCGGTTATAAAGGCCTGTAAGGTAATCCCTGTCCAGAAGCTTTTCGAGTTCCTTAACCCTATCACATGCAAATGTGATATTGCTGATCCTTGCCAGAATCTCCTGTTTAAAAAACGGTCTAGAAATATAGTCATATGCGCCGAGTTCATATCCCTTTGTTAGTTTGGGATGCGACCTTTTAGAGGCTATGAGGATCACCGGGATATCCCTCGTAGAAGGCGCTGATTTCAACTGACTTAATATTTCAAGGCTGCCAGGCCTTGAAAGATTCACATCGAGAATAATAATATCAGGGAGTTCGGCATAAACCCGGTCAATAACCTCACTGCTGTTCTTTACAAAAATGCATTCGTATCCCTCTTCGAGGAGCATCTTTCCGAGGACATCTTTCGCATCATTCGCATTGCCGGCAATAAGAACCTTCATAACTAAATTATAACCTAAGTTTAAGTTTATTGAGTTATTTCCAAATTACTATTTACCTTACAGTTGCATAAGATCAAAGGTTACAGCAAGGACTAACATGCGTAAAAGACTTTGCCTGCGACACCTTATTAAGATTTTCATACCACCATATCGTATTCAGCATTGGATTCAACTCTCTGTTAAAACATTTATATTCTGCATGAATACGGTTTCCTGTCGCTTGTAAAGGCTTTGAAGCATGTTAGTCTTTGCTGTCTATGCAACATTAAGGTTTACTTAATTATGCGCCTGCTATCTCCAGCGTCTTTATAAGTGCCTCTGCCTTTTTCAGGGTCTCGTAATATTCCCTTTCAGGGTCTGAGTCAGCCACAATACCCGCACCTGCCTGTACATAAGCAAAGCCGTCCTTTATAACAAATGTCCTTATGATGATATTCAAATCCATATTGCCCGAAAAACCGATATAACCGAGAGACCCCGTGTATGGACCTCTCTGGACCGGCTCAAGCTCATCGATTATCTCCATGCACCTGACCTTCGGCACACCTGTAATTGTCCCTCCAGGAAAGGCAGCCTTTATAACATCAAAACATGTCTTCCCCTTTTCGAGAATACCCCTGACATTGGAAACGATGTGAATGACATGGGAGTAGTCTTCTGTGATCATCAATTCATCCACTGCAACACTGCCGTATTTGGAGACCCTTCCAATATCATTCCTTTCAAGGTCTATCAGCATTATATGCTCTGCCCTCTCCTTTTCATTCAATAAAAGCTCGGCCCTCATCCGTTCGTCTTCCTTGAAGTCTCTGCCTCTCGGCCTTGTCCCTGCAATAGGCCTTGTCTCAATAACATTGTCTTTTACCTTTATCAATCTCTCAGGAGATGAGCTGACAACATGGTAATTGCCAAAATCGGCGTATGCGGCAAAAGGCGATGGATTAACCGATCTCAGCACCTTGTAGATTTCCCACGGGTCTTTATCGCCTATCTCGGCTGAAATCCTCTGTGAAAGATTTGCCTGGAATATGTCTCCGGCAGCAATATATTCCTTTGCCCTCCTGACAATATCCATGTATTGTTCTTTTGACATCTCGTAATTGAGTTTAGAGTTTAGAGTTTGGAGTTTGGAGTCTGGAGTTTCATGGGTTATCGGATTTCTAATATCTCTTAGCTCATAACTCATAACTCTTACCTTCTCACTTGCCTCTTCATACGCCATGTTCCAATCAATATGTGAAATGTCCCTGTATCCCAGCTCCGTATCCCTCGCACCCGGGGAAATAATCAGCCATGACTTCTTATGCATATGGTCAAAGGCTATTACCCTGTCAGCCATAAAGAAATGTGCATCGGGAATACAAAGGTCATCAACGGCATTCTTCGGGATATTTTCGATGTATCTGACAAAGTCATAACTTAACAATCCGATGGCTCCTCCCTGAAACGGAGGTAGTTCAGGTACGTATTTCTGGGGATATGCTGCTACGAGTTCCTTTAATCTTTCCATCTGTGGTCTGAATGAGACAGAACTCCTGACTCTTGACTCTATGCTTACCTCTCCATTTTTAACTCTAAAGACAAGATATGGATCAAAGGCAATGAAAGAATAGCGGGCTATCTTGTAAGGTCCTTTTACGCTTTCAAGAAGGATGGAGTTTGTGCTGCAGCCGAGGGATTCGTAAACAATGTAAGGTTCAAAATAAGGAATCTCGATATAGAGTGGAGGAATATTGCCATTTTTGACTGAATCTAAGAAATCTCTTTTATTTATATTTAACTTCATGTTAATACGCAAGTTGTTGCTTAGCATTAGGTTTATGCTGTGAGTATTTCTAAAGAGATAAGCTCCAGTGCCTTGATAGGGTCTTCCTGCTTCAGTATTCCCCTGCCCATGACAATATAATCCGCACCGTTTTTCAGGGCCTCTTTTGGTGTCGCTGTCCTCTTCTGGTCATCTGGTGCAACCCATGAAGGCCTGATACCCGGAGTAACCACAAGGAAACCCTTGCCGCAGTGCTGCTTTATCATGGAAATCTCGTGAGGAGATGCAACAACGCCGTCGAGCCCTGCCTTTTGCGCCAGCAATGCTAAATGTTTTACATGGGTCTTGATTCCATGGGAAATAGAAAGTTCATTCTTTAAAACCTCGTTATCGAGGCTCGTCAGTACAGTAACCCCGATAATCTTCGGCCTTTGAATATTTTCCTTAAGGCATAACTCGGCAACCGAATCCCTGCACCGTTTCATCATATCGAGTCCGCCTGATGCGTGGACATTGAACATGTATACGCCGAGCCTCGATGCTGCAAATGCTGCCTTTGTGACGGTGTTTGGAATGTCATGGAACTTCAGATCAAGGAATACCTTTTTGCCCTTATTATGAATATCCTCAACCACCCTTGGCCCTGCTGAAACAAAAAGCTCGAAGCCGACCTTGAACACACCTGCATAGTCGCCGAGCATATCGACAATGCTCAGTGCCTGTTTCGCATCCGAAACATCAAGGGCAATGATTAATTTCTCCTTCCACGGCATATCACATCCTCGGCAGGGTTATCCCCTTCTGCGCCTGATACTTTCCGGCCTTGTCTTTGTAAGAAACCTCGCAAATCTCAGCAGCCTGTAAAAATAAAAGCTGTGCTATGCCTTCATTTGCGTATATCTTTGCCGGCAGGGGAGTAGTATTCGAAATCTCTATTGTTACATGGCCTTCCCATTCAGGCTCAAGCGGGGTAACATTCACAATAAGACCGCATCGCGCATATGTTGATTTGCCGAGGCATATGACCAGCACATCCCTCGGAATCCTAAAGTATTCGAGGGAACTGGCAAGGACAAAGGAATTTGGCGGTATGATGCAGACATCGCCCTTGTAATCAACAAAACTCTTGGGGTCAAAATTCTTTGGGTCAACAACGGTATTGTTTATATTGGTGAATATCTTAAACTCATCGCTGATCCTCATATCATAGCCGTAAGAACTGACGCCGTATGAAATAACACCCTTCCTGACCTGCTTTCTGTTAAACGGCTCTATCATTCCCTTTTGAGCCATCTCCCTTATCCATCTGTCGTTTTTAACCATAATATCTCCTGTAAGCAGCAGAAATTTAGCGATTTTGTAATGCAGGCCTGCCTGTGCGTTGCACGCAGACAGGTCTGAATACAGAATCGCTCAAAGTAGTTGTAAAATAGCATAAACAGGCTTTTACAGGCAAGAAAGGCTATTCTTCCATGGCTTCTGCAATCTCTCTTAAAAGATTGAGGGCATCCTTTGCAGCATCTTCGTCCACCTTCTGGATTGCAAAGCCTGCGTGCACTAAGACATAATCGCCTATCTTTGCTTCTTCAGGCAGAAGCAGAAGGCTTATCTCTTTTCTTGCGCCATAAACATCTACGGTGGCGAGTAAATTATTTATTTCGACAATTTTTGATGGGACAGCAAGACACATTCTATATTCCACTCCTTCAGCTTTCCGATAACCGCATCTATCAATATCTCTATTTTCCCCTTAATCTCACCTGTCATGTCAAGGCCGACATCGAGGGATTGAGGCTGTATCCCGATAAGGCATATTTCTGACGGAGATATATCCATCAGTTTTGCGGCAAAAAGGACATCCGAAAGATTTATATGATGGACAGAGAGTTTTGAGTTGAGGACGGATGGAATGTTGTCATTCTCGATCATCCCGATATGGCCGGGCTCTCTTCCAAAATCAACTGCATCAATAATCAGGACTTTATCTCGTCCTTCAAATATTGGTAGAAGATCGAGGCCCATGGTTCCACCATCGATTATCTCCACATCAGGAGAAAAGGTATACCTTTGTTTTATGGTGTTTGCTGCATGAACCCCGACGCCCTCATCCCTCAAAAGTATATTGCCAAGACCAATAACAGCTATATTCAATACCTAATTCCTCTTTCTTAAAACCAAATTACGCAAGTATTGCTATATATATGGCAGCAGGTGTGTTAAAAAGACTTTACACACTGCAATATTGTAAGCATTCTCTTGAATCCGTCACCTACCTGCCTGTGCGTTGCACGCAGACAGGCTACATTGCTATCTATTTAGGTAAAGGCGTTAATAGTCTTTTAATATGCGTAAAAAACAACGACTTTGTAAAGGCTTTGATGCACACCTGCTGCCATACCTGCACAATTCAGATCAAACCCATTATTCTTCCTCCACTGTCTTATACCCGCTGAATATAGAACTCATAACACCGCTCCTCTCTGTCCTGTCCAGCAGCCATCCGATATAAACATGGGCAATGGCAAAGGCGATTATCAGCCACATTATAAGGTGGTGATAGAGCCTTAAAGTCTGAGCACTGAACAGCGACAGCATCCAGCCGCCCATAAGCTTCCATAAAAAGCCAACATGGCTCTGTGAGTAAAGGGCAAATCCAGTAAGAATCTCCACGATGAACAGGATGAATAATCCGAGATAGACATAAGTGGCACATGCGGTATGTCCTACACCCGCTGGCGGCTCCTTCTTCATAAAGAGATAGAACTTTGTTACTTCGATTAATTCTTTGAATTTGCCTGCACTGAATGGGTTAAAGACCCTCCAGCTTGCATACTTATTCCCTGCCAGCGACCAGTATATCCTTATCAGAAAACTCACTGCAAAGAGATACGCAGCAACAAAGTGTATGAACCTCATCCATCCCATTATGTACTGATTAGCGGAAACGGTATGGACAAATGGATTCCCGATGTAATATCCTGTGATTGACAAAGAGGCTATACCAAGAACATTTATCCAGTGGGTCAGCCTTACAGGAAACTCCCAGACATAAACCCTCTTTAACATGGCATCCCCCTTAAATGACTTTGATTTTTGTTACTTCTTTGCCTTCCGCATCCACCACATGAACAGCACACGCCATGCACGGGTCAAAGGAATGAACGGTCCTAAGTATCTCAACAGGCTTATTAGGGTCGGCAACAGGTGTGCCTATAAGTGATGCCTCATAAGGCCCTCTCTGATTCTTCGCATCCCTCGGCGAGCCGTTCCATGTACTCGGCACAACACACTGGTAATTTGCGATCTTTCCGTCTCTGATTAACACCCAGTGTCCGAGGGCGCCTCTCGGTGCTTCGTGGAAACCGTATCCTTTGGCTTCTTTGGGCCATGAAGACGGCTCCCATTTATCTCCATTATGTATACGGTAATCCCCTTTCTTCATATTTGCAGCAAGCTGGTCAAGCCATACAGACATCATCTCTGCCGTAACCAGAGTCTCGATACCCCTTGCAGCAACACGTCCGAGGGTAGAGAATAACGCCTCAGCGCCTACTCCCAGTTTTTTGAGTACGCTGTCCACAACCTCTTTTACCCTCTTGTGTCCGGATGCATAAGCAACAAGCATCCTTGCAAGTGGTCCCACCTCCATAGGCATATCCTCGTATCTCGGCGCCTTAAGCCAACTATACTTCTTGTTCGTATCGAGAAACTCATAGGGAGGCTTTGGCCCTGTGTATTTAAAACTTGTTTCTCCTTCCCATGGATGCTTTGCCTTTGCATCTCCCTCTTTGTATTCATACCATGAATGGGTCACATACTCCATAATCTTTGTGTGGTCAACAGGATGGACCTTGCTTAAGTCCTTGTTCTTTATAATTCCTCTCGGAAGCCACAGATTTTTAGTATCGATTGCATTATCATTAGGGAATTCGCCACAGGCAAAGAAGTTCCCGACACCGCTACCGTAATTTGCCCACTCTTTATAGAATGAGGCAACAGCCAACAGATCAGGAATATATACATTCTCGACAAACTCAAGGGCCTTCTTTGCCAGCCCTGACATGAAGGCAATGCTATCTGCGTTTAAGGCATTCTGGCTGTTTGGGTCAATGGGTATGGACATGCCCCCTACAAGATATGTCTGTGCATGGGGATTCTTTGCTCCAAGCAGTGCCTGAATCCTTATAACATCCCTCTGCCATTCAAGTGCCTCAAGATAATGGGCCACTGCCATGAGGTTTGCCTCAGGAGGGAGTTTATATGCAGGATGCCCCCAGTAAGCATTGGCAAATGGGCCGAGTTGGCCGCTGTCCACAAGGGCCTTTACTTTGCTTTGGATACCTTTGAAATAAGATGCCGATGATTTTGGCCAATCCGAGATCGACTGTGCAAGCGATGATGTCTTTGCAGGATCAGCCTTTAAGGCGCTCACAATGTCCACCCAGTCAAGGGCATGAAGATGATAAAAGTGTATTACATGATCCTGAACATACTGAATACCGGTAATAAGGTTCCTGATTATCCTCGCATTATCCGGTATTATAATTCCTAATGCACTTTCTACCGCTCTCACGGAGCTGGTGGCATGAACCGTTGTTCAGACGCCTCATATTCGCTGGGTAAATGCCCATGCATCTCTCGGGTCCCTGCCTTTGAGGATAATCTCTATTCCCCTGAACATGGTGCTGGATGACCATGCATCAACCACCTTGCCGCCTTCTACCTGTGCCTCAATCCTCAGATGACCTTCAATCCTCGTGATAGGATCAATTGCTATCTTTGCCATAAAAAACCCTCCTCGTTATTTTCATTTACTCTCTCCGCTTTCTTTTTTCTTTGCAGAGCTTGCTATAGCATGCGCTGCTACACCGGCTGCTGCTGCCGCTGCTATGCCAAGCCCAATCTTATCGGCAGTCGTCTCAACACCAAAGCCCGGAACCTTCGGGAGTCTTCTGTAAAACGGAGTCATTGTATCCCAGAAATTGGGCGTTGCACATCCAATACATCCATGTCCTGCCTGAACAGGCCAACTCGTCTTTTCATTATATTTCATCGTTGGGCAATTTTGATAAGCTGCTGGGCCTTTACATCCCATTTCATACAGGCACCATCCGAGCCTGTGGCCCTCGTCTCCCCACTGTCTTACAAATTGCCCTGCATCAAAATGGGCGCGCCTTTCGCAATTGTCATGGATCCTCTTGCCAAAACCGAAGTATGGACGGCCAAGACCGTCGAGGATGGGCAAAGAGCCGAATGTAAGATAATGGACTATGGTTGCTGTTATATTCTCCACATTCACAGGACACCCTGGAAGATTGACAACTGTTCCGCCCACAGCCTCTTTTACACCAACGGCACCTGTAGGATTTGGATTTGCAGCAGGGATGCCTCCATAAGCCGCACATGTTCCAACCGCAATTGTTGCGAGGGCATTGCCGCATACCTCTTTTGCAATATCAATAGCTGCCTTGCCTCCAACACAGCAGTAAACACCGCCATCTTTTAAGGGGATAGATCCCTCCACAACAACAAAGTATTTACCCTTATGGTTCTTAACCACATCCATCAGGGATTTCTCTGCCTGCTTTCCTGCCGCAGCCATTATGGTTTCATGATAATCCACGGATAAAATATCCAGTACTATCTCCGCAACCGTAGGCTTGTTTGCCCTGAGCAGTGCCTCTGTATCGCCTGCGCAGTCCTGATATTCAAGCCAGACAAGGTATGGTTTCTGTTTCTTTTCGAGGGCTTCTGCTATCTGCGACACAAAGCTCGATGGCAGTGCAAGTGTTGCTGCCATGGCAGTGCAGAATTTCATAAAGTCCCTTCTCGATACCCCTCGTCGCGAAAGACCGTCAAATAGATTATCGTCCTGCATAAAACCCCTCCCGTCAAGGAATTTTTATTTTGAAAAAAGTTTAGGAGATAACAATCAGGTTGTCAAGGATTTTTTCAATGGGTTGCATTTTTAAACGGATTTGCACTTATCGTGATGAAGTCCAGCCTTTAATCTTTCCCTTGCTATATATGCCTGTCCGAGGGATATGCCTGCGTCATTGCATGGAACCTTCTCGTTAGTATGGACATTGAATCCGAGGGCTGAAAGCTGACTAACCGTGCCTTTTAGAAGATATTCGTTCTGAAAAACACCTCCGCTTAGTGCAACTTCTTTTATCCTGTACTTTTTGCCTATGCAATTGACAGCTTCTGTTATTATATTGATCATTGCATTATGGAATTTGGCAGCAATAAGGCCTTTGTCCACCTCAAGTTTTACATCTTTAATTACCTGCAAAATCATCTTCGAAAAATCTATGGTCATCGGCTCACCCTCTGAAATTTCAAAAGGATACATCTCACTGTAAACCGTAAACCGTGAACCGTGAACCGTGTTTTCCAATGCTATTGCAGCCTCGCCTTCAAATGTATTTTCATTGCATATCCCTGCAATTGCAGATACTGCATCAAACAGCCTGCCTGCGCCTGACGAGAGCGGAGAAAATTGTTTGTTGTCAAGAAGCTTTAAGATGTTACCAATTTTGTCTTTTCCGTACTTTTCGACAAAACCTATAAAGTCGAGCCAATCCCAAACACTCCTGACTCCTGACTGCTGACTGCTGACTGCTTTTGCAATATAACTTATTGCTGTTCTCCAGCACTCCTTTATAGCCCTATCGCCGCCAGGCAGTGGAATATATTTAAAATGGGCAACCCTCTCAAACCCCTTTAAATCGCAGATCATAAATTCACCACCCCAGAGGTTTCCGTCTGTTCCATATCCAGTGCCGTCAAATGCAACGCCTATAACCTCATCTTTAATATCGCTCTCAGCCATTACAGACGCTATATGGGCATAGTGGTGCTGAATGCCATAAAAAACAGGCAATGGGTGATAGGTGATGGGTGATGTGTATTGGGAATTTAAGATTTGGGATTTGTGATTTGTTTGAGATTTGAGATTTGAGATTTGAGATTTCAACAGCGCCCACTGCGTGGATAAATAATTTGGATGCAGGTCATAAGCAATGGCAACGGGATTTGCCCTGTAAACCTGTTTCAGATTATTCAGGGTTTCTTCAAAGAAATTCAGTGTCTCAAGGTTTTCCATATCACCGATATGCTGGCTTACAATGGCATAACTACCTTTTGTGATAGTAAATGTGTTTTTAATATCAGCGCCACAGCCTAAAACATCAGGGCCGTCATCTTTTAGTTGGATCGGCTCCGGCACATAACCCCTCGCCCTCCTTATAAATTGAATATTGCGAATGGGTGAATCGGTGAATGGATGAATCGGTAAATTATTTTCTGTTTCCCCGTTTCCACGTTTCCCCGCTTCTCCGCTTCTGTATATTCTTATCACCGAATCATCCACCCTCATGAAAATACCCCTATTGTGCAGGAGAAAGGCATCTGCAATATCTGAGAGTTTTGATACTGCCTCGTCATTGCTTATAACTATTGGCTCCTCTGACAGATTGCCGCTTGTCATGACAAGGGCATTAAAATGATATGTGATAGGTGATGGGTTATGGGTGATAGGATAGAAAAACAAAAGATAATGCAGAGGTGTATAAGGAAGCATAAAACCGAGATATTTATTGTTCGGAGCGATTTCAAAGGGGAGCCTATTATTTTTCTTTTTCAGCAGCACTATCGGCCTGCGCCTGTCTTTGAGCAGGGTTTCTTCTTCATCAGAAACATCACAGAATTGCCTGATCGTACCGGCATCCGGAGACATAAGAGCAAAGGGTTTATTACTCCTCCTCTTATGCTCTCTCAATCTTTTAACCGCATCTTCATTCTCAGCATCGCAACAGAGGTGAAAACCTCCAATGCCTTTAACGGCAACTATCGCGCCCTGTTTTAAAAGGTTTATCGTTGCCACTATCGGATTCGAAGTCTTGTGAATTTGAAATTTGAAATTTGAAATTTGAAATTCAAGTTGTGGCCCGCACTCATGGCAGGCATTCGGCTGTGCATGAAACCTGCGGTTTGAAGGGTCGTTATATTCCGAAAGGCATTGCGGACACATATTAAAAACAGACATTGTCGTATTCGGCCTGTCATAAGGGACTTTTTTAGTGATCGAATATCTCGGCCCGCAGTTGGTGCAGTTTATGAACGGATAGAGGTATCTCCTGTCGGTCGGATCGAACATCTCCATCAAACAGTCATAGCAGACTGATGTATCCGGAGAAACAAGCGTGAAGTCGCCTTCATCGAGACTCTTTATTATTGAAAATCCCTGAAATCCCTTTTGAGGCATCTCCCGCATTTCGATATTGTCTATCTTTGCAAGAGGCGGGCGCTTGGAACGGATTAATTTGACAAACTCATTGAGACTATCTCCCTCGGCGTCGATAATGACGCCTTGAGAGGTATTAGTTACATATCCTTTGACATCAAGACTCTTGGCAAGATTGTAGATAAATGGCCTGAAACCCACGCCCTGAACAATGCCCTTGATCTGAATATAGAGGCGCTTCATGAAACCCTTTACATAAGATTAAAAGAAAACCTGTTAATCGTCATTGCTGTTTTCCATAAAGCGCATCGAGTTTAATCTTGTTCAAATGATCAGCCAAACGCTCTTTTACCGCTGATGGAAGTATTGTGGAACGGTCTTTATCACCTTTACCGCTGCGGACAAAGACAGTATTCGAATCAAAATCAATATCCTGCACCCTGAGCCGGGCAAGCTCCATAAGACGAAGGCCGGCGCCGTAAAGCAGTTCCGCGATCAAAAGATTTGTCCCCTCTCTCAAAGCATTCTCTGCATCTGATATTCCTACAATACCTCCGGTCTGTCCACCGGTTTTGCCGAGATAATTGAAATAATAAAGGATTATTGCGTCTTCCGCCTGTTGGGGCTGCCAGTCAAGAGTACGATTGTCCGCCCGCAATTCTTCAATAAATTCCTGAACGGTTATCTCATTATATTCCGTTGCTACGCGCTCAAGCCTGCGGCAGAATCCTAAAAACCTGCTTACCCAATACGCTAAAAACGGGATATTCTTTTCAGGAGCAAGCTTTCTTTCCAAAAGGAATTTTTGAAAGTCAGGAAGTAGATTATTTTTAGAGCCGGACAATTTTCCCACATTTTCCGCCTATTCGCTTTTAGTCCATAATATCATAAAATACGAAATACTGAAAAGGAAATGGTCAATGGGGTCAGGTCTTTATTTTTAACATTTACCATTTGCCTGTTTTTCATTTTATAAATATCAAGTTTCAAGACCTGACCCCCAATCCTATGATGAAAGTCTGACCGCAATGGGATTGGCTTGGATAAGCAAGGCAAATCAATAACAACTGTTCGGTCAGACTTGGGATAGTTGACAACCCCGTTGTGTCAGCCATGGCATTGGGATAAACAAAGATAAAAATGTTATCATTAAATAAATCAGTTATAGAAAAGGAGCAAAGTTATGCGTGTAAAGGACATTCCACAAATTGAAAAGCTAAGCATACCGGAAAAGATCCTTCTAGTCGAGGATCTGTGGGATAGCATTTCTTCTGATGAATCTGCCATTCCCGTCCCCCAAAGCCATATGACAGAGCTTGACAAAAGACTGACAAGATATAAAGCTATGCCAGGAGAACTTTTATCTCTTGATGAACTTCAGAGAAGAATAAAATCAAGGAAATGACATATAACCTACGGTTTCTTCCTGAAGTTGAAGGAGATGCCATTAATGGCTATAGTTGGTATGAAACAAAATCCGAAGGTCTCGGTGAAGAATTTCTTCGGATGTTCTATTCCTCTGCAAATGAAATTTCATGGAATCCCTCGCTTTACCCCAAAGTTTACCGAGAGTTTCGGCGGCGTTTACTCAGACGATTTCCATACGCCATTTATTTTATGGTAGAAGAAGATCAGATTACTGTATTCGGACTTTTTCATTGTGCGCGCAATCCACAGTTTGTGAACGCAATACTGCAAAATAGAGAAAAATAGAGGACCCATAACAAATCACTCGTGCGGATGGCGAATCGCCACCGCACACTTCAGGTGTTACACATAAGATAAAATCATACGCAATACCGATATTGTTAAGAAAATTCTATCCTTTCATTACCTAATTGAAAAAAGGTAAAATAGCCCAAATGGAAAAACTGTGGAACAAAGAAGTCGAACAGAGGTTCTTCAATGAAGCACAGCAATTTGTCTGAAGAAAGAAATTACTTTTCCAGCATGAAAAGCAAAAAAGAGTTAGGTCAAATCATAGAGAAAGCAAATAAAGAATCAACTTATGAAAAGAAAGCAGAGGTCTTTTTAAAATTAATCAATGAGTAATCAAGGAGAAGCTTTTAAAAAATACAGACGTAATGGCACTAAAACAAGTTCCTTCGGAACTACTGGGAGGATAAATCACGATTCTACAGAATTCTATAACAGTAAATTATATAAAGACAAACAAGTTCCTGAACATATTAAGTTTATTGAAAATCCTATCCCCCCTGAGAATCTTGACAAAATATATTGTAAATCCAGCGAGGCAATGGATGAAATCCCAGATTACAGTGTTCATTTGATGATTACTTCACCGCCTTACAATGTAAAAAAAGAATATGATGAAGACTTATCATTAGATGAATATAGAACATTATTAAAAACAGCGTTTAAGGAAACATACCGTGTTCTTGTTACAGGCGGCAGGGCATGTATTAATATTGCCAATCTTGGAAGAAAACCATATATCCCCTTGCATGCTTATATCATTGAGGATATGCTTGAGATCGGTTTTCTAATGAGAGGAGAAATTATCTGGAACAAGGCATCAAGCGCAAGTCCCTCAACTGCATGGGGCAGTTGGTTGTCCGCAGGCAATCCGGTATTAAGAGACATTCACGAATATATTTTGGTATTTTCTAAGGAATCATTTTCAAGAAAAAAAGGACATAAAAAAGATACAATCACTAAAGAAGATTTTCTTGAGTGGACAAAAAGCGTCTGGACATTCCCTGCCGTTTCTGCAAGAAGTATCGGACATCCTGCTCCATTCCCTGAAGAATTACCGCACAGGCTGATTCAATTGTACACGTACAAAGGAGATATTGTTTTAGACCCATTCTGTGGTAGTGGCACTGCATGTCTTGCAGCATTAAAAGATGACAGACATTATATCGGCTATGATATTGAACCTTCCTATGTGAAATTAGCAGAGCAGAGGATTAAAGAATACTTAAACCAATTGAATATTTTTGAAAATAAAAAGATTTAATGTGTAACAAATCACTCCTCAGGATGCGGCATAACGACCGCCGCACCGGGTGTCATGGTGTCAGGTCTTTAATTTTGACATTTCTTAGTTTTATGTTATAAAGTTTCCCATGGCAAGACCATTAAGAATAGAGTATGACGGTGCTGTATATCACATAACTTCCAGAGGAAATGAACGAAAGAATATTTTTAAAGATGATGACGACCGTTCGCTTTTCCTCGATACACTTAAAAAAGTTAACGAAAAGCACAATTGGCTATGTCATGCCTACTGCCTGATGAACAATCATTATCATCTGGTTATAGAAACACCGGATGGCAACCTCTCAAAGGGAATGAGGCAATTAAATGGCGTCTATACCCAAGCATTCAACAAAAAACATGATAGGGTTGGACATATTTTTCAGGGCAGGTATAAAGCGATACTTGTCAGCAAGGAAAGCCATCTGCTTGAAACATGCAGATATGTAGTACTGAATCCGGTAAGGGCTAAGGCAACCGGAACTCCTGGAGAATGGAAATGGAGCAGTTATCGTGGCACAGTTGGGTTTGAAAAGCCACATCCTTGCCTGACCATTGACTGGATACTTGGACAATTTTCAACAAAAAGAGGATTTGCTGTCAAAAAATATCGAGAATTTGTAAAGGCAGGCATAGGCGAGAGCACGATATGGACATCGGTCAAAGGACAGATTATACTTGGAAAAGAAGATTTTATTGAGAAATTTATGGATCATGTCAGAAAACATGAAGAAATAAGGGAGATTCCACGAAGCCAGAGATATGTAGGCAGGCCTGCACTTGCACAACTTTTTAAAGTTGTCACAATAAAAAACAAGCTTAAAAGGAACAAAATGATAAGAGAAGCGGTAATAAGATATGGGTACGCCCAGAATGAAATCTCAGATCACCTTGGAATGCATTATTCAACAATAAGCAGATTATTAAAAGATGAGAGTTAATATCAAAATTAAAGACCTGACCCCTTAGTTAGTTAGACGAAAACGGTTCATGTAACCTTTTTAACAAAAATCTCCTTTGCAAGTTCAGGGTCTATGGCAATGGTGGTCTCATCCACCTGAAGGACAATGGACGGCCTCTTCTGTATCAACTTTATTACCGTTCCAGGGATAATTCCAATGGAGCTTAAACGTCCTATCCTCGCAGCCTCTGATGGCGTTATGAATAATATCTTTCCCCTGTGCCCGACCTCAAAATCAGCAAGCCTTACAACAACAGGCTGTACATCCACCCTGTATTTCTTGCAGCACTCTCCCCTCGGAATGGGCTTTCCATGAGGGCATGTAGGGGGATGCCCCAGAAATGTGCACACGCTGTCTGTGAGTTCTTCGCTGAGTATGTGCTCCATCTTGCAGGCATCTTCATGAACAACATCTCCCGAAAGGTCAAATACATCTGTAAAAAGCCTCTCTGCAAGCCTGTGCCTTCTTATGAGCCCTTTTGACAGCTCATTGCCTTTATCTGTAAGTCTAATATTATTGTCATCGACGGCGACCAGTCCTTCACGGATCAGTAATTGAATCAAGGAATCAACATCGGTGTCATCAGAACTTAATTTAAACCTCTTTACGCCAGAGACTCCTTCCTCGCTCAATTCCCACAAAAGCTCAAGTGCTTCGTCAATCCTCTCTTTCTCCATCACACCTCCTTAAATGGCAACGCCAAATCCATAACCTTCTGAAAACTCTTCCTGTGTATAGGACATGGCCCGTATTTTTCTATTTTATCAAGATGTGCTTTTGTTGCATAACCTTTATGTTTATCAAACCCGTATTGCGGATAGATAGAGTGATACTTGATCATGATGCCATCCCTCACAACCTTCGCAATAATGGATGCAGCGGCAATGGATGCGCTTTTTGCATCGCCCTTAATAATAGGCATCTGTTTTATTTTTATGGACGGGATGGTAAGGGCATCTATGAGGATTATATCGAGCTTGCCGGAATTATTTGTTAAATCCATCACTGCATTGTGCATCGCCTGTCTTGTGGCCCTCAGTATATTAATCCTGTCAATCTCCACAGAATCGATGATACCAATGCCTATATCCAATGCATTGAGCAGTATAGCCCAGAAGAGTTCTTCCCTCTCTTTTCCGGGTATCTTCTTTGAGTCCCTTATACCCTCAATTCTGATATTATCAGACAGGATTACAGCAGCCGCTACAACCGGCCCTGCCACGGGTCCTCTGCCGGCCTCATCAATCCCCGCAATTATGCTGAATCCGTTCTTCCTGATGGAATTGTCATATTCATAAAGGTCTCCCGAGAAATTTTCTGATGGAAATTTCTCGGGTCGGATTAGAGACCTGTTCTGCATAGTTATGCGTTGGCTACTGTTTCTCTTGCCTTCTCTTTAACCTTTGACTCTTTGCCCTTCTTTCCTCTTAGGTAGTAGAGCTTTGCCCTCCTCACGTCACCCTGCCTTACCACTTCTATTTTGTCAATGGAAGGCGAATGCACAGGGAATATTCTCTCAACGCCCACACCAAAGGAAATCTTCCTTACGATAAACGTCTCACGTACGCCGCTTCCTTTGCGGGAGATCACGACACCTTCGAAGGGCTGAAGCCTTTCTTTGTCTCCCTCGATAACCTTCACATATATTCTGACGGTATCTCCCACATTAAAGCCAGGTATCTCTTTCTTGTAACCCTCTTCTATTGTTTGTATCATATTCATACATTTCCCCCAGACTTTTATTTCTCTGATTTATGTATTTTCCCCGGGCAAGGCCCGCGATTAATATCTTCTAATATTTTTTTATCTTCTTCGTTTAACTCAACACTTTTAAAAAGGTCAGGCCTTTTCTGCAAAGTCCTCTTTATTGCTTCCCTTCTCCTCCACTGTAATATCTCCCTGTGGTTGCCGGAGAGCAAAACCTCAGGAACCTTCATTCCCATAAACTCAGGAGGTCTTGTATAGTGAGGGTAGTCGAGAATTCCCCATGTAAAAGACTCTTCCTTTGCAGATTCCTCATCGCCCAGCACTCCCGGTATTAAGCGGGCAACGCTGTCTATTATAACCAAAGCAGCCAGTTCTCCGCCAGTCATTACATAATCTCCAATGGAAATCTCTTCATCCACGAGGGATTCCCGTACCCTTTCATCTATACCCTCATATCTGCCGCAGATAAAGAGAATCCTCCTCTTTTCCTTTGAGAGGTCTTCTGCCATTTCCTGATTGAATACTTTGCCCTGAGGACTTAACATTACAGTCAATCTTTCCGTACCATTTTTATAATCAGCTGCCTTTATCGCCTGCACCGCATTGTATATAGGCTCTATCTTCATGACCATACCCGGGCCACCGCCGTATGGATAGTCATCCACTGTCCTGTGTTTATCTGTTGTAAAGTCTCTTAGGTTATAAACCTTTATATCAAGCAATTGTCTCTGCAATGCCCTCTTGAGAATGCTCTCTCCGAGATAGGCATGAAATATCTCAGGGAAGATTGTAATTATATCAAACCCGATATCCTTCATTCTTCTTCAGCTTCCATAGGCTTCACTGTCATCTTCTTTGCCACTAAATCTACCTCTTTAATAACATCCTTTATTGCAGGGATAAGGTATTCCCTATCTTCTCCTCTTACAACATACACATCATTGCTTCCTGTCTCGAATATTGACGTTATCTTTCCAAGATAGTCGCCATCGATTGTATAGACATCTAGTCCGATTATCTGGTAGTGATAATAAACACCGCCAGCCAATTTCGGACTTTCTGATTCTTTAATTTTTATCAATGCACCGCGGTATCTTCTGGCGTCCTCCGGTGTTTCGCACCCCTCGAAACCTATCAGGAGGTTGTTCTTATGGGGTCTTACAGACCTTAGTTTTTTCTGCTCGATTCTATCCTGAACCTGAACAGCTACCTCTTTGAGTTTTGAAAATCTTTCGGGATCAAAGGTCAACGGCAGCACTGTCACCTCTCCCTTCAACCCCCACTCTCTCAATACCCGCCCGATTGTAACAAGACCATCCTCTGTATTCATGACAAAACCTAAATTATGCAATTCAAATCTAAAGATTATATATCAGGTGCTGCATAGAAGTTTAGAACTCTACAAACTCTATAAATTCTTTCACTCTCTAACTCCTGAACTCTGAAACTGCTTAAGAAAAAAACAAAGGGCGTTCCAAGAAACGCCCCTTTGAAAATTTTTATTTTGCCTGCTTCTATTCCAATATCTCAAGTACACAGCGCTTGCCAAGCTTTGTGCCTGCAGCGCCAAGTATTGTCCTCATTGCGCGGGCAGTCTTTCCCTGCTTTCCGATAACCTTTCCGAGATCGCCCTGAGATACCCTGAGTTCGTAAACCGTTGTCCTCTCACCTTCAATCTCGGTAACCTTCACATCATTAGGCCTATCAACAAGTGACTTAGCCATCGTCTCGATCAATGTCTTCATCTTTCCACCTCCATAGGGTTTAGAATTTAGGATTGTGGTTTAGAAAGCTACTGCATTCCTGCATTTTGCAGAAGCTTTTTAACAGTGTCTGTAGGCTGTGCACCACGCTCAATCCAGTATTTTGCTCTTTCTGAATCGACCTTTATCTCAGATGGTTCCTTCTTAGGGTCGTATGTTCCTATAATCTCTATGAATGGGCCATCCCTCCGTGCCCTCGAATCCGCCACAATAATCCTGTAAAATGGCTTCTTGTGAGCGCCCATTCGTGTCAATCTAATCTTTACCAAACAATCACCTCCTACGATAAATTCCAAATAGTTAAAATTTTAATATATTTTGTCAAAATAATGCAATCTTATTAGCTGATAGCCTCATGGCTCGGAGTAATTGTCTTTTTGCTATGAGCTAAAAGCCAAATTTTGGAAGCCTGAATCCCTTTTTGCCGGCCCCTCCCTTGAACATCTTCATCATCTTCTTCATTTCCAGATACTGCTTAATAAGCCTGTTTACATCAGTCACTGTAGTGCCGCTTCCCATAGCAATCCTCTTACGTCTACTGCCGTTTATTATGTTATGGTTCCCTCTCTCGTCTTTTGTCATCGAACTGATAATGGCCTCTATCTTCACAAACTCCTTCTCATCCACCTTTATGTCCTTCATTGCCTTGCCCATTCCAGGTATCATGCCAAGAACATTTTCCAGAGGTCCCATGCTCCTGAGCTTCTTTAACTGATCCCTTAAATCCTCGAAGGTGAAGCTCTCCTCCATTATCCTCTTATGGAGCTTTTCAGCCTCTTTCTGGTCAAAGGACTTCTGTGCCTGTTCAATCAAGGTGAGCACATCGCCCATACCAAGTATCCTGTTAGCAATCCTGTCAGGATAGAAGGGTTCCAGCATGTCTATTTTTTCGCCGATTCCTATGAATTTTATAGGCTTGCCTGTAACATTCCTTATTGAAAGGGCAGCACCGCCCCTTGCATCGCCATCCATCTTTGTTAGGATAATGCCGTCAATACCTATCTGCTCATTAAAGCTCTTTGCCATATTGACCGCATCCTGACCGGTCATGGCATCGGCAACGAGAAGGACTTCCCTGGGATTTACCTTTGTTCTTACAGATAGAAGCTCATTCATCAGTTCTTCGTCAATATGGAGTCTTCCAGCAGTATCGATAATTACTATGTCCCTGCCTTCCATCCTTGCCTGCTTCACGGCACTCTCGCAGAGTGCAACAGGGTCATTCGTCTCTTTTGAATAAAAAACAGGTATGTCTATCTGTTTGCCAAGGGTTATGAGCTGGTCAATCGCAGCAGGCCTTTTGAGGTCTGCTGCCACGAGCATCGGCCTTCTGCCCTCTTTTTTAAAAAATCTTGCCAGCTTTGAAGATGTGGTGGTCTTGCCCGATCCCTGAAGACCGACCATCATTATGACCGTGGGAGGATTCGGTGACAACTGTATCCTCTGGTTTGTAGTGCCTAAAAGCTCACACAGCTCATCATGCACTATCTTTACAACCTGCTGTCCGGGGGAAAGGCTTTCAAGAACTTCTTTACCCACTGCCCTCTCCCTGACATGCTGGACAAAGTCTTTTACAACCTTGAAGTTTACGTCAGCCTCGAGAAGGGCAAGCTTTATCTCCTTAAGGGCAACATCCACATCCTCTTCCTTAAGCAGTCCCCTGCCCTTTAATTTCTTAAATATTGAATCCAGTTTATCGCTTAAACTCTCGAACATAAAAACACTTAACTTCCAAGGAGCGCATCTATTTTTGCCTTGAGCTGGGGCTTTGGAACCGCTCCGACAATCTGGTCCACTTTCTGCCCGTCTTTAAAGAACATAATGGTCGGGATTCCCATTATCTTGTATTTGCTTGCAACATCGGGATTTTCGTCCGTATTCAGCTTTCCGACCTTTACCTTGCCCGCATACTCCTTTGCCAGTTCCTCAACTGTCGGTGCAATCATTCTGCAGGGTCCGCACCATACTGCCCAGAAGTCCACCATAACCAGACCATTGGCCTGTAAAACCTCCTTGTCCCATGCAGCAGTAGTAAGCTCAACAATGCCTTCTGCCATAAATTCCTCCTCTTTTAGTTAATAAGTCAAAATGAGTTAATGAGTGCATGAACTGCTCATCTACCCCATCACTTATTTACTCATTCACCCATGTACTATTTACCAATTATATTTTCTATGTAAATATTTTGTCAATTTAGCTTCTCCTTAGCGGCTATATTACTTTAGAAAGCGAGGTCGGCAAAGGGACTGCATTTACAATATTCCTGCCAATGAAGTAAAATATTTTATGGTTAGAATCGTTACACAGATACTCATGGGGCTGATGCTTTTGTTCGGCGTGGTCACCCTCACCCCCAAAATGTTATTTCACTTCAGGAATAAAAATATGCCGAGGGCGCTATACTTTCTGCTCCTCTGGCTCATATCCCTGAGTTTTGCAGTAGCGTCATTTTATTATGCCTATGCAGGATTGACGGAATAAAATACATGTGACAGACCCATAATCATCTTGAAATGGATGTCGAGTGTGCTGAAAAAAACTTTGCACACAGGAATGTTAAACACATTGTCTTGAATCCATCATCTACTACATTGCTCTCTTTATAGAGTGATGCGTAGGTTATCTCTGACATAAATTAAAGACCAACACTTTGTAAAGCTTTTGAAGCATGCTCGACATCCATCATCAGATTATTTAACCTTGCTGCTGTTGCTGCTGCTGCCTGTATAGAATCATATATTCCTTTTCGAGGTCCTCGTACTGTTTCTGCATATCTTCAAACACTTTGGTCTTTTCCTGTAATTTATCCTCAAACTCCTTTAGCCTTGCGGTTAACTCCTCTTTTTCATGCATTATCTCGCCTAATTTTTCATCATACCGGCCTTCATCTATTACCTCGCTCTTCTCTGCCTCCTCCCATATCTGCTTCAATTCGCCTTCCCATAACCTGAATTTCTCGGCAAGGGTCTCGTTCTCTTTAGCAAGGATTTCTATATATGAACTCAGTTCATTATTATTATTCTCAAATGTCTCCATGGTCTCTGCAAGCCCTTTGTTTTCCGCAGATTCCCCCAGCAGTTTAACAAACCTGTCTTTCAAACCTTGGTACTCCTCCCTAATAATATTAAGCTTCCGATGGGCGCCTTCGAGTATATCTTTGTAGCACATCAGATCAATGATCTTGCCCTTCTGGAAATTTATTATGCGCTGCAACTTATTTATCTTGCCTACCAGTGAACTCTCATCTGCAGTTTCATCCACAGCCGCAGAAGACTGCGGCACTTCAAACATCTCTGCCGCAGTAGGCTGTTCTTCAGGCATTTTCAGTGGCACTTCCTTCACTTCTTGTACCGGCTGAGGCACTGCCTCACGGATATCCTGTCTTTCCATGCTGCTTCTCATATCCGACAGTTCCTTGAGGGCCTTCTGGTACAGTCTTTTATGCTTCCCATTTCTTACAAAAAAATATATCGCTGTTATCAGCAGTATTAATGAAACCTCGCCGAGCAGCAAAAGATAGAGGGCATCGATAGTTATCGTCATTTTTTAGTTCCTTTCTTTTTCACTCCCGTTCTGGATTTTGCAGCTATCTTTCTCACAAGGAGAATTATAACAACTGCGATTGCCAGTGACAAATTTATAATGCCGAATT
Source organism: uncultured bacterium (assembly GCA_937960465.1). Lineage (GTDB taxonomy): Bacteria > Nitrospirota > Thermodesulfovibrionia > Thermodesulfovibrionales > Dissulfurispiraceae > Dissulfurispira. Next base: position 28,929 of record CALGPO010000097.1, read on the forward strand.
TCATGATCACGGCACCCCATGACGAATCCTTCTTTTTTATCTCTTTGCCCGCAGACGCTTTTTTCTCGATCTTCTGCAGAGTAGCTTCTGCTGCCTTGAATTGCAAAATCTTTTCCCTCTTAAATGTCTCGCCTTCTGCAATTATTTTGATGCTATACTCGCCGGCAGTATTGACTGCAAATATAGCGGAGTATTTCCCATCGCCCTCCTTGTCATCGCCGAACTTGCCATTATCCAGAAGATCAAGTTTTGTAGCCTTGCCGTCAGGGGCAGTGGCTTCGGCAGAGAATGACACATGCTCAAGGAAGTCCTTTTCTGTTATTATATCTCCTTCCTTTTGTAGCCATGCATCAATCTTTATGGAGTCGCCTTTATTTACAAAACCCTTATCAAATGACGTCTTAAGACCAAGGTTCGTTATGACAAAAACCTTATTGCCTTCATTTGTGCTCAGCTTTACCCTCCATTTGCCTACAGCAGGCTCTTTAATGGTGATCATATCGAATACCTTTGTCTCATGCCACTGGATATTCTTGCTGTATTTTGTCGGAGTATATTTTACATTTGATGGATCTATGAGTGTAGTGGATGTACCAGGCTGTTTGCTAATGAGCAGAATTGCCTCACTTATATCCTTGTCAATATTGAAAGTATCTTTTTCCAATGGTATTGTATCCGGGGACTTAATCTTTTCGAATATGGATGCAAAAATAACATGGAGGTCTTTATCAGCCTTTGCGAGCCCAAAAAAGCCTCCCGTTGCCTTTGCCATGTCCTCAAGGAGCTTCGTGTCAGACATTTCTGTAAAGGCTATGGAATAAAGCCTTATGCCGGACTTTGCCACTTCGGGCAGCAGCCCTGTCAATTCTGCAAAGGCTGCTTCGTCCTTTTCCTTTGAGCCCAGAGCGAGCTTTCCGTCAGACATGAGAATAAGAACTCTGTTCTTCCTGCTGGATGTTTTAAGTCCATCGAATCCCTTCTTTACAGCATCGGTGATGTTTGTGGAAAATTCCTTTGATGTTATTTTGTTGATAACGCCGAAAAGCCTTTCACGGTTCTTCTTTGTATTTTCGGTAAGAGTGGCCAATACCTTTGCTGACTCTCCAAATCCTATAATGCCTATGCGATCATCCTTTCCGAGGAGGGATATGAGAAGCCTTGCTGCAGGTTTTCTGTAACTCTGAGGGTCTGTTTTTTTCATGCTCCCGGAACAGTCCATTAAGATCACTATGTCGTATCCTTCACTGCTCTTTTCGGGTGCCCCGTTTTTTGCCTGTTGAGCCTGAATGGGAGAAGTAGAAACTTTATCTACAGCAAATGCTGCAGGCAAAAGATCAGTAGCCAGCAACCAGTAGCCAGTAGCCAGAAATAGAAAAGCAAAGATTAATGCATTTATTTTTTTCATATCAATTTTTTATCGGAATTTTTCTAAAGAACTATAGCATAAAACAAATCATGGCTCATAGCAAAAATAAAAACTATGAACCATGAGCTAATTTGGCGGAGAAGGAGGGATTCGAACCCTCGGTGGAGTTGCCCCCACAACGGTTTTCGAGACCGCCCCGTTCAACCACTCCGGCACCTCTCCAAAAATACACATATTAGTTTAACCTAAATTGAGCGATTTTCACGCTTGAATGCATATCAGGTGCGGCGAAAAGACTTTAAACTCCGCACTTGTACAACCCTCTATCTTGTATCCGTCATCTACTACATTGGATACTTGATGGATGATGCATCTGTTATCTTTTATATACACATGAGCAAGCACTTTTTAAACCTTACAGTTGCATAAAATCAAAGGTTACAGCAAGGACTAACATGCGTAAAAGACTTTGCCTGCGACACCTTATAAGATTTTCATACCACCATATCGTATTCAGCATTGGATTCAAGTCTCTGTTAAAACATTTATA
>CALGPO010000098.1 GCA_937960465.1 uncultured bacterium
CTTAAAAATGGGCTTCCTCTCATTGCCCCGTGATGTAATGTGATACAATGCACCATCGTATTCGATTCTTAACGGTCTTGCCATAAAATATATTATACATGCCTAAAACCAAATAGCAAGATTAAAGACCTGACCCCATTACGATTTTGGTGAGGCAATTCGCCGGCAGGAAAATATTTTCCAAAATATGTAAAATAATAACTCGTTATTCTCAAATAACAAAACAAATCCAAATACGGAGGTAAAAATGATAAAAATTTATTATGACAAGGATACAAATCTGGACATCTTAAAAAAGAAGAAGATTGCAATAATGGGATACGGCAGTCAGGGTCACGCACACGCGAACAATCTGAAGGAAAGCGGCATGGATGTAATCATCGGGCTGAGAAAGGGCTCAAGCTGGGACAAGGCAGTTGCAGCAGGATTTGAAGTCATGCCCCCTTCAGAGGCAGCAAAAACTGCAGACGTGATAATGATTCTACTTCCAGATGAGTTTCAGGGATTTATATACGATACCGAGATTGCACCAAATATGAAAAAAGGTGCTTACCTTGCCTTTGCCCACGGCTTTAATATCCATTTCGGGCAGATAGTACCTCCTGCGGATGTCAATGTATTCATGGCTGCTCCAAAGGGACCCGGGCATCTCGTAAGGTCAGAGTACACAAAGGGGAGCGGTGTTCCATGCCTTATAGCAATACATCAGGATCCGTCAAAAAACACAAAGGATATTGCCCTTGCCTATGCATCTGCCATCGGCGGAGGAAGGGCAGGGATCATAGAGACAACATTTAAAGAAGAGACCGAGACTGACCTTTTTGGAGAGCAGGCTGTTCTCTGTGGCGGAATCACATCCCTCATTCAGGCTGGCTTTGAAACCCTTGTTGAGGCAGGCTATGCGCCTGAGATGGCATATTTTGAATGCCTCCATGAGGTAAAGCTTATCGTTGATTTAATATATGAAGGTGGCATCTCCAACATGAGATATTCCATAAGCAACACCGCACAGTATGGAGACCTTACAAGAGGGCCAAGAATAATCACGGATGAGACAAAAAAAGAAATGAAAAAGATCTTGAAAGAAATACAGGACGGTGTCTTTGCAAAGGAGTGGATCCTTGAGTGCAGGGCAAACAAGCCTGTATTCAATGCATTGACAAGAAAAGGCGAGGAGCATCCAATCGAAGATGTTGGAGCAAAGCTGAGAGCAATGATGCCGTGGCTCAAAAAGGGAAAGCTGGTGGATAAGTCAAAGGCGTAGGCATGTTTAAACTTGCACCGGAAGGGTATCCATTTATCATATTTTTCTCTGTATTAACCATTGTCTCTTTCTTCATAGCAGGTGGGATATGGATAGCCCTTTTACCGCTCATTCTTACGCTCTTTATGATGTACTTCTTCAGAGACCCCGAAAGGATTGCACCCAAAGGAGATAATATCTTTGTGTCACCTGCCGATGGTAAGGTCATATTGATAAAAAATGTTCGGGAGGATCAGCATCTGAAAAGTGATGCAATCGAAATAAGCATCTTCATGTCTCCTCTGAATGTCCATGTTAACAGGGCGCCATGTGACGGTGTCGTGGAATCTGTAGTTCATACAAAAGGCAAATTCCTCTCTGCCTTTAAACATGAGGCATCTTTGCAGAATGAAAACATCGCTATGCTACTAAACACAAGACACGGCAAGATTCTTGTCCGTCAGGTTGCAGGGTTTGTTGCAAGGAGAGCTGTATGCAGGGTCAAGCCCGGTGACATCTTAAAAAAAGGACAGCGATACGGAATAATTAAATTCAGTTCGAGACTGGATGTCTATCTGCCAAAAGATGCCGATATTAAAGTTAAGCTCGGCGATAAAGTAAAGGCAGGGGAGACAATAATAGGAACCGTTAGGTAATGAATTAATTTGTTAAAACATCAAATATCTCTGCCTTCCGTATAATGTTATAATAAATTCAATTATGACAGCTAAACATAAGAGAGAGGAAAGAAAGCCCAAAAAGGGTGTATATCTTCTGCCCAACACAATAACCCTATGCGGCATGTTCGCCGGCTTCTTTGCAATCCTGTCAGCTATAAACGGCAATTTTCTCAATGCAGCGTGGGCAATAGTAATTGCAAACATATTTGATGGCCTTGACGGATGGATTGCAAGATTGACAAATACATCCACAAGATTCGGAATTGAACTTGACTCCCTCTCCGACCTTGTGGCATTCGGTGTTGCTCCAGCGGTGATGATGTATAAATGGACGCTCGCACCCTTTGGCAGGCTTGGATGGGCAGCGGCGTTCTTATTTGTTGCATGTGGGGCTTTGAGGCTTGCGAGGTTCAATATACAGACAGGCGCTCCAGGATCAAAGGCATTCAAGGGCATGCCCATACCCGGCGCTGCAACTATTCTATCCTCTGTGGTTATCTTTTATTATGAATTCTGGACAGGCATTCCGGGAAAAAATATCTTTTTCCCGATTATCACAATACTGCTATCTTTGTTAATGGTCAGCACCTTGCGTTATCACGGCCTTAAAGAGATAGATTTCAGGGAGAGAAAGCCCTTCTGGGTCTTGATTGTATTTGTTTTAGTGCTATTTGTCCTGTTCGTGCATCCTCCAACTGCAATATTCATCTTTGCAATGGCATACCTCCTTTGGGGTATAATTGAGAATACAATTCTTTTAGCAAAAAGAAGGAAATTAAAACAAATAGAACAGCAATCAATAGAGAGTAAGGAATGAGGATTATTAAAATATTCGATACAACACTTAGGGACGGCGAGCAGTCACCAGGCGCATCCATGAATGTGGATGAGAAGATTCAGGTGGCAAAACAGCTCGTGAAGTTGGGAGTGGATATTATAGAGGCAGGGTTTCCCATTGCATCGCCGGGGGACTTTGAGGCAGTTAAAAGGATTGCGACAGAGGTAAAAGGCGCTACTATTGCAGGCCTCGCAAGGGCAAGGAACGAAGACATCGACAGGGCAAGAGAGGCGTTGAAGCCTGCTGAATCCATGAGAATCCATACATTCATAGCCACTTCAGATATTCATCTTCAGTATAAACTGAAAATGTCAAGAGAGGCTGTTATCGAGGCTGCCATTAATGCCGTAAAAAGGGCACGGCAGTATACGGATGATGTAGAGTTTTCGGCAGAGGATGCAACAAGGTCCGACTGGGATTATCTCTGCAAAGTCACAGAAGAGGTCATAAAAGCCGGGGCAAAGACAGTCAATATCCCCGATACCGTAGGTTACACAGTGCCGCAGGAATACGGTGAACTCATGGAATATTTGATGAACAATGTTCCCAATATCGATAAAGCGGTAATCTCTGTTCACTGCCATAATGATTTAGGTCTTGCTGTTGCCAACTCCCTTACTGCAATCCTTAAGGGCGCAGGACAGGTGGAGTGCACCATCAACGGCATTGGCGAAAGGGCAGGAAATGCATCTATGGAAGAGATTGTGATGGCATTAAAGACAAGACCGAAGTTTTACAATGCAGACACAAAAATAGTGACACAGGAGATATACAAGACAAGCCGCCTCGTTTCAAAAATAACAGGAATGGTTGTCCAGCCTAACAAGGCAATAGTAGGTGAAAATGCCTTTGCCCATGAGGCAGGAATACATCAGGACGGCCTGCTCAAGGAGAGGTCAACATATGAGATTATGAAGCCGGAGGATGTGGGAATCCCAAGATCAAAACTCGTCCTCGGAAAACATTCAGGAAGGCATGCATTCAAGGCACGCCTCCATGAGCTTGGATATGATTTGACGGAGGAAGAACTCAATCGTGCATTTGAAAAGTTCAAACACCTTGCCGATCAGAAAAAATATATATTCGATGAAGATATAGAAACACTTGTCTCGGAAGAGGTATCAAAGACACCCGAGATATACAGCCTCGTTGACCTGTCGATTACAAGCGGAGTTAATGTAAAGCCTACCGCAGCCATTAAGCTGAATGTCAATGACAATATTGTCGAAAAGATGGAGCATGGCGACGGCCCTGTTGATGCTGTCTATAAGGCAATTGCAGCCATTACACATACAAAAAGCAGTCTCTTAAAATTTGAAGTTAAGAGTATTACAGGCGGAACAGACGCACTCGGCGAGGTTATGGTTTCCCTTGAGGAGAACGGCCGTACAGTAAGAGGACATGGGGCTGATACTGACATAATCGTTGCCGCTGCAAAAGCATACATAAATGCATTAAACAAACTCGCCGCAAGAAAGAGATAAGCTTTAAGAGTCATTCATCTCATCCTGCGATATATTTCGTCATATTGCTTCTTGCGCTCTTTCCAGAGTTTCAATGCTTCATAATTCTCTTTCCACTCATCAAAGTCTTTGTTGTCCCTTCCCTCTCCTTTTCTATATTCTTCAATAAACACCTCTGTCTTCATTTTATATTTGCTTTCCATCTTTGAGAGGAATTTTTCTATTACCTTCAGTTTTTTATTGCAGATATTCACTTCCCTTGAAGATGTAATAGCGTATTCGTCTGTATGCATATACCCTCCACCATTAAGGTTACCTTTTATCTTGAACCTTGTCAATCCAGCCTTAGCATAGATATAATATAAATATAATAGTATTTTCAAAAAGTCAATTTCAGGAGGATGTATGACTATTACTGAGAAGATACTTGCTGCGCATTCAGGGAAGGAAGAAATCTCTGCCGGCGAATTAATAAATGCAAGGGTTGACCTCATCCTTGCAAATGACATCACCGCACCTATTGCAATTCAGGAATTCAAAAAAATAGGTGCAAAGGATGTATTCGACAAAAATAAAGTTGCCTTTGTTCCAGACCATTTCACACCGCAGAAGGATATAAAGGCTGCAGAACAGTGCAAGATACTGAGGGAGTTTTCAAAAGACTACCACCTCGGTCTCTATTTTGAAGTGGGAAGAATGGGCATTGAGCATGCATTACTGCCCGAACAAGGTCTTGTGGTTCCGGGAGATCTTGTCATCGGTGCTGACAGCCATACATGCACATACGGGGCCCTCGGTGCATTTGCAACAGGAGTCGGCTCAACAGATGTGGCTGCTGCTATGGCAACAGGCGAATGCTGGTTCAAAGTCCCCGAATCCATGAAATTCATATACTATGGAAAGCTCAATAAATGGGTCGGGGGCAAGGATTTAATCCTTCATACCATAGGAGATATAGGAGTTGACGGTGCATTATACAGGGCAATGGAATTTGAAGGAGAGACAATAAGAAACCTTCCAATGTACGGAAGGCTCACCATGTGCAACATGGCAATAGAGGCTGGAGGCAAAAGCGGCATAATCATTCCTGACAGCATAACAGAGGAATATGTAAAAGGCAGGGCAAAGAGATCATATGAATTTTATACATCTGATTCAGATGCAAAATATGTGGAAATCAGAGAATACGACTGCTCAAAGATACCTTTAACAGTTTCATGCCCTCATCTTCCTTCAAATACAAAACCCGCAGCCGAATTATTCGAAATCGCCATAGACCAGGTAGTTGTCGGCTCATGCACAAATGGAAGGCTCGAAGATTTAAGGGAGGCTGCACAGATTATTAAAGGCAGAAAGGTGAATCCGAATGTGAGGATGATCGTCATCCCTGCAACACAGCAGATATACAAAGATGCGATGAAGGAAGGACTGCTCGACATATTCATAGATGCAGAGGCCGTTGTCTCAACGCCTACATGCGGGCCATGCCTCGGCGGACACATGGGAATCCTCGCAAAAGGAGAAAGGGCACTGGCAACAACAAACAGAAACTTTGTGGGAAGAATGGGGCATCCAGAAAGCGAGGTATATCTCTCAAACCCAGCAGTGGCAGCAGCCTCGGCAGTGCTCGGAAGGATCGGCGTGCCTGAAGAATTGGGATTATAATGTCGCCTGAAGAAAAACTTAAGGAATTAGGCATCACCATTTCAGATGCTCCAAAACCCCTCGGCTCTTATGTGCCGTGCGTTCAAACAGGCAATCTCCTGTTTCTGAGCGGAATGCTTCCATTGAAAGATGGCAAACTCATTAAGACAGGAAAGCTCGGAGAATCAGTGTCAATTGAAGAAGCGCAGGAAGATGCAAGGCAGTGCGTTATCAATGCGCTTTCAGTCCTAAAATCCCATCTTGGCAGTCTTGATAAAGTAAAACGATGCGTAAAACTAAACGGCTATGTTGCATCTTCTCCTGATTTTACAGAACATCCAAAGGTCTTAAATGCTGCATCGGATTTGTTATTCGAGATCTTTGGCGATGCAGGCAGGCATGCACGCTCAGCAGTCGGAGTATATGTGCTTCCTCTAAACTCACCTATAGAGATAGATTTTATTTTTGAAGTGATTTAACCTTACAGTTGCATAAAATCACAGGTTACAGCAAGGACTAACATGCGTAAAAGACTTTGCCTGCGACACCTTATAAGATTTTCATACCACCATATCGTATTCAGCATTGGATTCAAGTCTCTGTTAAAACATTTATATTC